>CBHTUB010000097.1:0-14757 GCA_966095595.1 uncultured Chryseosolibacter sp. | reverse complement strand
GGTGATCGATGCCGGCGGCAAGCCGGCCGGCACGGTCGACTTGCAGCGGCTGGCGGACGTAGCGTTCGCAGGCGGCGATCTGGAGAAGCATCGCCCCGGTGGCGATGAAGCTCACCGCCAGTATCCACGAAAAGCTCGCGACAAGGTCGCTGGTGGTGCCGAACAGGGCAACGATGATGCTCATCAGGATGAAGGCAGGAAAGTTGTCGTTGAACCTGAAGAGATATTCCTTTCCGCCAGGTGCGCTTTTATATTTGATGATGAAAGCCAGGATCAACGCCAGCAGCGGAGCCTCCAGTAAGTTGATCAGCAGATATTGCTTATTGCTGATCTTGGCCAGGGTATCGCGCACGGTGAAGATCGACGTCTGCTTTATTTTGCTCGGAAGATGTAGCGAATGCGGCGGCTCTTCACGGACATCCTCCACCTTGTTGATACGGAATCTTTCCTTGTAGAGCTCGTACCATTGTGGCGGCGAGAACTTTCTTTTGCTGGTAGGCTGCCCGTATTCGTCTACTACAATAGCCTCGATGATGTTGAATATCTGTTCCGGATTGACGTTACCGCATGTTTCGCATTGTCCGCGGTTGGCATCTACCTGTAGCGTTGATTTTTTGAAATAGGTAACGGCTTCGACCGGGTGGCCGTAATACGCCGGATAACCGCCGGTATCCATGATGATCATCTTGTCGAACATCTTGTAGATGTCCGAGGAAGGCTGGTGGATAACGACGAAGATCAGCTTGCCTTTCAGTGACAATTCCTTGAGCAAGTCGATCACGTTCTCGGAATCCCGTGATGAAAGTCCTGAGGTTGGTTCGTCAAGGAAAAGGATGGCCGGCTCGCGGATCAGTTCCAGTGCGATGTTCAGGCGTTTCCGCTGACCGCCGGAAATTGTTTTTTCCAAAGCATTACCCACACGCAGATCTTTTCTCTGATCGAGGCCGAGGTTCTCCAGCACCTCCATCACGCGCTGATGCAATTGCTCCTCGGTGAAGTTGGCAAAGCAAAGCTTGGCGTTATAGTAAAGGTTTTCGTATACGGTAAGTTCTTCGATCAGCAGGTCGTCCTGCGAAACGTAGCCGATCACGCCATGTATCTTCTCTTTCTGCGTGTGAATGTCGAATCCATTGATGACGATCTGGCCTTTTGTAGGTTTCACAAGTCCCGCAAGCACGTTCAGCAGCGTGGTCTTTCCCGCACCGCTGGCACCCATGATACCGATGAGCTTGCCTGGTCCTTCGGATATCAGAACGTTGCGCAGGCCTATTGCTCCGTTGGGGAACTTCAGCTCGTCGATGGTAGCGTTGAAAGAGAGCTTGGTGGTCTTGAGCTCTTCGTTGAAGTTGGCGACCACGTCGCTGTAGTATAGCGCGTCACCTACCTGGGTCTTGATCGTGCTTCCGTGCGAGAACAGGTAAACGTGATTGGGCTCCATGGTGAAGCCATTCAGTACGTTAAGCTCGTCGCCGATGTACTTGGTGAAGTACATTTCTACGCTTCGCACGCGCATGAAGACCAGGTTGCCTTCAATATGCCCGTGAACATGCTTGTATGGCTTTCCCTCCTGGGCAGCGTGGCCTGAATTGACGAGCAGGATATCGACAAAATCCAGTGCCGAAATGTCCTTCGAGATCACGAACGTCTCGATCAGCGAGTATTCGTCCTGGACGATATTGAAAACCGTGGAAACCGTGTTGATGATCTCGCGACGCTGCGGAGAGAAGTTTCCGTCAGTTGCCACGAGTTCGAGCAGTTTGATCAGTACGACTACCTTTTGTTTCTGCGTCAGCGTCTTGTTGATCTTCTTGCAGATACCCAGTGTCTTTACCGAGTCTTTTACGGAGGTAAGCTTTGACTTGCCCTCTTCTTCTTCCTTTCCATAGCCCGAAAACTGATCATACAGATCAACGTACTCCCTGACAGAGTCTTTATCGAGCTCCGTCTGGAAGAAGTGAATAACATATTCTCTCTCTTTCTCTGTAACGCCCCCGTCCTGCTTTGTGATGATTGCGAAAAGCTGGGTCAGGGCTTTGAGTATTTCCTCACTCATGTTTCACTAGTTGGGCTGAAAGTAATTTATAAAAATAGAAAAAAAACATCGGTTAGCCGTCAATCAGTCACCCATGTAAGGAAAACTAATTCCGACAACTAACCGATTGAAGGTAGTATGTACCGTTCCTAGTACGTTCTGAATTCGAACGGTATCTCTACAAGCTCGGAAAATTCCTGTCCGGCTTCTTCCATATCTTCGTCGTCTTCATGGAAATACCAGTTGATCTTCATTCCCTTGATGTCTTCCAGGGCTGAAAGTACGTCCAGTATCAGCTTTGAAGACGCGGTATTGAAGTACTCCAGCTTGAATACGAACTCGGTTTGTGGATTAGGCTCGCCGCTGTATTTTTCTATCCATTCCAAAACCGGACGGTAGAATTCGGCTGAGTCTTCTGGCAGGGAACGTCCCGAGATTTCGAAAATTCCATTCTTTTTATCGAGGATTATCTTTGGTGTATCTTCGGTTCCTTCGAGATTTAAGATTTCCATGGTATATGCTCGTTTTTTTAGTTCTTGATTTTAATTATTAAGCTTTCTGATTAAGCTTCTCTCGGCACGTTCACCTTGAGGCAGAAAAAGCAGTACTCGGAGTTCATATCAGGGAATACGAATTCGAGCTTTTCGCCCGACTTCCTGGCCATATCGACGAAACCAAGTCCCGCACCACCCTTCTCAGAAATTGTTGTGTTCTTGATAATATCCTTGTAGAGCTCCTTCAATCCATCTTTGTCAAGGCCGTTGATCAGGTCAAGTTTTTCCTTTAGCGCAGGGATATTTGCTTTCCTGATGGGGTTCCCGGACATTATGGTATAGCGGGTGTCTTCGCGGCCGATAAGAAAGATGGCAGCATGGCTGCGAATTGTCCCGTCGACCAGCTCGTCGCTGTGCTTGACGATGTTTTGCAGCGATTCAACCATGACGTTGAAGACCTTTCGCTTTATGCTGGAATCTTCGCCTGAGGAGTCGATGTTGCGCTCTGCCATCGCCAGAATTGATTTCGTGGTCTCCTGGGTAAAATCACCCTGGTAAACCAGAATCAATTTCTGTGACATCATAGTGCGGTGCAGGTCATAGATAAAGTTCATGCGCTAAGGGATTACGTTTGTAGTTTGCTAAGTTATTAAGTTTTTATTAAACCCTATGGTTTTTCCTTTTACCGGATTATATAATTAGAATTTAATTCCTATGAGCAGGACGTCATCGGTCTGCTTATGGTCACCCCTCCAGCCTTCCCACTGATTATCAAATTCATTGACCGCATCCTTCATCGGCAGGCCATGAACCCGTTCGATAATTTCACGTACCTTCTTCGGTCCGAACTTCCGTCCCTCAGGTCCACCAAACTGGTCGGGGAATCCATCCGAGCTGAAGTATATTGAATCGCCTTTGTCAAGTTTGATCCTTGTATTGGTAAAATTGGTCTGGTTCTTAAAGATACCCCCGCCAATAGGGAACTTGTTGCCCTTCACTTCCTCCATCTGGCCGTTCTTCATAATGTAGAGTGGCCTGTGGGCACCGGCGTACTCGACAAGACCTTCGTTCAGATTGATCTTGCAGAGTGCGATGTCCATCCCATCCTTTGTTGTCGAATCTTCGTCCTGACGAAGGGTCGTGGTTACGCCTTCATCCAGCAGGTCGAGGATCTTTCCGGGCTCCGTAACTTTCCGGCTCCGTACTATATCATTCAGCAGGAAGTAGCCGATCAATGACAACAACGCACCGGGTACTCCGTGACCGGTACAGTCCACCGCGGCGATGAATATGTCGTCCTTGATCTGTACAAACCATGGGAAGTCACCGGATACCACGTCGCGTGGTTTGTATAAGATGAATGAATCCGGGAGCGCGCGATTGATCACCCGGGTATTGGGCAGGATCGCGGTCTGGATACGTTTCGCGTAGTTGATACTTTCCGTGATCTTCTTGTTCTTGTTCTGGATCTCGAGCTCGATCAGCTTGCGCTCGGTGATGTCGTGCGAAACCACGAGAACAGATTCCAGCTTCTCGCTCTCGTCGTATTCCGGGATAGCGTTCACCTGCATCACACGTTTACCCATTTCCGAAGGGAAATCCATTTCGGTCGCCACCTTGCCGTTCTTGCTGTTGACTTCCTCCACGATATTCAGCCAGCCTGCGAGGATCGAGTTGTCGAGTTCGACTTCGTTTACCTTTCTGTTCAGATAGAGTGAAGGTCCCTTTCCGGTATATGCTTCGATGACAGGGTTGATGTACGAGATCGAGCCGTCTTCGAGACGCGTGATAAGGTAGGGCGAGTTCTCCGACAACGCCTGCATTTTGCTTCGCATCCTTTGCTCCTGTTCTGCACGGCGGCGCTCGGTAATATCGCGTGAGTTGAGAATGTATCCATGGATCGCAGGGTTGGACATACAATTGGTTCCGGTGGACTCGATCCAGATGTAGCTGCCGTCCTTTGACTTGTACTCGTATTGCATGGTCACCTTGGCGTCAGGAGAAGCCTTCATTTTGCGGAAGATATCCCTGAACGTATCGCGGTGGTCCGGATGAACCTTGTCGATATCGCTCTTGCCGATCATTTCCTTCTGGCCGTAACCCAGGATGGTCTCGACGGAAGGAGAGATGTATCGGATGCTTTCGTCCTCTTCGTAGATGGTGATGACTTCCGAAGCGTTCTCCAGGAGGAGCTGCATCCGCTTCTGTGTCCTGTTCACTTCCTCGATCTGCTCTTCGAGCATCTGGTTGGAACGCTTGAGCTCTTCCTGCGTCGCCTGCATCTCCTCGGCATTCTGACGAAGAACTTCCTGCTTCTCCTTGAGCTCGTTACTCATTTCCTGAGATTCGGCGAGGAGCCTGCGTGTGCGTTCGTTTACCTTGATATTGAAGATCGTACGCGCGAGGATCAAGCTGAGTTCCTGTACGAATTTTACCTGCGAAGGATTGAATTTCTTGAAGCCTGCGAATTCGAGGACCCCGTACACTTCCTCGTTGGTAATGAGGGGCACGATCAATACACATTTTGGCCGCTGGTCTCCAAGTATACCCGAAGTGATCGTTACGTAATCGTCGGGTATCTCGGTTCTTAAAATGGTGTCTTGCTCGGCTGCTGCCTGACCTACAAGGCCTTCGGCGAACCTAAACTTTGACTTCAGATATTTTTTTCTGTTGTATGCCCAGCTTGCCCTCATCTCGATCATCTTTTTCTGGGGATCGTCATCATTGACCACGTAAAAGGCTCCCTGGATCGCGTCGATCTTTCCGAGAATGAACTTGATGACATCCTCGCCCAGGTTATCGATGCTGTCGTGCATCCTGAGGATCTCACTGATCTCCGCTACCCCCCTGACGATCCAGTTACGCTCCGTATCGCGACGTTCGTTCTCGATGAGGTTTTTTCGCATGTTGATCAATGACATTCCCAAAACATCATCGGTGCTGGCGGGTTTGAATTCCGTGTCATATTTACCTTCACCGATCCGCTGGGCGAAGTCTGCGTTGGCTTTAAGGGCCTTTACAAGGTCGTCCACCTTCTGGCCCATCTGGCCGAATTCGTCGTTGCCATGGTCTTCGGTGCTCTCCGGTAACACACCCTGCGCCACCATGCTGAGCTTGTTTCTCATGCCGTATAGCGGCCGGGTGAATGAGCGCGCGAAGATCATCGAAAGGAGGGTGGCGATCGCTACAACGGAGAGACCTGTGTAAAACTGCGTAGTGACAAGATCGCCAGTCTCGCCATTCGCCTCAGCCACATCGACCTTGGCGAGCAGATACATGTTGGCATGTTCGATCTTTCTTGCTACCTCAAGCGCCTTTTGTCCGCGATAGTCCTTGCCCTGCAAAACCGGCGGCTGTCCCTGTATGATCCGGTTGATATTATTGACAACATCGTCCGTCTCGTTATATGCCGGGATCGTCATGTCTGACCGTAACGGGCTTACGAATCGTATCTTTTTCGATATGGGGTTGTATTGAGCCAGCAGGACTTCGCCGGTTTCTCCAAGTCCCTTGCGCTCCTGCAGCGTTTTAAAGATGTCGCCCATGCGTATTTTGGCAAGGATGATCTGGGGTCCTGCGTTGGCCTGCAGTGGAATAGCTGCGAAACAACCGGTAGTGTCGGTAGTGATCTGGCTGAAGTAAAGTCCCCGTTGTGCGTTATCGTAGGTCATTCCGTCGGGATCGAGGAGATTTCCTGTCTTGCCTTCCGAAGAAGCTACGAGATAGCCGGTTGCATTGGTAATGTGGAGCTCATCGAACCCGAAGATACTTTTCTGCGAGGCCAGGTAGTCGTTCAGGCTGAATCCCCCGGAACTGCTTTGTGTCGTGTCTTCGCCAGATGGTTCTGCGAAGGGATCAGCGGCGAGAAGCGCGCTCATGTCATCGGCCGCAGTCGTTGAAGTTCCGCCGCTTTTCAATACGTCGGACTGTTGAAGCAACTGCATTGACGATGCTACCCTTTCAAGATAATTGTTGATGTACGATGCCCTGTTGTCTGCGATCACGGTAAGGTTCGTCGTGAATTTGTCCTGCCTCAGCCTGATCACATAATCGTATGTGAATAAACTGATTGCAGAGACAGCGATGACACCCAATGCAACTATCAGGAACGTGATCTTTGTACTTATCTTAATGCCTTTCATCATACTAGCGGGTTAAACCATCAATTGCCGGAAATACTTTCGGCAACTAGCCTGGCCGACTCTTCTACAAATTTCTTCTGGTCTTCATTTATCGGAGTAAAGGATGCGATCTCCAGCACACCCAGTACTTTTTCATCTTTTTTTACAGGTACGATCAGCAGGTACTTCGGTGACGCGCTGCCGAGACCGGAAATGATCTTCACGTATCCTTCGGGGACCTCGTCGACGTACAGGGTGCGTGCGCCTGATACAGCCTGTCCGATCAAACCTTCTCCATAGGCGTAGCTGACCACCGTATTTTCGCCGATGCTCAATGCATAACCGCTTTTCAGCTCTACCCGTCTGCCACGGTCATCTTCGATCGTAAGGTATGCTGCTCCCTGACCAGCGTCGAGTTGCCTGCAAACGGCCTGGATGGCGGATTGCAATACCTTTTCCTTTCCCGATACTTGCTTGATGCTGGCTTTAACAGGTTCGAGCGATATGGTGGTCTGGCCTGCCGAGCCAGTTGATGAGTCGGAGGCCGTCACGTCGGTCTGCTTGTCGCGATAGACGATCACCTCATTTTTGTGCTGCAGCGCATACCATATCGAGATCCCTCCGGTGAGGAACGTTATGGCAAGTACGATATAGGTGTTGACGAATGCGGGATGAAGCACGTCGCCGATCATCAGCTTGTGTGGCAGCGCGTAGATTGAATAGATCGAGGCAATGATGCCAAGAAAGAAAACGGCTGCAAGAAGCAACCCCATTTTGTGCCGATCTTTGAAAAGCGTTATCATCTGTATTGCTTATCTAGTTCTTTAAAAAAATTAATGATCTGATCCACCTTCATCACGTGGTCGATCTTGGTCATGGCCAGGGCCGCCTTGGGCATGGTGTCGATCATGCACTCGGATGGATCCTGGACGATGGTAATGCCACCTTTCTCGTGGATGGCTTTCATTCCGGCGCCTCCGTCGCGATTCGCGCCCGACAAGAGGATGCCGATCAGTTTCTCCTTGTACACGAAGGCACAGGTGGATAGTGTGATATCGATAGCCGGCCGCGAGTTGTTTACCATCTCTTCCGTTGATAGTGCGAAATAATTTCCGAGTTCTACAGACATATGATAATTGGCCGGGGCCAGGTATACATTTCCTCTTTTTATTGCCTCCTTGTCATTGGGTTCAGTCACCTGAACCACGCTTTTGATCGACAATGCCTCAACGAATCCATTGCGCACATGCTTGAGCCGGTGAAGGCACATGATGATGGGCAAGGGGAACCCTTTAGGCAACTGCGACAGAATCTTCACGACTCCCTGAAAGCTGCCCGCTGACCCTCCTATAACAACGGCTTTGTAGCTGTTATTTAAGTTGTACTTGTTCATTAGTCAGTTGACAGGTCGCTTAGTCCTTTATTTTCTTGTATATCTTCTCTTCGTTGTTGACCACTATAAAGCGGTTTGCATAGTCACACCAGATCAGCGACTCTTTTGAGCCGATGGCCAGGTAGCCGTATTTAAACAAGCTCTCATGGAATTTCTTCAGCACGTCGTTTTGCAGCGTCTGATTGAAATATATCATCACATTCCGGCACAGGATCAAATCGAATTTATTGAAGATCTCGCCCAGAACCAGGTCATGTTTACGGAATGACACGTTGGTTAGCAGCTCCTTGTTGAAAACTGCATAGCCATTGTCTTCCTTGTAGTACTCCTTCAGCGAGCTTCCGGTACCCTGGAACCTGATATAATTTTTTTCATTCAGCTCCATGTTCTTGATAGCGTATGTTCCGGATTTTGCCCGCTCGAGGATATTCACATCCAGATCCGTTGCAATGAGTGTTACGTCGTGAAGGATGCCCATTTCCTTGAGCATGATACACATCGTGAGCACTTCCTCGCCGGAGGAGCAGCCCGCATGCCAGATCTTGAATTGTTTGTGATTGAGGAGAATGGCAGGGATGATCTCTTCACGCATGATCCTCCAGAAGCTTGGATCCCTGAACATCTCGGTGACGTTCACGGTGAGTTCGTCGAGAAACTCGTTGATGAAAACGGGTGTGTCATTCAGCTTTTTGATCAGAGCTTCAACGTTGAGCTTTTTGAGCTCCATGATTCTCAAAACCCGCCGTTTGAATGAAGACATGGCGTAATTCCGGAAGTCATAATTATACTTTTGGTATATCAACTCCGAGATCCGTTTCAGGTCTGCGATATCGATGTCCTGCATGAGTGAGGTTTATGGCTCAAAGTTAATTTTCAAAATGTTCTCGCCGGAGCGTTTGAGCTGTAAATCTTACATGAGTCTCAAACAGCACCCACGACCACCATTTCGAAAGGGGAATGAAATTAACTATTTTGTGCTAATTAGCTGAAAAAAAAGCATTTAAAACAACTCCCTGAAAGATAAAATCAGTCCGCTCGCGCGCCTGGTAAAACCTTTAGGATTTGTTATGAAAAATCGTTAAAGCGTAGTAACACTTCATCCGAATCAGGCTTTGTTCCCCGACGCATCCCCGCTGATTTTCAATGCTTCGATCTGAAAGCGAAGAGTCTTCTCAACCTCCTCAGCCACAGCCCAGTCATCGCTTCGGGCAGGCACTTCGGCGAGCTTCTGCTCGAGTGTTTTTATCTTGAACTGATACTCCTGCTCATTGATCGATACCTGCGATTTGCCGACGTCGGCCCCTGCAACCTCGCGTTCAAGGTCTTCTATCCGCTCTATGTAGTCGCGCTCCTTGCGCGCCAGCTCTTCCTGCGTAGCCTGAAGCTCCTCCATATTCTGTCGCATTTCTTCCTCCTGGGAGCGCATCTCTTCTGTCTGTTGCTGAAACTGCTCGATAAGCTGCCGATTCCGGTGAGCGGCTTTTACCGAGGCAAGCGTCGATGCGATCATCTCTGCGAGCTTTTCTACAAAAGCAATCTCGTGCGGTTGATAATTCCTGAACGACGCCAGCTCGACAATACCATAAACATCTTTGTCTACCCGTAATGGCACCACCAGCAGCGATTTGGGATTGGCGCCCCCCAGACCGGAGGTGATCCGGATGTATTCGTGAGGAACGTCATTAAGGACAGTGGTCTCTTTTTCAAGGAATGTCTGTCCCAGTATCCCTTCACCCAGCTTTACTTTCTGTTTTTCGAATTTCTTGATGTCAAAGGCAAAAATGGAAACCAGTTCCAGGAACTTGTTCCTTTCATCGTCGTCGTTGAGGATATAAAGCCCGCCCTGATTCGAGTTGGTGTATTTTACCAGTGCCGAGATGATCTTATCGGAAAGCTCAGTAATGTTATCGTTCGACGATCGCAAGATATCGACGAACCTGGAAAGCCCTTCATTTGCCCATTGACGACGTTGCTCCTCTTCATTGAGTGTCTTCAGCTGTCGCTGCATTTCAATAAGTGAGTCCGCCAGGCGATTTTTTCCTTCGGCATAGGCGTCATCGAGCACCTTGTAATCAAAATCCAGCTTGCCCTGACCTATGGCAGCGACGAAGTCCGTAGCGTCTTTGAGCTGCTCAAGGATATCGTTGACCTCCCTGGTGAGCGCGCCGATCTCGTCGTTTGCGAATGCTGTGTCCTGAAGGCGTTTCGAGGCATTGTTCTGCACTTTTGCCAACGGCCTGATGATCTTCTTCATGAAGAGATAATATAACAGCCCGATGATGAAAACGTCGAACAGAACCGACAGTAGCAACCATAGTTGAAGCGCCTCCTTTTTTTTCTGCGCCTCATCGGTCAGGTCCTGGAGAAGTCGGTTATACCAATGGGAAATTGTCAGCCATTGGCCAGGCAGCAACCTTGCAACTTCAGATCTGACCGAGATATCAGTCGTAACATCACTGTGGGGGAGCAGGGTAGCAGCCTCACTCCTGGCGGTTGAATCTGAACTTGTCGCCAGAGAATCCATGGAGGCGGTTCCTGCACTATCGGATGGTGTGAGTTGGACCACAGGTTTTTCAGTAACATCTTGAGCAAGAGGGTCAGTGGTCAGCAGTCCCTTTACGTCTTCCCGGTATCGCAACCAGTTCGCGTAAAGGTTTTCATATGTTATTCCGGGAAGCGGGCCCAGAGGCTCGAGGAAAAAGTCTTTTCCCGGAATACGGCCGCCGCTCTTCAGAAGATTAAGGTTGTTGTCCTGTTCATTCAATTCCGCATAAAGATTGGCGGCAACGTCTGTCCGGCCATCAAGAAGGGCGTTCGTCATAATGGACACCTGTTGACCCTGCAATTGCGCCTGTCTCGCGAAGTCCCTTTTTTCCTGTGACTCTTCCAGCGCGTTCAGCCTGTCCGAGATGATCAAAACTTCGGCGATGAACAGGATGAGAATAATCCCAACCAGGTATAAAGCGAGGCGCTTCAGGGATTTATTTTCGAGGAACTTCATAAGGTGCTAGTCCTTTCGGATCGGGGTTTAAGACCAGAGCAGGTAAATTATTGAAAATGCAGCACGTTCCAATGTGTCACGTAATATTTAGGGTCAATAAAGCGGAATAGCCCACCTGGCCGCTGGGTTAATGTTTCTCATGGTGTTCCAGGCTGGCATTGGTGAAGCAGAATGGCAGCAGTGCTTTTGCGGATGGTGATTTCACCCATTGCATCTCCTGGTTCTGCATCACCACTTCGAACGGCCTGCCCTGGCGAAGCTCGAACTCCAGCATTACCTGTCTGCACGGGCCGCACGAGGTTGCAGGCAAGAGCTCCTTATGTGTTTTTCTTTTGGCTACTACAGCAATTTTTATGATCACCGCGTCCGGGTGGGCACTGATGGCGGAAAAAAGTGCGACACGCTCTGCGCACATGCCCGAGGGGTAGGCCGCATTCTCCTGATTTGTTCCCGTTACTACTGTCCCGTCTGCGAGCAGGACTGCTGCGCCCACAAGGAATTTGGAGTAGGGTGCATAAGCGTGATTTGTAGCGTCTTTTGCTTTATGTACAAGGTATTTGGATTCAAGGTCCAGGTCTTCAAGATGATTTACGATCACAAAATCTTCCATAAATATTTATTTATCCGAATTAACAAGTTACCATTTTGCTCACAGAAATCGTGTGCACTAATTCATTAATTTGCGGCCCATTTTGATCTTTGAATGAAAACAATATTAGTACTCGGCGCAGGCCGTTCATCGTCGTCACTCATCTCCTACTTACTGGACCAGGCTGTAAAGAATAAATGGAAGGTTGTCGTAGGCGACGCATCCAGGGCCATGGCGAACGATAAAGTCAACGGTCATCCCTGTGGTGAAGCGATTCAGTTCAATATCGAAGATGAGCAGGCAACTGCCGTGATAAGATCGGCCGACTGTGTGGTGTCCCTGCTTCCCGCCATGCTGCATCCCATCGTTGCGATCAACTGTTTAAAGTATAACAAACATCTCCTGACGGCGAGCTACGTATCGGAAGAAATGAAGTCGCTCGATGTGGAGGCAAGGGCCAAGGGATTGATCTTCCTCAATGAATGTGGCCTCGATCCGGGTATCGATCACATGAGCGCCATGCAGCTCATCGACAGGATCAAGGGCGAGGGAGGAAGGTTGTTGTCCTTCGAGTCATTTACGGGAGGATTGATCGCCCCTGAAACCGATCCGCAAAATCCGTGGAGATACAAGTTCACCTGGAATCCACGCAATGTGGTGATGGCAGGTCAGGGTACCGCCAAATTTTTGCAGGCGGGTAGATTCAAATATATTCCCTATCAGCAGCTGTTCAAGAGGACGACAAAGATCGCCGTTCCGTCATTGGGAAATTATGAGGGATATGCAAACCGTGATTCACTCAAATACATCGATACATATGGATTGTCCGGACTGCAAACGATGATACGGGGTACGCTGCGCAATGAAGGATTCTGCTCGGCATGGAATGTTTTTGTGCAGTTGGGTTGCTGTGACGACAGCTATGAAATGGAAGGCGTCAGGGCAATGACCCATGCAGCATTTCTGGATTCGTTCCTTCCGGAAGGAAGCGATGCGATTGACCAGAAAATTGCCAATCATCCACTGTTGAAGCTCGACGGACATGAAGTCAATTTCCTGCGCTGGGCCGGATTGTTTGATGATCAGCCCATCGGCCTTGACAAAGGAACGCCCGCGCAGATACTGGAGCATATCCTCAACAAAAAGTGGAAGCTGAATCCATCGGATAAAGACCAGATCGTGATGTGGCATCGATTCGTCTACGAACACCAGGGTAAGAAAAAGCAGCTGCAGGCATCGCTTGTTGCAACAGGGACCGATTCCGTCTTTACGGCCATGGCCAAAACGGTAGGCCTGCCGTTGGCAATCGCGACGAAGCTCGTGCTTACCGATAAGATCAGTGCAAGGGGGGTAGTGGTTCCGATCACCAGGGAGATCTATAATCCGATCCTGAAAGAGCTTGAGTCGTTCGGAATTGCGCTTTCAGAAGAGGAGAAGGTTATTTGATTGTCATCAGGGAAGGAAGCGGGGATTGCAATGCAGCGCGACATCGGCTGCAAGCATTCGTCTTTATTTGCCAAGCTCGAAGATCGGCAACATAAATCAAAAGCCACACGCGACCGGTAATGCCGGTAGTGTTGTACAGCACCCAAACTATATCTGCACGACCTACTCTGAAGCGAGGTCTTTCTGTTTTTCGTATTCCGTATCGATGAGAAGATTACCACTGTTGGCAGCCTGAACGGCAAGATAATCGCACCGCTCATTTTCGGGATGGCCTGCGTGTCCGCGGATCCAGTGAAATTTTGGCTTGAATTTTTGATGTAAGGGAATGTAAAGCCGCCAGAGATCCGCGTTTGCTTTTTTGGCGAAGTTCTTCTTTTCCCAACCCCAGATCCAACCTTTTTCGATCGCATTCACGACATACTCCGAATCTGAGTAGATGGAGACTGGTATGCCTGGCTTCTTGATCGCTTCAAGGCCCCGGATAACCGCCAGAAGTTCCATTCTGTTGTTGGTGGTGAGCCGATAGCCCTGCGAGAGTTCCTTCACATAATCCCCGTACTTCATGACCACGCCATAGCCGCCGCGCCCAGGATTGCCCTGAGCAGCTCCGTCAGTATAGATCCTGATCATCCGGGGAACACGTTAGACTTGAATATTTTTACAGCGATCGCCAGAAGGATCACGCCGAACACGCGTCGCAAAACGGCGAAACCAGATTCTCCGATAACCCTTTCGAGCCACGCGCTCGAGCGCAGAACGATATAGATAACGATAAGGTTGAGAATGACACCGATGAGAATGTTCCACTCTTCGTATACTGCTCTCAGCGAAAGAATGGTAGTGAGTGTCCCGGCGCCGGCGATAAGTGGAAATGCAAGAGGTACGATAGACCCGGAACCTTTTGCCTGGGGATCGTCCTTGATCAATGTGATTCCAAGGATCATTTCCATCGCGACAATAAAGATCACGATGGCGCCGGCTACTGCGAACGACGCTACGTCAAGTCCGAACAACTGAAGTATCGATTGGCCGAGATATAAAAAGACAATCATCAGCGCTGCGGAGATGATCGTGGCCTTTTCCGCGTGGATACGTCCTTCGCGTTTTCTGATGAGGATGATAAACGGGATGGATCCCAGGATATCGATTACAGAAAAAAGAATCAGCGTGACCGAAAAGATCTCTTTGAAGTCTATTGTATTCATAGCTGGTGTAAAGCTAACGCAATTTCCAATGCCGGCGGACTAAAATCCGGATAAGAAATCTTTTAGTTTCCTGATCTCTTTCTTTTTGATGGCGGGGAAGTTTGCAATCCTGAAGGTGTTCGCTTTGAACTCGCCATAACCTTCTCCCAGGAGAATGCCTTTCTTTTTTGCTTTGGATTTTATTTTTTTCAGCAGCGCTTCATCGCCGGTAACGGGTATCACGGTCAATGAATGTGCATCGCGATTGCTGATGAGGTGCCTGATATCGAGACGTTCCTGCAGGAAACTGCACCAGTCATTGTACCGCTCCACGGTTCTTTTGTGAATTTTTTCGATGGGTGCCACATCGTCCATGACACGCATCAGGAGGTAAATGGCGAGAACGTTGGGCGTGAACGGTGTCTGCCATTTCATCATCATCTCTTCCATGAAGGCCAGGCTGTTGTAATGGTTGCGTTCATTGAGCTTGCCGGCCA
>CBHTUB010000096.1:0-14759 GCA_966095595.1 uncultured Chryseosolibacter sp. | reverse complement strand
CGTGAGCGCAGCGATCTCGTGAAAGCTGGTAGCGATCCCCTGAATTGCAATTTTTAACTTCTTCTTTTTAGCCATAAAAAAAAGTCCCGGTTTTGCCGGGACTTTCCTGAGTTTATCTGTTATCTTTTTCAACAACACGCTACTCTTAAAGTCCCGCCCGGGTCTTAAAGTAGTAGTAAAACCAAAAAAATGTGTTGCTGTTCATTGTCTATTCAAAACTTATTGAGTTAAAGATAGAAGGTTTTTTTCTTCCCTTCCAAATTCATATTTAATGTTTCTGATAATTTTTTCTGGAACTAATGCTTGTTAGGGCACACAAACGATTACAAGAAGCTCGCTTATTCAGTCTTGAGTACCTCTGCCGGGTTTGCACGCGCGACTTTCAAGGTCTGCGAACCGATCATAAGCAGGGCAATTGCCATGATAGCGCCGATACCGAACAGAAAGTCAATCAGGGACAAGGGGGCATGATAAGCAATTTCAGCAAGCACCACTTTATCAAAGAAAAGGTAGGTCAACGGCAAGGCTATCAAACCGGAAACCAGCAGCAGTGCGATGAAACCTTTGCTGAGGATAAAGATCAAACCACCTTCCGTAGCGCCCAACACCTTGCGAATGCTGATCTCCTTCAATCTCGTCTCTGTCGTGAACACGACCATTCCGAAAAGTCCCATAGAGGCAATCGAGATCGCCAGGAATGCCAGGAAGCCGATCACTTTGGTCATTACCGAAAACTGGCTGTAGGCGCGCTCGATCTCATCCGTGTAGAACTTTGCACTCAATGGATGCACCTTATCTATCTTCTTCCATTTCGATTCTATTGCAGCAAGCGTGGCAGGCCAGTCCTGTGAAGTTATTTTCGCGTTGATGAAGCTGTTCAGGTTATTGGAATACCTGAAAACGACAGGTTCAATCTTGCTATCGACCTTCCCATAATGAAAGTCTTTCATCACGGCTATGATCGTAAGTTTCTTATTTTCCACAATCAACTGCTCGCCCAGTGCCTTGTGAGGATCTCCGCCAGCTATGTTGAAGCGTTTGAGAACTTGCTCATTGACAATTACCTCCGACTCCTCAAACTCGCCAGCCCTCGCGGTGAAGTTGTTCCCGGCAAGGAACTTGTGCCCATGCAGCGGTAAATAATTTTCGTCTATGGTATTGTACCAAACCGTCGCCGAATCCTGAGGATCGGTGTATTTCATCTGGCCTCCCCAATAACTACCGACACTCGTCACCATTTCAGACCGCGACATCATTTCGATTTCTTTCAACTCACTGAGCTCTTTCATCACGATGTCACTTTTGTTTCCCTGAAGCTCTATGTTCAGAACATTTGCCGTATTAAACCCGAGGTCAAAAGCGAGCATGTATTTGTATTGCTTAAAGCCGATTATCGTAGCGGTTATGAACATCAGAGAAAAACAATATTGCACAACGATAAGGGCCTTCCTCATGTTTACACGCTTGAAAGCACGAAGAGTCGTTGCATCTTTTAAAACCTTGACAGCATTGATCTTCGAAAAGAAAAGCGCCGGAAGAAATCCGGCAAGGATACCGACTACCACCGCAAACGCTATAAACGCGCCGACTACTTTCCACGAGAGTTTCAGCGTCACAAGTGTCGAGATCTCCGGAGCCAGATTCATGAAATGTTCACGAAGGAAAATAAAAAGCAGGAATGAAAACAGGAGTGCACAGAGGGAAATCATGATCGCTTCAACAATGAATTGCACCAATACGTGATTCCTGAATGCTCCGACCACCTTTCGTATGCCTACTTCCCTGGAGCGACGTAACGAGCGTGCGATGGAAAGATTGGTATAGTTGAAACATGCGGAAAGAATGACCACAAACGCCAGTCCGGCAAGTATGTAAACAACCAATATCATCATCGTAGGACCTATCGGATTGGACAGATCTTTACCCAACGCGATATCATTCAGAGGCTGTAGTGAGAAACTAACGCTGCGGTGGTCAAGATTTTTGTTCTCAGCCGTCGTGAGCTTGTCAAGGCTTGCCTGGATATTGTCCAAATCGGCATTTCCCGGCAGTAGGAGATAAACATAGTTCATCCATATATTCTCATATTCAAAAAACTCCTTCTCATTTTTATTTTGCTCTTCGACGGTCACAAAAGAACACAACGCCTCGAATTGCATGTGTGAAAATTTGGGTACGTCCTTCATCACCCCCGTTACGGTCATTTGGCTGGTGTCAGAACCTGTTGTAAACTCAATGGTTTTACCCAGCACATCCTCCGTTCCAAATATCTTCTTTGCCGTTGATTCTGTTAAAACAATCGTGTTGACTTCTTTCAACGCAGTCTCCGGGTCACCTGCCACCAATGGAAAAGAAAATATCCTGAAGAAAGAATCTGTAGAATAGAGCCCGGATATACCCACGGTAACCTCGCCAGCGTGCGCATCTCCGCCGAATCCTCTCCGCAGGATAACACTACTCTCCACGCCGGTAAAATCTTCCGCAATTTTCTTTCCGAGATGAACCGAGGTCGAGGCCAGGTCGACTTTTCTGCCATCTGCCCCGGTGTGATGAGACTCGATCCTGTAGATCCGATCGCCTTCAGCATGAAACTTGTCATATGAAAACAAGTCACTCAAAAACGAGATCATCAGCAATCCAACCGACATGCTGATGGCAAGTCCGACAATGTTAATGGCGGAAAAGAGCTTGTTCCGAACAATGCTCCTTCCCGATGTTTTGATGTAACTACCCAGCATGATCCAGTGTATTAAAAGGTTGAGAAATTCAGGTGTTCTGATCGTATACAATCTGAAAAATTTAAAAACATCGATCACGTAGATCAGCCGCGCGGTTCTTGCTCCCCTCTTCTTACAATGCCGATCAAAATATTCGTGAAGATCACCCTGCAGGTCTTCCAATAGCTCGGGTTTGCAATACCATTCCAGCAGGCGTTGTGCCCACCGCGGCGGTTGTATGGGCGTTTGATCTTTCATTACCGGAATTTTAGTGACATTTCAGGGATCATGTTCCAGAGCTGATCGCGCAACTCTTTCGCGCGAAGAAGTGCTGCCTTTCCCGCGCTCGTGACGGTATAGTAACGCTTGCGTTTTCCCCCGCGAACACTCGTCGCCTCTCCCAGCCTGCTTTTCACAAGTCCCTTCTCCTCGAGGCGGTTCAACACGGCATGCACGACGCCAAGCTTTACAGATCTCCCTGTATGCTTCTCCAATTCATCACATACGCCAACACTATAAGCTTCAGTGACCAGCGCCGCCACTGTCAATAAAACGAGCTCTTCGAATTCACCCAGGTTTGTGCCTTTCATGAACGGGATTTTTGATTATGTACGTAAATGTATGTAAAATGGTTTAGATTAATTCATAATTTGTATGTAAAATAAAAGCTATGAGCTGATATCCACGAGCTGTGAGTTTCAAATTCTGGCTGGCAGCTCGCGGCTTACGCCTCGCAGCTAAGACTTCTCGCCTTTTGCCATTTCCCATCCAATGAGCGATTTCTTGCGTGCGGAGCTCCAGCGGTACTCGCCGAGTATCCCATCCTTACGAATCACCCGATGACAAGGGATGAGATATGCAATATGGTTGGAGCCAACCGCGGATCCCACTGCCTGCACGGCTTTAGGATTGTTGATGACATTGGCGATATCCTGATAGGTAGCCACACTCCCCTGAGGTATTCTGAGCAACGCCTCCCAGACCTTGATCTGAAAATTTGTTCCCTTGACAAAGACATGCAGCGGTTTGTTGCGTCCGGAGCCAAAGATCTGATCAACGAATTCCTTCGTCAGCTCCCTGTTCTCATGAAACCGCGACATATACCACGCCTTCTTCATTTCTTCCAGTGCAAACTGAAAGTCTTCATCAATGCTTACAAACGACATCCAACAAATCCCGCGGGGCGTCACGCCGATCAGGCACTTGCCGAAAGGCGTATCATGAATGCCGTACTCTATCGTAATACCCGAGCCGTGAAGCTTGTACTCCTGCGGTGTCACAGCTTCCAGTGTTGTAAAAAGATCATAAACCCGTGATTGACTGGAGAGTCCTGCAGATTCCGCAGCTTCCACCAGGTTTCTGGATTCCTTCAATCTGTCCTTCAAAAAATCAACGGTGAGATATTGCAGAAATCTCTTCGGACTTATACCCGCCCAATCCGTAAACAGTCGCTGAAAATGAAAAGGACTCAAATGTACCTTTTCCGCAACCTCGTCAAGATTGGGCTGCCGGTTGAAGTTCTCCTCAAGAAAACGGATCGCCTGCTCTATGCGCTGGTAATTGATTTGATCCTGGGTCATCATCATTGTCATACAAAGATAATTTAGTGTTTGATTACAGATCAAAATTCGACTTTCATTCTGCCATCAAAAACCCGGTTCTTGCTTTGTTTCCGGGTCTCCCGTTTAATTAAAACCAGCCGGGTTCAGGGGGTAATCTCTTGCCCAACACATCAGACCTCCATGCAGTGAGGCCGGATCCTTCGCGCGCTGCTCGCCTGCGCACCCGCCGTGCTCAGGATTTGTGCATCGGAAAGGCTGGTACTGGGATTGAGTGTTAGACGTTAGTACACGAACTAAGGATAGCCTAATGTGTCATCACGTCGGGAACGTGTTGACCTGAATACATCACTACTCACGTGGCATCGTGAAAAATCACCCCCAAAGCGAACCTTATCCCCTTCGTAACCGCGCTAATTCCATGTTTCATCGTCGCCCGGTAATATCCCTTTGTACCTTTAACCGGCCGGAAGTTCGTCGTGAAAATCAGTGCATCACCCTGCTGCAGCCTGAGAACGATGGCTTTCGATTGAGCACGGGGAACCTGCTCTACCAGCACAAATTCTCCGCCGTCAAATTCCATATCAGGAGCACTTAAAAGAAAAAGAACCTGAAAAGGGAAATAGACCTCGCCGTAAAGATCCTGATGAAGCGTGTTGTAGCCGCCAGCTTCGTACTTCAATATCAGTGGCGTGGGACGATGTTGGTCGGCAGCACGACATTGATCAATCAGCTCTTTGTGGGTTTCAGGGAACACTTTATCAATCCCCAGCATTTTCATCCACATGTTGGCCACCGGGGCCAGCCGACCATAGAAGTCTTTCCTGATCCTTTCGATGAGCTCCGGCAGTGGATAACTGAAATACTTGTATTCGCCCCTGCCAAAGCGATACCGCTCCATATTGATCACACTCCTGTAAAGATCTGCCTGCGAATATTTCGTCCGCAGTCCCACACATTCATTTTGGGTAAACATTTGAGGAATGATGACATAACCGTACTCATTGAGCGACTGCGCGATCCCTAGCCATTCAGACTCATGAAAATCTCTCATATGATGTCAAAAATGCGTCACCATTTACGGTGTCTCAACCCGAATCTTGCTATTCATGCGATCACGCTATCGTGGCATTGCAGAACATATTATTTTTGATCCATGTCAAAATTGCTACTGCCGCTTCCGGACGAGTTTGATTACGGATTGAACCTCGAGTTCCTGACACGTTCTCCCAGAGAACTTCTGCATGTTGTCGATGGCACTCAGGTGCTGAAGGCTATGAAGCACGATGATCAGAAGTTGCTCATACGTCTGAAGTCCGGCAATCAGAAGCTCGTCATTGAATTCCTGAATGCAGAACCCACGCCTGGCAGCAAAATATTCGTCAAACAATTCATAAACGAGTGGTTCGATCTGGAAAACGACCTGGCAGAATTTTACGATCTTGTCAGAAATGACAAACTGCTCGGACCGCTGGTAAAAAAATATTATGGCTACCGGATCATCGGCCAACCCGATCTGTTCGAGTCCCTCATCTGGGCTGTGATCGGACAGCAAATAAATCTGCCTTTTGCCTACACCATCAAATCACGATTCGTAGAACATTTCGGAGAGCGATTGGTTTGGAACAACACTTCCTATTATCTCTTCCCGACACCAAAGCTTGTAAGCGAGCTGAACGACAACCATCTGCTCCCACTTCAATTTTCCAGACAGAAAGCCAAATACGTCGTCAACATCGCAGAGGCTTTTAACACGGGGGCGGTAAGCAAAGAATCGATTCGCGGTCTTTCCTTTGATGAGGCTAAAGAAGCTTTGATGAAGATCAAAGGCATCGGCAACTGGACGGCGAACTACGCGTTGATGAAAACTTTCCGCTACAAGAACGCTTTTCCCCTCGAAGATGCCGGACTGCACAACGCGATAAAAAATCTCAGGCAAATGGATCGCAAGCCGACGCTTGACGAAGTGAAGAAGATCTTCAAAAAATACAAAGGCTGGGAGGCATATGCCACCCTCTATCTCTGGAAAAGCCTGTAAAAAAGCCGCGTGTTACCGCGGCTCCACCCACTGAAGACCGAGACCAAACCCTCGGACCCAGACTCTTTATTAATAGGATTGCTTGATTCCTGGTTGCAAGCCCGAAGGTGAGTAGTTCAGGATTCTTTATCAAAGTGATTGTTTCTATCTGGTTATAGAGACCATCTATTAAAGGCCTACGTTATGTTACCAAAGCGTTAATAAAAATATTTGCGTGGCGTAGGGGGATATCGGCGCATTGTTGTCTCATTACCAAACGCGCAAACAGAATGACGCTAGCTGCTCCCTATATTACATCATCCCCTTCACTTCCCGATTTCGGCATCGCCTGGCAAAACTTCCTGGCCTCGCGTACCATGGCCCAGCCTGCGGAAGGTCACAGAATATTTTTATTCATCGACCTGAATGACTCCACTATGTTGGCAGAGCGGCTTGGTCACATCAGGTACAGCATGTTCCTCTCGGCGTTTTTCAACGACTTCGAGCGATGCAGGAAAGACATCGGCGGTGAGGTCTATCAGTTTGTCGGAGATGAAGTAGTCACTACCTGGAAATTTAACCAGGCAAACGTCAAAAGGAGCATCGATCTCGCTTCTATGTTTGACATGGAGCTTCGGAAAAGAAGATCGTGGTACATCAGGGAGTTTGGCTATTGTCCCGAGTTCAAAGGCGCGGTCCATCAGGGCAAAGTTGCCGTCACAAAGATCGGTAATCAAAGAACATATCATGGCGACGTGCTCAATACCTGTTCGAGGCTGCTGGAGGTCGCCTCAAAATTGAAGCGCAACATCGTAGTCTCTGAAAATATCGCAGATCATCTTCCCGATATTACCTTTGAAAAACTCAACGAAACACCGATCCGGGGAAAAGAAACCCAGGTAAAAATATTTTCGATTACACTCAAATGATCAATTCCATTTCACGCGTACGTACTTCTCATTCTTTTTAAAATGCGCAGGAATGGACTTCAGGATCGCGTCGCGCAATTTGGTCAACAATGCCTCCTTGACGAATCCCTGATGAACGGCAAGACTCACCTCCCGCACAGGCTCCGGTGAGGTAAAATGTTTCACATGCTTGTTCTTGTTGTTAACCGCCAGCTCCGGGATCAATGTGTACCCGTAGTTATTATCGACCATGGCCTTCAACGTCTCGAATGATCCGCTCTGGTAATTGAGCTGATGATGCACTTTCTTTCCTTTGGCGGTGCACAAATTCATAACCTGCCCCCTGAAACAATGGCCTTCTTCCAGCAACAAGAGGTTATCCTGTGAGAGTGACTTGACATCCACCTTATCCTGCTGGTAGTATTTCAAATGTTCGGAAGTATATAGCAAAATGGGTTCATAGAAGACAGGCATCTCACGGATCTCTTTATCGTCCAACGGTGTGACGAGGATTGCGATGTCGAGTCGATTCGACTTCAGTTGTTTGATAATGTCCTCTGTCTGCATTTCTACAACCGTAAAAGAAACCGAGGGATGCTTTTCCAAAAACTCGTTCAGGAACCGGGGAAGCAGATACGGTGCAAGCGTGGGAATAACGCCCAAACGGAATTCACCTTCGATTGAGTCCTTTTCTGCCTTGATAAAATCCTTCAGGTTTTTTACCTCCTGTAATATCTGGCGTGCACGCTGGATCACAATCTCCCCGGCCGCCGTCGGCTTGAGCGGCTGCGAGCGGTCGAATATTTTCGCTCCGAGCTCATCCTCCAGCTTCTTCACCATCATACTCAACGTTGGTTGGGTAACGTGGCAATGATCTGCTGCCTTCACGTGGTTACGGTGAAGATCGAGGGCGACAATATATTCGAGTTGCTGAAGGTTCATTCGATTGCTTTTTGTTTGTAAATCGTTATCATAGACAAAATTAATAATTAGATAGCAAATATTGATATTGTATATATAACGGAAAGATATATTTTCGCGCCATGTTTAATCAAACAGGTTCTAAAAACAATATGAGTAAAGGTATTTTATCAGTCGGCCAGGCATTTCCGACGTTCAAGAAGGCAGCAGTAGTTTCAATCGAAAAAGGGAAAGAATTCTTCGACATCGCATCTGACGATCTGATCAATGACGAGGGACGCTGGACTGTAATGTTCTGGTGGCCAAAAGATTTTACGTTTGTTTGTCCTACAGAAATTGCAGAGTTCAATAAAAATTACGGCGAGTTCCGCGATCGTAATACGAATCTTATCGGTGCATCAACCGATTCGGAGTTCGTACACCTCGCGTGGAGGAAAAATCACGACGATCTGCGTGACCTGAAGTTCCCCATGCTTGCTGATACATCGAAATCACTGGCAGAGGACCTGGGTATCCTCGAACCAAACGAAAAGATCGCCTACCGCGCCACTTTTATCATCGATCCTCAGGGCGTAGTACGTTGGGTAAGCGTGTACGACCTGAATGTAGGACGTAATGTAAAAGAAGTGATCCGCGTACTGGATGCGTTGCAGACCGACGAGCTGTGTCCGTGCAATTGGGAAAAAGGGAAAGAGACTTTGAAGGTCTAACAAAGAAGAAGGGGAATGGAATTAACAACAACCTATTCAGAGACCACACAGGAGTTTCTGGATTTTCTAAAGCTTGAAAAGGACTACCGGAGTGACGCGCTCGACCTGCTTGAAAACGGCAAGTCCCGTTACCTGGCAGATCTCAAGGTCAACTTCAAGAATTCATTCGAAAGCGAATTTCTTTCCAAAAAGGAAATTGCGCTTTTGGGAGTGGCTATTGCAGCCAACGCAAACAGTGGCTTGCTTAAAGAATTCTTTGCAAAAAACGCGGAAGCTGAAGGTGCAAAAGCCGAAGAAGTTGGCGAGGCCGTTGCGTGTGCATCATTGCTCAGCGCGAACAACATATTTTACCGGTTCCGGCATTTCGTGAACAAAGAAAAATACAACGAGATCCCTGCCCGTATCAAAATGAATATCATGGGCCGTCCCGTCACCGGAAAGGAGTTCTTTGAATTGATGAGCCTTGCGATCAGTGCAGTCAACGGATGCGAAATGTGCGTGAACGCTCATGAAAAATCCCTGATCGAGCTCGGCAGCAGGGAAGAGAGGATCTTCGAGGCGGTGAGATTGTCTGCCGTGATCACGAGCGTTTCCAAGGTGATCTTCTGATTCGATATAGTTGCTTTAATGTGATGCGGGCCCACAAGCCCGCATTTTTTTTTGACAAAGGAGTCGCACCAGTACAACGGGTGGCACCTTATTTGTGTCTAACCAGGAAATAATACAACATACAATGACGACTTTCAGATCAGTAGTTTTCTTTTTAGTAGCGATCCCGCTTTTTTCCTTCGCACAGAACGAAACTTTCAAGGGGGAACATTTCATCGAAGTAACCGGCACAGCCTATCAGGAGATCGAACCCAATGAAATATACACCATCGTTAGACTGCGCGAATTTGAAGTGAACAAGCAAAAAACAACGCTCGAGCAACTCGACAAGGATTTTCTCAATGCGATCAAGGATGCCGGCATCGACAGGAAACGGCTGGAGCTGGCAGATGTAGGCTCCCAGATCGGAAAGATCGGCAAACGAGACAAGGATGCCTTTCGTGAAAAGACTTATCAGATCAAACTGACCAGCGCAGGGGAGCTCGAAAAATTCATTGAAAAACTCCAGGCTGTAAAGGTGGATTATGCCGACATCACAAGGGTTAGCCATTCGGACCTTGACAAGCTTAAAATCGATTTAAAGATCAAGGCGTTGCAGGCGGCAAAGGCGAAGGCAGAATACCTGCTGAAAGCTATCGGATCCGAGGTTGGCAAACCTTTGATGGTAAGAGATTGGGAGATCGATCCTGTTCAGCCAATGATGGAATACAAAGCCAATATCTCAAATGTGCGTATGCAGTCCGTAGAAGGTGAGTTTGCGCAGGGCGAGCCGCAAATCGGTTTCAAAAAGATCAAGCTGCAGTCACAGATCGTCGCTCAGTTCGAGATCAAGTAATTGCACAGTCTCTGTGGCCCTTGCGCTTGTTGCGGCCTCTACTGCTTATCGGTTTTAAACACAGCATTAAAATGTAAACCGCAGAGAACGCCTGGAAAATATTTCCGCCAACGTTAAAAGCTGCGGACAAGGCGCTAAGGGCCGCGGAGAATTAGCGCCATTCACCGAAATAGAACCGATAATCCTTTTTGGTTATTATACCGATTGCCCCGTCGTAGATACCGCCGATATTTCCCATGTCCTCCACCAGTATTTCGATCGTGTTGATCCTGTTTCGCCTGATAAGCTCCTGAGGGATGTCATAAACGCGTGTTTCCTGATACGACCCGCTCGTGCCGAAGGGCCGCTTGTCATTGGTAGATCCTATCAGCTTGCCGTTGAAATATGTTTTATCGAAATCATCGATCTTCCCCAGCACCAACACCACGTCTTCTTTAGTAAAGTTTGCGGGAATCGTAAAGGATCGTTTGTACCAGGCAAACCCATCATATTTTGAAAGTCCCTGAAACTCCCACGCCGTCGGTACCATCATCTTCCTCCAGTCATCATCATCCTTCGGCTTCTCGCCCTCCCAGCTCGGAAAAAAACTCCAGATTCCCTGAAGGTCGATCAGCATTTTAGAGTTGGCCGAGTTTTCGAAGATCCCTATGCGACCGTCGACAATTCCGCCCCACTGTGTCACGTCGAAAACACGGACCGCAAGGGTGTTGTCGCCCTTGTAGTTAACCATATGGGATGGAAGGACATATTTCCGCTCATTGTTGTATGCCGTCTTGAATTTTGGAGGAAAATGTCCCGAAAAACCGATGAGCGAATCATTGAGGTATACCTCATCACAATCATCGATGAAGCCGAGACTGAGATAATATACGGCGTCGGGATTCAACTTCCTGCCATCAAATTTTGTGCGATACCAGGCAAATCCATCGTAACCATGAAACCCCTGATCCTCCCACGACGAAGGCACCTGTATCCCCTCCCATTGAGAATCATTATAATTCTTTGTGGCATAGGCGGACTTGTCACCGACATGGAACTTCCACTTACCCGTCAGGTCGATCACCTGAGCAGGCAACTGCGTAACTACGCAAAGGAAAAACAACAATGCTACCGGACGCTTCAAATTTGTAGTACTTAAGAACCTAAAAATAATAAATGTTTGAAGAAAGGTGGATGCACCTCACCCACCTCTTCAAACTACCCAAACTAGTAAAAACCGTACATACTAGTCATTTCTTTTCACGAGGAGCTGAGGGTCGGTTGACAGGCTCTTCAACTCTGAGGTAAACGATTTTCCACTGTTCACCCTGGTTACTCTGTAAATGGCAGCCAGTTTTTCGGAGCTCACTTTCACCAGGAAGGAGTTCTCATAAACCCTGCCAACATCATATTTCTTAATAAAGCCTTTTGCAACGTGATCCCTAACCACATCCTGACCGTAGACATGTGTGCCGTTGTAGAAAGTGACGGTCACGGGACCCTCCACATCAGCTGCATACATTACTTTGATCACGTTTTTCATCGTAGAAGGCAATACCTTGATCTTTGAATCTTCGTTGAGCGATACCTGAGCAGTTGCAGCAGAGCTGACAAGGCCCAGAAGAACAATTGTTGTAAAGAGGAAGTTGGTTTTCATATTCTTGACCGTTAAAGTGTTCGTTGATTAACACTGTAAAAAACGGCAAGGCCGGCGCCCCAGATGTCATGGGCCGGTAAAGGATTGTAACAAATTGTCACAAGCCTGTGGAAGATTGTAAAAGCTGAATTATTCCTGAATCTCTGCAGGGAAGTAAACAATTGGAGTACCAGGATTTACTACTTCACAACGACAAGGGCGATTGCTCTGCCAGATGAACATTCAGTCGGAAGCGCCGGGCGTAAGACGCACTGGCTCAACGATGCGAAAGACCAAAAGAGCTGCCTACGAGATCATCTTATAACCCGATCCATGAACGGTAAGTATCACCTTGGGAACATTCGGATTTTCTTCAAGCTTGTGCCTGAGCCTGGCGACAAAGTTATCTACGGTACGCGTTGTGATCTGCTCTTCATAACCCCACACATTCTCCAGCAACTCATATCTGCTGATCACCTTGTTCCGGTTCTTATGCAGGAACAGCAGTATCTCGAACTCCTTATGTGAGAGTTTGACCTCGCCCTCCTGATTCCGGGCATAGAAAAGATTGAAATCGATCGACAACCGCCCGATGGTCACCAATCCCTCGAAAGGCGGAGCCGTCATTTGATTTCGGCGCAAGATCGCCTTCACGCGTGCCAGAAGCTCACGGACACTGAATGGTTTGGTAATATAATCGTCTGCACCAAGCTCAAGACCCAAAACCTTGTCGATCTCCTCTCCGCGGGCCGTCAATAGAATGATCGGTGTCGTGATACCCGCCGCGCGTGCCGACTTGCAAATGTCGAACCCTGAGATCCTGGGAAGCATGACATCAAGAAGGATAAGGTCATGCTTGCCCGATTTGATTTTATTCAAACCGGTTTCTCCATCGCCTGCAATGTCGACCTGATAACTTTCCATCTCGAGGTTGTCCTTGAGACCCAGTTGCATCGCGGGTTCATCTTCAACTATCAGTATGCTTGCCATGATATCTAATCCAACGGAAAATAAAGCTTAAATGTTGATCCTTGTCCCGGCTCACTCGTAACGGTGATCTTTCCGCGTTGTGCATCCATCAGTTGCTTCACCAGCGAAAGACCGAGTCCAGTGCCCTGTGTACGCGCGAGGTTTCGTTTGGCAACCCGATAAAACTTATCAAAGATATGCTTTTGATCGTGCTTGCTGATCCCGATTCCCCAATCCGTCACCGACAGCACCCCGAACCCGTTTTCCGGCGCCACTTCGATCGTAATACGTTTTTTATCCTCGCTGTATTTAACTGCGTTGTCGATCAAATTGATAAAACACTCGATCAGGGCCTGGCGATCGGCGGTTACGTGCAAATCCTTCTTGCCTGTTAACGTGTAAACGAAGCCTTTGTTCTTCAAATGAAAATCATAGGTCGATAATATCCCCTCTACGGCGTCGTACATATTCACACGTTCATGATGCAGAACTTTTTTCTTCGCTTCGGACTGACTGAAACTCAAGATCTTGTTGACAATACCGGTCAACCGTTGCGACTCCTTGCTCAGGATTGTGTAATACTCCTTTTTCTTTTCTTCATTCGCAACACGACCCATTTCCAATGTCTCGGCAAACATGCTGATGAGTGCAAGCGGTGTGCGTATTTCATGTGAGACGTTCGAAACGAAATCCGCTTTGTTCTGGGCCAGTGCCACTTCCCTCCTCAGGTTACGAAATACCAATACCACTCCCAGGATCAATATTACATCGAGAGCAACCAGCAAAAACAAATTCGTGCGTGTTCTGTCGCGAACGAGTTGTTGCAGGGTCTCGCCCGTTGTGCGTATACCCAGCACGTAGTCGGGAAAGTTCCAGAATTCCCTCGTCAACGCTTCGGCAGCTGCCTCCCGGCCGAGGCGGGCGTCGGTCGTGTAAACCACCACGTCCTGATCCTTCGTCATCACGGAAAGTATGAACTGGTCACGGGCAATGATCTGTAAACGCGGCCCTACAAGATCCTCGATGAAGAGGTCGGCGTTGACCAATATTCCCGTGATCCTGAGTTTCTGGGCCGAATTCTCCGTGATGAACATCAGACAGCTCACGGAAGGCATTCCTTCGAGCGGCAGTTTCTGTATTTTCTGAAAACCGCTCCGCTTATACGATAAAAGCTTATTGATCACGCGCACGCTATCCCACAGCGTCTTGCCTACCGCAGCATGCGGGAATTTATTAATGTCCTCATAGGAATATACCCGGGTCTTTTGCTTCCAATTGACCGTGTCGACTATAAAAACAGCCTTGATAGCGGAATTCAGGTTCAAGAGGTCGACGATCTTTGGAGGAATCGTGTCCGTAAGTTCCGGCTTGTCAAGACCCGCCTCTATCTTTGCGACCCAGTTGCTCACGATGTCGTCCGAATACTGGTTTACAGAAAAAAGAATGGCCTCCAGCTGCTTCGCATAGATATCCTGGATCATTTTTTCGTCCCTGTTCAGCGATGACAGTTCATAAACGGAAAAAAACAATGCAGGAAGCAGAAAAACGAAAGTCAATAACAATCCTATTCTTCGTGTAGAATTCATAAGTCGGCTTTACGAAAGTTCGGGCAACGAGGTTCGGTGTGCGCCATTGATTATATTAGAGGTTTAGAGAAATGGTCGATGGCTGATTTCCTTGCTACCCGGTTGCACATCAATATGCGGATTGAAGATACGATCTCGCACGCAAAAGAATATATCTATCTCCTTACTTCCGACTTTGCGCACCTCCCCCAGCCCTTGTTTCAGAAGCTTTGGGAGGCATCATCGCGTGGCGTGAAGGTATTTATTATCTACGCACATACCAGTCTGCCCGACGATCAGCTTCCAGCCCTGCAGAAGTTCAGAAACCTTTCGC
>CBHTUB010000095.1:0-14843 GCA_966095595.1 uncultured Chryseosolibacter sp. | reverse complement strand
TGCCGTACCGCAACTGGTGAACAAGATCATCCGGGGCGGCGCCGGTGTGTGGGGAAATACAGAGATGTCTGCCCATCCGCAGCTGTCCATCGAAGATGCGCGGCAAATCGTACAGTATATTTTTTCGCTCACGGACGAAAAGGATGCTAAAAGTCTGCCGGTAAAGGGACAGGTGAAAACGGGAAAGGAGGAGGACGGGGCATACGTCTTTACCGTATCGTACATGGACAAGCCCGTGGGCAAGGTACCGGCTCAATTGGAAGAGGCGACGTTGGCTTTGAAGAGCCCGGTTGTCAAGGCTGATGCCGACGTGACGCTGAACGGCCCGCGTGTGCTTCATTACCAGGGGCAGACTTCACTTGAGAACGTAAGGAACCTCGCCTCGGCAACATATGCCAACGTGGATCTTACGAACGTCAAAACTATCACCGTTCTCGGATTCATGCTCGAAGGTAGAAACGTGGGCGGGGAGGTTGAGCTCAGGCTGGACAACGCAACGGGGCCGCTGCTGGGAACGGCAGCAATCAGGAGCATGGGCGTTAATGCAAGCGATTTAAAATTAAGGGAAAACGTTAGCGGAGTTCATTCAATTTGTGCTATATTTAAAAACCTCTCTGCCGCCGACAAGGAACTTTTCTTCTTTGGAGGCTTTAAATTAAAGAACCGATAAACCTTAAACCTGGAAGTGTTTTCATGAAACGCAGAGAATTTATTCAGACGTCCGCATTTACCGCCGTTGGATTGTTGTCGATGCCGTCATTCATCACGGCAGCAAAAGGTCAGGGCAGCATAGGCCTCCAGTTGTATACGCTCAGAAGCACGATCGGCTCAGATCCCCGTGGCGTCACCCGGAAGGTTGCGTCGTTTGGATACAAAGAGCTCGAAACCTATGGTTATGCTGACGGACAGATCTTCGGGATGCCGTTCAGGGATTTTGCTTCCCATGTAAAGGGTTTGGGTATGAAGATCACCAGCGGGCATTATCCGCTGGAGCTTGCCGGCAGCGACAAATGGGAGCAGGCCGTGGCCGATGCGAAGGCAATAGGTCAAAAGTACATGGTCGTACCCTGGATCAAGGAAGAAGAAAGAACCTCCATCGATAACTATAAAAGGATCTGTGAAACGTTGAACAAAGCGGGTACGGTCTGTAACAAGAGTGGCATCCGGTTCGGCTACCACAATCACGCTTTTGAATTCGAGACCGTCGATGGTCAGATCCCCTATGACGTGATGCTGAAGGAACTCGATCCGAAAGCCGTAGGCATGGAGATGGACATTTATTGGGTGTACCGCGCGGGACAGGATCCCCTGAAATATTTCGAGAAATATCCCGGACGTTTCGAGCAATGGCATGTGAAGGATATGGACAAGACCGACCCGTCCAAAAATGCCAACGTAGGAACAGGCAGCATAGATTTCAAAAAACTCTTCGCCAAGGCAAAGCAGTCAGGCATGAAGCACTTCTATATCGAACAGGAATCATACCCCGGTGAACCTATCGACAGCGTAGAGGCAAGCATCAAAAATCTTAAAGCAATTCTTTAAGGGATTGTTTTATTTTTGTTTCCTGTGATGTCGGGTGATCTCGCCCGACATCATTATTTTTAGACCCTTCAGATCGATAACAAATGCTTCGGTATTTTTTTATTCTCGTTATTTTATCGGCAAGAGTTTGCTTCGGACAGGATGTTACCGGGACCGTCATGGGTAGTGTCTCTGACAGGTTGAACGGCTCGGCGCTTTCCAACGCTTCGATAACACTTGAAGGTATACAAGCCTTCACAACCACGTCGGACGACAATGGCAGATTTCAACTCAGCGTTCCCGTTGGCCGATACACCATCAGGATCTCATATACCGGTTTTACAACATACAAGACAGACCTTTTGATCACGGCGGGAAAGATCGTGATGTTAAACGCCGCGCTCGCGCAGTCGGCGACATTGCTCGAAGTCGTCGATGTGCATGCAGATCAAAATGAAGCCACGGCGGGTGCCCGGACATTGACGATCGAAAAGTCGCTCAGGTTTCCGGCCAACTTCTTCGATCCCGTTCGGGTGATCACGTCGTATCCCGGTGTCATTACTGCCAATGATCAGAGCAATAGCATTATCGTGAGGGGTAACTCTCCCAATGGCCTGTTGTGGAGACTCAACGGACTCGATATTGTGAATCCTAACCACCTCGCGAATGCTGGAACGATAAGCGACAAGCCCGCTGCCAATGGAGGCGGTGTCAACATCCTCAGCGCGCAAATGCTGGGGCGCACGGATCTTTATACGGGATTCATTCCTGCGACCTATGGCAATACGACTTCCGGTGTCATCGACATGAAGCTGAGAGATGGCAATCACTCACAACATGAGTTTACCGCGCAAGCGAGCCTGATCGGCATCGATCTCTCGGCGGAGGGTCCTGTCGGGCAGGGCAAGACTTCATTCCTCGCGAACTATCGATACTCTACGGTTGGACTTTTGTCTGCGATGGGCATTGACTTCGGAGATGAAAAAATTGCATTTCAGGATTTCTCATTTGCAACCGACACACGAATAAGCGACAGGAGCGACCTTTCCTTTTTCGGAATGTGGGGTAACAGTTCGAATATTTTCAATGCAAAGGAAGAAGCGGATCGCGAGGAGGAAAAAGACAGATACGATATTGATTTCAGGGCGCAGACTTATGCAGTGGGATTCAATTTCTCCCGCAACGGCGCAAAGGGAAAATTGGGCATAGGCGCGGCTTATTCTTCTGGTGATCAGGAAAGGGAACAGTCGATTGATGACGCAGGCGGACCGTTTGACGGCGTTCAATTCGACCGGAACAAACGCGACAATGGTCTATTTTCAGGTAGAATAAACTATGACCTTATCATCGATAGCAATACCGCCGTCACGGTGGGCGTGATGACCAACGTGGTGCAAAACACGCTTGACTTTCAAACCAGGATCCGCTGTCAAACCTGTGGTGAGTTTTCCGACAGAATTACAAAAGGCGACGCAGACGGACTGCTGTTGCAACCGTTTCTTTCTTTGAGTACAACGCTCTCTGACAAAGTGAGCTTATCGTCCGGTGTGAGGTTTGTCTATTACGACTTCAGCTCCGATAAGTCCATCGAACCTCGGGTTGGCCTCCTGTACGATCTTTCCGCTGCCACGTCGCTCAACCTCTCGTACAGCCTTGTCAGCCAGCTTCAGCAGCCAGCGGTATACCTGCAAGTTGGCAATGAAGACCTGGGGCTGACAAAGTCACATCACGTCGACTTCGACATCACTCATATGTTTCGTGAACGCCTGAAGCTTACGACGAATATTTACTACCAGCAAATGTTCGATATCCCCATAAAGCCAGGGTCTTCGTTTTCTGCTGTCAATTACCTTGAAGGATCGGTGCCTTCCAACCTGATCAACGACGGCAAGGCGTATAATTACGGAATCGAATCGTCGCTGGAGAGATCATTTTCAAATAGCCAGTATTTCCTTTTCGGAGGGAGCGTTTACAAGTCGTCTTTCACAACAACCGGAAGCCAGCGATATGATACGCGGTTCGATGGAGGCTTTACGGTTAACGGTGTCTACGGAAAAGAGTGGGTAAAGTCCCCGAAAGGAAGGACGCTGGGGATCAACACGCGGGTGTTGTATCTCGGCGGATTGAGGGAACCCCTGATCGATGTTGGGCTATCCGAGCAGAGTGGTGAAACAGTTTACGCAATGTCGCAGGCGTACGGGGAAAAGCTCGACGACTACTTTCGCGTGGATTTTCGGATCTCCCTGAGAAAAGATAAACCCGGCTATACGCGCACGCTGGCCCTCGACATCCAAAACCTGTTCAACATCGAAAATGCTGCGTACCACTATTACGATATGCTGAAACATCAGGTAGTTTTGAAGAAGCAATTGGGAATGATACCGATATTGGTGTATAGGATCGACTTCTGAATGCAGATTGTTTTGATTTTGAGATTATGATTTTTGATTTTAGAGGTGAATGCGCACACATACCTGCAGCCTGAAGCGTACAGCTTGCAGCCTTTACCCGCGACGAGGTGGCATTTCCTCCAGGGTCTGACACGATACCACAGTAACTTATAAATAACACACCCAATGAAAGCCGTCAACCTCCTTCTCGCCGCCATGTTCCTGGTCTTCGCCTTCGTTCAGATCAACGATCCCGATCCTGATCTACGGAGCGATGGCCGTGATCTGTGTGCTGGCAGCCTTCCGAATCTACCCGCGTGTTGTGATGGCCGTGCTGCTGGGCTGTTATCTCGTTTACAGCTTCTTCTTTTACCGTGGGCTTCTTGAATGGCTTGCCCAGGACGACAAGTCAGTGCTGTTCGATGACATCGCGAAAATGCAACACCCTTACATCGAAGAGTCGCGTGAGTTTCTCGGCCTCATGATCTGTATTCTTGTGCTGATCATTCACCTGGTTTTGTCCCGTCGCCAGAAACGGGCGGCCTAAAACATTGTCGCAAACGATTTTGAAAGGGCTTTTTAAAAACATGCCCTTTCTTTTATAAATTAAACCCTTATGAAAAAGCGTTTACTGCCATTCCCGATCATTTTTTTGCTTATTTGCTGTACAGCTCAAAAAGAAAAAATCCCTTCCGTTACTATGGAAAAACCCGCTGGCAAACCGATAGTCTACCAGGTGATGACGCGGTTGTTTGGAAACAAAGCAACAGCCAATAAGTCATATGGTACCATCGAGGAAAATGGGGTAGGCAAGTTCAACGACATCGATGACGTTGCGCTCCGCGGGATCAAAGAGCTTGGCGTGTCACACATTTGGTACACAGGCGTGATCGAACATGCCGTGTTAACGGACTACACTAAGCATAACATTCCCCTGGACGATGCAGATGTCGTGAAGGGACGCGCAGGATCTCCCTATGCGATCAAAGATTACTACGACGTCAATCCTGATCTGGCGGTGGACGTTCCCAACCGCATGAAGGAATTCGAGGCGCTCGTGGAACGCACGCATAAGGCCGGAATGAAAGTACTCATCGACTTTGTTCCCAACCACGTTGCAAGAGCCTATAGATCGGATGCAAAACCGTCAGGAGTTAAAGACCTGGGTGAGGCTGATGACAAATCAGTTGCATTCAAACCCACGAACAATTTCTATTATCTGCCGGGCCAGTCCTTCCAGGTTCCCCATGGCTTTTCCGCGATAGGACCAAATTCGTTTCCCACCAAAGACGGGAAGTTTGACGAGACACCGGCTAAAGTAACGGGCAACGATCAATTCACGGCGTCACCCGGAATGCACGAGTGGTTCGAGACCGTCAAGCTCAACTATGGTGTCGATATTCAAAATGGCAGAAAAACCTATTTCGATCCCATCCCCGATACGTGGGAGAAGATGAGGGACATCCTGGTATTTTGGGCAGGTAAGAACGTCGATGGTTTCCGTTGCGATATGGCTGAGATGGTACCGGTAGAATTCTGGAACTGGGCCATACCACAGGTAAAGGAGAAAAATCCCGGGATCATATTTGTCGCAGAGATCTATAATCCCGATCAATATAGGAACTACATCGAACGCGGCAACTTTGATTATCTCTACGACAAGGTTTTGCTGTACGACACCCTGAGACTCATGCTCAACGGGCAGCGCAGCACACGTGACATACATCAAATCCAGACGAGATTGAGTGGCATCAACCACAATATGCTGCACTTCCTGGAGAACCATGACGAGCAACGTCTGGCATCCAAATTCTTCGCAGGCGATATCTGGAAAGGAACACCGGCAATGGCGGTGAGTGCCCTGATCGATCAGGGACCGGTAATGATCTATTTTGGTCAGGAAGTAGGGGAGCCAGGCCTCGGTACCGAAGGGTTCCAGGGCGAAGATGGGCGAACAACCATCTTCGACTACTGGGGTGTGCCTGAGCACCAGAAATGGATGAACGGTGGCAAGTTCGACGGAGCGCTGCTCAGTATGGAACAGAAACAGCTCCGCCAGTTTTACGTCGATCTGCTGACGCTCGCGGGTAAAAATCCGGCAATCGTTTCAGGTGACTACATCGACATCACAGACTTCAATATCTCGAAATCCAACATCGACGACAAAGTACATGTATTTATCAGACATTCGGGCGAGGAGAAGCTGCTCATCGTCACGAGCTACAATGATAAAGACAAGCAAGTGAGGATCCAGTTGCCGGACGACGTGATCAACGCCATCGGCATCGACCGGTCTGCTTCCTATATTGCACGCGACCTCTTGTGGAAGGAGGCAGAAGTCGGATTCGATAAAGACTTTGCATTTCAACTAACCCTTAGACCCTACGGCGCTTACATATTCAAGATCAAATAATCCTAAACAACAGATTTTTCTAATGGACTTGAAAGGACAATCGAGAGTAATAATTGAAAATGTACAACCGCAGGTGGACGGAGGTTTATATCCCGCCAAGCGTACGGCAGGTGAAACAGTTACGGTCACGGCAGACATTTTTGGGGACGGGCACGATCACATCAGGGCGCATTTGCTTTTTAAAAAAGCGGGCGAGAAAAAGTGGGAGATCAAAGAGTTCTCACATCTCGGGAACGACGTATGGGCAGCTTCATTCAAAGTACTCGAAAAGGGCACTTACCTTTTTACCGTTCAGGCGTGGGTCGACCATCTTGAGACATGGTATGATGGCTTCAAAAAGAAAGCAGATGCGAGGGTGGACGTTCATGTCGAGTTGATGGAAGGCGCCCTGCTTTTGAAGCAACTTCCCAATCAGACGAAAGAAGTCAAAGCCTTCATCACGCAATTTGGTCAGAAGGACAAATATGCTCAATCCATCGAGGCCGTCCTGAGCAGGGAGTTTGCCGATCTTGTTCACGCCAATCCGCTGGTTTCTTTCGAAACGAAATATCATACAGAGCTGAAAGTTCAGGTTGAACATGCCAAAGCGAACTTCAGTACGTGGTACGAGTTGTTCCCGCGGTCAGCATCGCTCGATGGCAGTCATGGAACATTTAAAGATGTCATTAAACTGTTGCCCCGGATCCAATCCATGGGCTTTGACGTGTTGTATCTGCCCCCGATCCATCCCATTGGAAAGGTGAACCGAAAGGGAAAGAACAACAACGTGCGCTCGATGCCTGGCGAACCGGGTTCTCCGTGGGCAATCGGAAGCGACGAAGGCGGACACAAGGCAATTCATCCGCAATTGGGCACACTCGACGATTACAAACAGCTCATCCGCGAAGCGAAAGAGTTCGGCATCGAGATAGCAATGGATGTTGCATTCCAGTGTGCGCCCGATCACCCATATGTAAAGGAACATCCCGTGGGTGCGTGAACATCCCGAATGGTTTCGCCAGCGTCCCGATGGAAGCATCCAGTACGCTGAAAATCCTCCCAAGAAGTATCAGGACATCTACCCGTTCAACTTCGAGACCGAAAACTGGAAGGCCCTCTGGGAAGAATTGAAGTCCGTTTTTGAATACTGGATAGAGCAAGGTGTAAAAATATTCCGTGTCGATAATCCCCATACCAAGCCGATACCATTCTGGCAATGGACCATCTCGGAGATCAACAAAAAGTATGAGGACGTTATTTTCCTCTCCGAGGCGTTCACACGTCCGAGGATCATGGCATCACTGGCAAAAGTGGGATTCACACAGTCGTACACCTATTTCACCTGGCGTGTATCGAAGCACGAGCTGACCGAATACATGAATGAATTGGTTTACGGCCCTTCCCGTAATTATTTCCGTCCCAACTTCTGGCCCAACACGCCAGACATCCTGCCATATCACCTGCAGCATCAGGGAGAAAACATATTTATCATCCGCGTTGCGCTTGCGGCAACCCTTTCTTCGAACTTCGGAATGTACGGCCCGGTGTATGAGTTCTGTGAGAACATTCCCGTCCCGTCGAAGGAAGAATATATGGACTCTGAAAAATATGAGGTAAGACGTTACGACTGGAAGAAAACCAATCGGATGACCGATATCATCACGTTGTTGAACAAGGCCAGAAAGCTGAATCCGGCGCTTCAGTCGACCTGGAACATGCAGTTCTGTTATGTCGAGAATCCCAATATCATCGCGTACCTCAAGGCCACCGACGACTTGTCCAACATCATTTTGGTGGTAGTGAACCTCGACCCGCATAGCCGCGAGCATGGATTCGTGCAGCTGCCGAAATCGCGCCTTAAGCTTGGAGATCACATCAACGTGAAGTTACATGATCTGATCACCGATGAGCAGTACACGTGGACACAGGAGTGGAATTATGTGGAGCTCGATCCGTACAAGATGCCTATGCATGTATTTAAATTAGAAATTCACGAATCCTTTATGTAAGAATGAACGGAACACCAAAAAGTTCGGACCCGGTTTGGTTTAAAGACGCCATCTTCTATGAGCTTCATGTTCGCGCCTTCAACGACAGCAACGGCGACGGCATCGGCGATTTTCAGGGACTCATTCAAAAACTGGATTATCTCGAAGACCTCGGCATCAACACCATTTGGTTACTTCCGTTTTACCCCTCTCCGCTGAAGGATGATGGCTATGACGTTACAGACTATTACGACGTGCATCCCGATTATGGTACGCTTGCAGATTTCAAGCTGTTGCTGAAGGAAGCGCACCGCCGCGGGATCCGTGTTATAACCGAGCTGATCCTCAATCACACATCCGACCAACACCCGTGGTTCAAGAAGGCGAAGCGATCGCGTCCGGGCTCCCGAAGCAGGGACTTTTATGTGTGGAGCGATTCACCGGAGCGATATAAGGAAGCCAGGGTGATATTTTCGGGAGAAGAGTCGACAAACTGGACCTATGATCCCGAGGCAAAGGCATATTACTGGCACCGCTACTACCGTCATCAACCCGAGTTGAACTATGAAAATGCCGAAGTGCAGCTGGAGATGATCAAAGTTGCCGACTTCTGGCTAAAGATGGGCGTGGATGGATTCAGACTTCCTTCGATCACTTTTCTCTTCGAAGAAGAAGGAACAAGCTGTGAGAACCTTCCGCAAACACACGCGTTTCTGAAACGCCTGCGTTCCCATATCGACAAGCATTACAAGAACAGGATACTGATCGCCGAGGCGAACCTCTGGCCGGAGGATGCGGCGACGTATTTCGGAAACGGTGAAGAATGTCACATGAACTTTCACTATCCGCTGATGCCGCGCCTGTTCCTTGCACTGCGTACGGAAGATAGTTATCCCATCGTCGACATTATGGAACAGACGCCCGCGACACCACCGAACAGCCAGTGGGCGCTTTTCCTCAGAAATCACGATGAGCTGGGGCTCGAGATGGTGACAGAAGAGGAAAAAGATTATCTCTTCAAAGCCTACGCGAATGATCCAAACACAAAATTCAATATCGGGATCAGGCGAAGACTTGCACCGCTGCTGAATAATGATCGTCGCAAGATCGAATTGTTGTATACCATTCTGTTCTCCCTGCCCGGAACGCCGGTGTTGTACTATGGGGATGAGATCGGTATGGGCGATAACGTCTATCTTGGCGACCGCTTTGGTGTACGAACACCCATGCAGTGGAGCATGAACGTCAACGCCGGATTTTCTGCCGCCAACCCTCAGCGACTTTTCCTTCCGATCATTACCGACCCCATATACCGACATGAATCCGTCAATGTGGCAACGCAGGAGGAGAATCCTTCGTCGCTGCTGTGGTGGTTGAAGCAGGTGATCAGCATGCGAAAACGCCTCAACATCTTCGGACGTGGTGACATCAAATTCCTGGATACGGCCAACGCAAAGGTTCTGGCTTTTGTTCGCGGATATGAAAAGCAAAGACTGATCGTTGTTGCCAACCTATCGCAGTTCTCCCAGGCGGCGACACTGAACCTCGCAGACTACAAGGATTGTGAGATCACGGAAGTGTTCAGCCAGAACCGCTTCATGAACGTGACCGAAGGTGGGGACTATCCCATCACGATAGGCCCTTATGGGTACTTCTGGTTCCAGGTAGACAAAGCCGAGAAGAAGGAAAAGGTGGAGGCGAGCGGTGAGCTGCCTGTTCTCAAGACCGATATCTCGTGGGAACGCCTCTTCGATAACTACAACGAAGTAAGGTTCTTCGAAAGAAAGATCCTGCCGCTCTTTATGAAGAAGTGCCGTTGGTTCGGAGGAAAAGCCAAGGTGATCAACAAGATCGTCGTTCATAAAGTGATACCGTTTAAAGTCGAAGGCGATACGCACTTCCTCTCGATGATCGAGGTGAATTACGTTCAGCGTTTGCCAGAACTGTATTTTATACCTTTGTCGTTCGTGTTGTCGGACAGCATTCTTGAAAAAGTCGAGTATACCGTTCAGAGTGTGGTTTGCCGCGCGGAGATCCAGGGCAAGGTTGGATTTATCATGGACAGCTGTTACGACAGGGCATTCCGGGATGCGCTATTCCTGAGCATGGAGAAAGACGTGAGGGTTCGCGATGATGATGGTGGCGTGCTCGAATTCAACTCGGGCGTGTACGCAAAGCTTTCGTCCAGCAACGGCGTTGAATCTAAGATATTGAAGTCGGATCAGAGCAACACCGCGATCATTTACAACGACGAATACTTCTTCAAGTTCTATCGAAAGCTCGAAAAAGAGATCAACCCGGATCTCGAGATCGTACGATTCCTCACGGAGCAGACCACGTTCCAGAATTCGCCGAAATACGCCGGTAGCGTCGAATATCGCGATGCAGACGGAAAAACAATTGTGTTCGGCCTGCTGCAGCAGAAGGTAGAGAACCAGGGCGAAGCCTGGACTATGTCCGTGGACTCGGTGGGCCGGTATTATGAACGCGTGATCACCAAGGCAAAGGGATTGAAGCTTCCGAAGCTCGTCAATAAACCGGCGATCAAATTCGAAGAAGCGCCGGAGCTCATACAGGAATTTATCGGCAGGGGTTTTTACGAACGTGTCGTGAGGCTCGGGCAGCGAACTGCAGAAATGCACATGGCGCTGGCATCTGATTCATCCAATCCGGCCTTTACTCCCGAGAGCTTTACGGCAAACTATCAGCGCTCGTTGTATTCTTCATTGAGAAAACTCGTCAGGGACAGATTCGGTCTGCTGGAGAGCACAATGTCAAAACTTCCGCCGGATGCGCAGGAGATTGCCAAAAAAGTGCTGGCGTTGGAAGACACCATCCTCGAGAGCTTCAGCGAAGTGTACCAGATCAAGATCAATGCCCTCAAGACAAGGATTCATGGCGATTATCACCTGGGACAGGTTCTCTTCACCGGTAAGGACTTTGTCATTATCGACTTTGAAGGTGAGCCCGGATTCTCGTTCAGCGAGCGCAGATTGAAGAAAAGCCCGATGAAGGACGTAGCCGGAATGATGCGTTCGTTCCACTATGCTGCTTTTGGCAAGCTGCTGCTTAACGAAAACTATCGAGACCGCGATCTGGAGCTTCTGGAGCAGGCGGCGGAGCAGTGGCAGCACTATGTCAGTCGCTTTTATCTCGGTGCCTACATGGAACGCATCGGCATGGGCACAAATCTTTCCGAAGACCAGGATACCCTTATCCGGACGTTTCTGATCGAAAAGGCGATCTATGAACTGGGATATGAACTGAATGGCCGTCCCGACTGGACCATTGTGCCGCTGCGTGGTATCTATTACCATGTAAACAGGTACATTCAGGAGCGGGATGAGCGAAAAAAGAAATAGCTGTACACAACTAAACCAGTACCGACACAAATGGAACAATTCAGCTTATTGAGCGATTTTGATATTCACCTCTTTAAATCAGGTAAACATTTCAAGCTCCACGAAAAACTGGGCTCGCATTACATTTCGGACGGAAAGAACGACGGGACCTATTTCGCCGTGTGGGCGCCGAATGCCAGGGAAATTTCCGTTATCGGTCATTTCAATTCATGGTCCCGTGGCAACCATAAGCTATCACCCCGTTGGGATGAGTCCGGGATATGGGAAGGGTTCTTTTCTGACGTTAAACATGGCGAAGCATACAAATATGCGATCCATTCCAATACAGGTGAATACCTCGAGAAAGCCGACCCCTTTGCATTCTACGCCGAGATGCCGCCGAGGACAGCTTCGATCGTGTGGGAGCCTAAATACGACTGGAAGGATCAGCAGTGGCTGACAGAACGAAAAAAGAACGCTGGTAAGCCCCAGCCATATTCCGTCTATGAAGTCCACATCGGGTCATGGAAGAAGAAGCATGAGGACGGCAACCGCTCGCTCAACTACCCTGAACTGGCCAATGAGCTGGTTCAATATGTAAAGGAAATGGGGTTCACACACGTGGAATTCCTTCCGGTGATGGAGCACCCGTTCTACGGGTCGTGGGGCTATCAGCTTACCGGATACTTTGCACCGACGAGCAGGTTCGGAAGTCCGTCCGACTTTATGTACCTGGTGGATTGTTTCCACCGCGAGGGCATTGGAGTTATCCTGGATTGGGTACCCTCACATTTTCCCGGAGATGCCCACGGCCTTTATAAATTCGACGGCACGCATCTGTATGAGCACGCAGACCCACGCAAGGGGTTTCATCCCGACTGGAGCAGCTACATATACAACTATGGAAGAAATGAAGTGCGCTCATTCCTCATCAGCAACGCCATGTTCTGGCTCGAGCGATATCATATCGACGGGCTTCGTGTGGACGCCGTTGCATCGATGCTTTACCTGGATTATTCGCGCAAGGCAGGAGAGTGGATCCCCAATGAGCATGGAGGCAACGAAAACCTTGAAGCGATCTCGTTCCTGAAGGAAATGAACGAAGTCGTCTACAGCAATTTCCCCGACGTGGTCACCATCGCCGAAGAATCGACATCATGGACAGGCGTTTCGCGACCTACTTACCTCGGAGGTCTCGGCTTTGGCCAAAAATGGATGATGGGCTGGATGCACGATACGTTATCTTATTTTAAGAAAGATCCCATTCACCGGAAGTACCACCAGAACGAGATCACTTTCAGCATCATGTATGCGTTCACGGAGAATTTTATGCTCCCGCTATCGCACGATGAAGTAGTCCATGGAAAAGGATCCCTTTTGGGCCGTATGCCGGGCGACGAATGGAGGCGATTTGCAAACCTTCGCCTGCTCTTCGGCTACATGTTCATGCATCCCGGAACAAAGCTCTTATTTATGGGAGGGGAGTTCGGCCAATCCGCCGAGTGGAGCCACGATTACGGACTCGACTGGTATCTTCTGCAGTATCCTTTTCACAAGGGAGTGCAGAATCTTGTAAAGGATCTGAACAGGTTCTATAAAAATCAGCGCGCACTGTATCAGTATGCGTTCGAGCATCGCGGATTTCAGTGGATCGATTATAGTGATCAGGGAAATAGCGTTGTTGCGTTTCAGCGCCAGGCAGATGCCAGGGAGGATCTTCTGGTAGTGGTGTGCAATTTCACGCCTGAAGTGCGATATCATTATCGTGTGGGTGTTCCGTTCAGGGGATTGTGGAAGGAAGTATTCAATTCCGATGGACAGAATTATGGCGGAAGCGGCATTATGAATGAAGGCTTGCTGACCACTTCTCCGGTAAAATATCATGGTGGCGATTATTCAATTTCGTTAACTTTACCACCTCTGGCTATCACCGTTCTTAAGCTGGAAAAAGAAATTAATGAGTTCGAATTACAGGACCGCGGAACGTAGGCCCGTAATTTTTTTGTCGATAGGTTTTTAACTGGTTTTGCTTGGAAAGATATATCTGTATTCACGGGCATTTTTATCAACCGCCGCGTGAGAACGCCTGGCTTGAGGTGATCGAAGTTCAGGATTCTGCTCATCCTTATCACGACTGGAATGAGCGGGTAAGTGCGGAGTGTTACGCTCCCAACACGGCGTCGCGTATCCTCAATGAGAACGGTGTCATCACCAACATCGTCAACAACTACTCGCGCATGAGCTTCAACTTCGGTCCCACGTTGCTTTCGTGGATGGAAGTTTATGACCGTGAATCCTACGAAGCGATCCTCGATGCCGACAAACAGAGCATGAAGATGTTCGGTGGACATGGGTCCGCGATGGCGCAGGTCTATAACCACATGATCATGCCGCTCGCAAACTCCAGGGATAAGGAAACACAGATCCTGTGGGGGATCCGCGACTTCGAATACCGCTTCAAGCGGAGGCCTGAAGGAATGTGGCTCGCGGAAACTGCTGTCGATACGGAATCGCTAGAATTATTGGTAAAGTATGGCGTTAAGTTCACGGTACTTGCGCCACGTCAGGCAAAAGCATTCAGACGCATAGGAGAGGAATCGTGGAACCGGACAGACAACAGGCCGATCGAGACAAGGAGGCCGTACCTGTACCGCCTTCCTTCCGGCAATACCATCGTTCTGTTCTTTTACGACGGAGATATCTCCCAATCGGTGGCTTTCAGCGGATTACTGAACGACGGCAGGAAATTCGCCGACAGGCTGATGAATAGTTTCGATACGGTCTCGGACGAACCTCAGCTCGTGCACATTGCCACAGATGGCGAGACGTATGGCCATCATCATAAGCATGGCGATATGGCGCTTGCCTTTTGCCTGAACCACATCGAGCAGGGCAAGCATGCAAAGCTGACCAATTACGCCGAGTTCCTGTCACTTCATGAACCCCGGTACGAAGCACAGATCCATGAGAATAGCTCCTGGAGCTGCGTGCATGGCGTCGAGCGCTGGCGGAATGACTGCGGATGTAACTCGGGTGGTAAACCGAACTGGAATCAGAAATGGCGCAAGCCACTGCGCGAGGCCCTGGATTGGTTGCGCGATGAGCTGATCGTGATATATGAACGGGAGACTTCGGCCTTCCTGAAAGACCCCTGGGCAGCAAGGGAGGAATATATAAATGTCATCCTTAACCGGGACGACGAGTCGAT
>CBHTUB010000094.1:0-14891 GCA_966095595.1 uncultured Chryseosolibacter sp. | reverse complement strand
GGACAGCCATTAAGTATAGACTTCAATGCAGGACTCGTATTTTATGACGCGATGAGCCTCGGTGCCTCGTACAGGAGCGGCGATGCACTTATTTCGTTTGTAGACTTCAAGCTCAGCGAAAAATTCCATTTCGCATATTCCTACGATTGGACATCGTCTCAGATAAAAAATTTCTCAAACGGATCGCATGAGTTCATGATCAATTATCGGGCGAAGGTAACACATGGCCACAGGAGTATCCCCTGCCCTACCTATTACCACTACGGCACCGAACAGCCCGCGAGACAGAAGAAGTCGAAGCGTTACAACAACCGGAAACCGATGGATTGATGGATCAATGGTAAATGGTCAATGGCCAATAGTCAATGGTCAATGGTCAATAGTCAGTGGTCAATGGTCTATAGTCAATGGGAGAAGAGCATTGCTTTTATTTGCCAATGATTGTTCGGGACGGACTCCTTCAAAGCTTGTGCTGCCTGTCCTTATCCTTGCCCAGGCCAACTTTGAAATTATCGGGAGTACCGGTCACTTTAAGGTTCATGAAGGCGATCTTTTTGTCCTTGTCGACGAACTCGATCTCGTCTACCTGGTTCAGATCGATCTCTTCATGCTTGTGATTGAAGAGCGAGCTCAGTCCCACCTTCGTTACCATTTTCATGGGAACCCGAACATAGTATTCCATATTCATGTCGAGCGATTGCTTGCCCGACATCCGGATGAATCCCAACGAGGAGTTGATGTCCATCGCCGGAATTTCCAGCACGCCGTTGGTAAACGTCAAACGGTTCTGCAACGTATCGAAGCGGATCAGCCGGAGGTTCTTGTCCTTGAAATAACTTGCCATGGCCTGCATCGGCGCAAAGTCCACGAGGCTTCCATTGCAAATCTGCATGACCATTTCAGCCTTCGTGTTGGTCATGATCGGGACCAGGTTGGGGTGCACCTGGACGTAGCTCCGAAGGTAACCACTCAAACGTCCCTTCACGTTTTTATTCACTACAACATCCTGACCGAAATGATCGAGCTTTAGCAACATCTTTTCAAGATCGACATTCTCAAAATCGATACGGCTTCTGAAATATATTTTTTGATGATCGCTTCCGTTGAACTTTCCGCTTAGCTTTACCGTACCACCGGCTACATGCATGAATAGTGTATCGACGCTGATGGTCTGGTCCTGTTTCATGGTGATCCTGGAGCGCACATCCTTCAACCAAAGCCTGTTGTACTTCAACTTCGCAATGTCTATCTCCGCGTTAAAGTCAGAGAAGGGGATTGTGAAAACATTGAATGAATAGGCATGTCCGGTCGAGTCAGCCTTGGGCTGCGCAGCGACAACGGTTTTCGTAGTAACCGCCGCTTTTGCACTGTCTCTTCGCGACGGTCCCGTTTTCGGGGCGAGGTCGTAATGACTGATCTCGTCTGCATCCAGAAAGTTTGACTTGAACTTCAGCGAATTCGCAACCTTGTTGTTGTACCGGTCTACTCCCTTAAAATAATATTTGAGGCTGATATCGAAATCACTGTTGCCGATCTTTCCACGCAAAGTGTCCAGCACAAAAACCCGCGATCCATACTTGATGCCTCCGCTGATGTCCTTCAGCTTAAGCTTGTGTTTCTTTAACTCAGCAGTAACGTTGGAGATCTTTGCCTTCATGAACCGAAAGACAGTGTCGTATTTCAATTCGATCTTCGAGCGAAGCCACACATTGGTCAACTGCTCCCTGCGATAACCCCTTGGGATATATGCCCTTCGGGCGTCTCTGCTCAGGATATCCCTTATGCCGATGCGATTCGATTTAAAATCAAATGCGATCTCGGTCTTTCCCTTCTTTATTTTGTCAAACCAAAGGTGATAATTGATCACGCGACCCTTGAAGTTGATGTCCGAGCTATCGATCATCCCTGTAAAATCCCGCAGCCGCAAAAGCGTATCGTTGATCATCACTGTTCCTCCGAGGTTTTTGACCGTATGTGCGTAATTCTTGAAAGTGCCGCGAAGGTTTTTCATTTCGAACGTCCCTTTCGGAAGCGGGTTCGGATTGAGAAGCTGTTGAACCGTTGTCTCGAGCATCAGGCTGATGTTGAAATCGTGGATCTCTTCATTCCAGTTATGGGCGAGCGCGCTATCATAAGAAAGAAGGTCTTCGAACTTGACCTGTTTGCTTCCCACATGCAAGGCAAGGGTAATAGGTTTTTCACGATCGCGAAGGAATGCCCTTACGTCGCTGATGCTCGCATGGAGCTCCACGTCAGAATCTCCGATCTCCAGCGTAGCCGAATCCACCATAACCCTGCCGTCCTTCATCTCCGCCCTGATATTCATGTTTCTTACAGCAAGAGGATAGTTAGGTATCCGGAACGACAGATCCTCAACAACAAGTTTGCTCTGAACACCTTCCCTCAGCTTGTTGAGTGATTGCTCGGGCAACGTAATATCATGTAGCTCCTTGAAATCCATGTCGAGCTTGATCTTGCCCGTCATCTGCTTCAGGCCAGGAATACCCAGGAACTCGCCGAGGAACTTCAGCTCGAGCTCCGAGTTGAGCTGCACAACAGCCTGGGGTTTTGTAAAATCACGAACGACAAAGTGTCCCTTGAAAATACCTTTCTCGGGACGCGCGCTCACATTGATGATGTGGACCTCGGATGTCTTGAGGGAATGCTCGCTCCCATTTGTATAGTATCCCTTGAAACCAAGCTGGTCTACTTTCTTATTCGCGCTTGTGTTCAGGAACCATGCGTCCTCACAACCGAAGACGACCTGGATCAACGGAAGCTTGTCATCGGACACCTTACCCTTTACAACAGCATCGAAATGGAGCTTACCGTCATACCGGAATGGTTTCAAATTTTCCTTTACATCTTCCGGCAGGAAAGCGGTAAAGAGACTAAAATCCTGTCGGTCCCCCTTCACCCGGAAGTTAAGATCCGTGGTGTCGGCAAACCCTGCGTAACCGGTCACTCCAAAGCCTGCCTCTTCCAGCTTGAAGTTACAGGCTGAAATTTCAAAAACCTGCGCTTGAAGCTTGTAGTCGGCAACAACATCGAGCTGCACCTGTTTGTCATGGAAGAAGGTCGCATTCGTCCCTTTGAGAATATCAAGCTTCATGTAGCTGCTCAATGCAATGGAGATCTTTGAGGAATCCATTGCAAACGAGGACGTCAGATGATCGATGGTGGTACTGTATGTTGTTTCTGTGGACTTGTCGAGGAAAGAAACGGTGACGCGTTTGAACACCACCTTTTTGAGATCTATGGCGATCGAAGCGCTCGCTGTTCCTGTTTCTACTGGCGGTGCATCTCCGGCGTCGGGATTAGGTTTCTCTGCCTCTACGAGATTGATCTTTCCGTCGGCCTCCTGGACAAGATCAAAATAAGCACCGTCCAGAAATACGATCTTTACATTATACTGCTGACGGATAAGCTCCATGAGGCTGAATCCGGCGTATAACCGTTCGAAGGAGACAATGGGCTTTCCCGACTTTGATTTATCGGCAAACAGTTTTCCATTGTGAAGGGCTATAGAAACATAGGGAAAATTCTGAAAAAGCGATATCTGACTCTCTTCGATTTCCAGCTCTCCCTGGAACTGTTCATTCAACTCTGCAACGGCCATGTTGACCAGCCGCTGTTGCTGCGTAGATACCGTTATAAAGGCTATCGCCAACAGTGCGCCGACCACTATTGCAACGATGATCAACGGCTTGACGATCCATTTCCTGACAGTGGGGTTCATTGTCAATCGCTTTCCTTTCCGTTTAAATGCTATAGACCTGCAAATATCAGATTTCCATCCCAAAATTCCCGCATCGGACTTTCTGATTTGATGGATATTGGGCATTTATCGTGCCATGGCGAATAGGAAACGATAGAGGCTGGAGTTTGTTTGGGCTGTTAACTTTTTGTTAACACTGCGCGCTTTCAGATTTCAAATTTCAGATCTCAAGGTTTCAGATCAAGAAAGGTTTCCGAAGAATATGGATGTGAAATCTGGAATTCAATTAGAACGCCCTGAAGAGAATCCTGAGGCTGATGAGAATGACGAGGACGCCGACGGTTATCATCATGCCCTTGACTGGCAGCTTCCTGGAGGCGAAAGCGGCAAATGGTGCTGCTATGACGCCACCGATAATCAATCCTGCGATAACGTTCCAATGACTGATCCCGATAATTGAAAAGAATGTAAGCGAGCTTGCAAGGGCAACGAAGAACTCCGTCAGGTTAACCGATCCGATGGTATAGCGGGGATGTCTTCCACCAGCGATCAATGTGGACGAAACGATGGGGCCCCATCCTCCTCCGCCGATTGAATCCATGAAACCTCCGAATGTCGCAAGCTTGGGGATATGCCTGGTCTTGATCTTTCTTTTGGCCCGGCCGAAAGCTTTATAGACAATGATCACGCCGAGATAAAGCGTATAAAATGCTATGACGGGCTTCAGGATGTAGTTGTATTGCTCGAGTAACGACAATGTAAGCGCACCGAGGGCCGCGCCGATCACGCCAGGCAATAGAAGTGTTTTAAATAGCTTCTTGTTTACATTTTGAAACTTCAGATGCATCAAACCTGATACACCGCTTGTAAAGATCTCCGACGTATGAATGCTTGCGCTCGCCGCAGCAGGTGGCACGCCAAAGCTCAGCAAAAAAGTAGAAGCACTCACTCCATAAGCCATGCCAAGGGCGCCGTCGATCATTTGTGCGATAAACCCGGCAAGGAGGAACAACTCGAAATCTTCTCCGAGGTAATTCAATACGGCAGGAATGCTTTCAGCAATTGCTTCGTATTGGTAGATCACGAACACACCAATGATAGACAAAACGAGGGCTGAAAGGACTACACTCCACGGAAACGTACTCTCTGGTACATCCATCGGTACGTTGGTAACGATGGTTTCCGCTTTCTTATCCTCGTCATTTATCTGCATGGCGGAGCAAAAATATATAAAGTCTATTGATTCAGTAGATATTTTTAAATTATTTTGCCCGCAATCGATTCCACCACTGAAGTAGGGTGAGGATTGCAAACTTCACATCATGCTTTTTGCGTGATTGGTATCAAGAAATTCCCTCACGTGCCGGTTATATTCCCCGGGGCGCTCCACCATGGGCAGATGACCGCATTCGTTAATAAATCTGACGGTACCGTTACGCAGCAGGTCGTGAAAATGCAGCGCTACGTCTGGTGGCGTGATCTTGTCCTGAAGGCCCCACACAATGAGCACGGGTACTTGCAGCTTATACAAAATGTTGGTCAAACCGTTGTCCCTTGCCGATTTCGAGAGCGCAGAAATATGCAAACCTTTCGACGAAGCATTGACCAGATTGTACACCTGATCCACAACCCTGCGGCTAGCCATTTCCTTCCTGTGGAACGCCTCCTCGACTTGCATTTGCACGGCATCATAGGTGCGCGCATTGGGATCAAGCTCGGGAAGATTGTCCTTGAAACCTGTGCTTCCCGAGATGATTACCTTGCGAACACGAGCGGGATGACGATAGGAATAATCGAGGGCAAGCTGCGCGCCGATGTCCGTACCCACCAATGTTACATCCGTAAGTTGACTCCAGTCCAGAAAGTCATGCAGGATCTCCGAGAGATTGCCGAGGGTCGCGCGGTGGATGGGCACTTCGAATAGCGGAAGCCGGGGAACAACCACGCGATAGTCGCCCCTGAGTGAATTGATCGTGGTACGCCACATGGTCAGGTTACCGAAAACGCCGTGTAACAACACCACCGGGAATCCTGCCCCGGTGTCTACGTAGGATTGACTGTATAATGGTTCCTTAAATGGTTTCATGATTTAATTGATTGGCTGTTGATAATGAGACTCGCTACGCTGTGTATCTGCAGTCAGGAAACTCCACCCAAAACCCGGTGCAGATACACGGTAGCCAATAACCTGACATCACATCGAACAACAGCACCGCCTCCGTTCCCGATCCAGGCGGGAACTACGAATGAAAAAATTTCTCTCTCTTATCTTCATTTCTATGATCGTACAAACCTAATATGTAATATCTACTAAATCAATAGAGTTAATAGATTTATATTATATTTGGCAAAAATTCAGACATATATGTTATTTCCGGCTTTGATTGTACCAGCGTTTTGCCTGTTCGCCGCTCTCGAGTTCCTCATCGCGCAAAAAAGAAAAAGAGATCGCCATACATTTGAGAACTCTACCGCCAACATAACCATCGGCATCGCAGAACGTTTACTCAACCTGTTCATTGCCGGAGCCTTCTACGACCTGTACAGTTACATATATAAAGAGTATTCGTTATTTCACGTATCATCTGCCTGGTACGTCTGGTTAGCACTGTTGCTCGTTACCGACTTCGTTTGGTACTGGTATCACCGTTTGGGCCATGAGATCAACATCATGTGGGCAGCCCACATCGTGCATCATCAAAGTGAGGAATTCAACTATACGGTATCGGCACGCATCACCACATTTCAGGCAGTGATCAGGAATGCCTTCTGGTGTGTCCTGCCGTTTTTCGGTTTCGACCCTGCCATGGTCATCACCATTCTTGTAATACACGGCGCTTATTCCTTTTTTACGCATACCGAAGTGGTGGACAAGCTCGGGTGGCTTGAAAAGATACTCGTCACGCCCTCGCACCACAGGGTGCACCATGCTTCCAACGAAGAATACCTCAATAAGAACTACGGAGACATTTTCATCTTTTGGGACAAACTATTCGGCACATTCCAGGAAGAAAAGCGCACACCGGTATACGGTCTCACGCATCCGCTGAGGCGTCACAGTTTTCTATGGCAGCATTTCCACTATTTTGCGGAACTGTTCGAAGCATGCCGGAGAAGCGGGAGTATTTGGAAATCCATCGGGATCATCTTCGGGCGGCCCGAGGCTGTAGACCAGACCATCCGCGAAGATCTGGAGCATACACTTCTCCCCGAAAGGTCCTTTCCAAAGATCTCGATACAATTCAAGCTCTATGTGATCGCGCAGATATTGATATCCCTGATCGTTCTCGCCGTATTCACCTTGAATTTTACTGCATATTCAGCGGCGGAAAAAACTTTGGTAGTGTTTATCCTACTGATCACGCTCATCAATTGCGGGGCCATGCTGGAGCAACAGCGATGGATCTACTATCTGGAAATCGCACGGCTCATGCTGACAGTAACATTGGTAAGTATCGAACTGGAAAGCATTACCCTTTTTGGGATATCGGTGATCTGTATTCTGGCAATTTCACCCAATCAGTCCATTCAACGGGGATACTTTCAGCTGCTCTACAAAAACGCATCGTCAAACTGCTAAGGAAACAGTACTCACCGGCACCGGTTAAGCAGTGCGCTTACGGACTTTATGCTGTTGGAGGTCTCACACTTCATCCTCTCCAGTCCGGGACGGGAGGAGCCACAGAAGTGTGTACCTACCTCGTTAAAAGCTTGCCGCGTCTACCGTACCTCCTGCCCTTCCTTGATCTCGTCCGTTCCCTTTTTCACAAGCACATCATCAACTGAAAGATCACCGAACACTTCTACGAGGTCGCTGCTTTCGATACCCTTCTTTACCGGAATACGCTCGGCCTTTCCTTCCTTCACCCTGATCACAAAAACTCCTTCGGCAGAATTGACAACGGTCGGCTTCGGTACGATGAACGAATTGGCAGATGAGCGCAGCGTGGTAGTAACATCTGCAACGGTACCGGCCAGGAGCCTGCCGTCCAGGTTAACCACATCCGCTTCTACGCGTTGCGATCTCAGCCTTGCATCCAGCGCGCCGGAAAGGCGGGTGAGCGTAGCATGGAATTGTTCAGACGGCATGGACCGGACTTTGAATGAAACTTGATCACCTTCACGGAAATATCCGCTATAGTTCTCGGGAAGCGAGATCACCAAACGCAGCTTATCCTGTTGTTGAAGCGTAAACGCCGGGAATTCAGAGCCCTTGCCACTTGGACCTACATACGCGCCGATATTTACGTTGCGCGCCGTGATGGTGCCCGAGAACGGCGCCCTGATCACAAGGTAACTTCTGATATCACTCACTTCCCTGTATGCTGCGCGTGCAGCCTGAAGGTTGGCATAGTCCGAATTCTTCTTAGCCTCAGCCTGCTCGAGGTCATTTTGCGAGATGGTTCCGGGTGTCTTGCTTGTCTCGATCAGGCGATCGTAAGTTGCCTGGCTGGCCGTGTAGAGCGCCTCCTGTGACTTGAGTCGTGATTCGGCAGCCGACAGCTGAGACATCAGCTCGGGTGCTTCCAGCGTCATCAATACTTCCCCTGCCCTGACCTTCGATCCAATATCGACTTTCATTTCCCTGACGAAACCAGTGACCTTCGCGTAAAGATCGACTTGCTGCCAGGCGATCAGCTCGCCGGGGATCGTCAACCGGGTCTCAAGCGTATCTTTCGCCAGGGCGATCTTTTCGACAACCGGAGATTCCGCCTTCGCTTCCACCTTCTCATCGCTTTTGGCAGGCGATGACGTGCATGCATTCACAATAATGGTCAGCAGTGCCAATAAGTATAATATTCCAATTCTCTTTTGCATATCGTGGTTAGTTTTCAGTGTAATGTTTACTATCAGTATCAGTTGGGTCCAGGGAAACGGAGTCAACGGTTGCTTTCTCCTGGATCCATGAAAATATCAGGGGCAGAATAACGAGAACTGCGATCGTCGAGAATAACAGTCCGCCGATCACGGCTCGGCCCAATGGAGAGACCTGCTCCCCGCCTTCGCCATGGCCGATGGCCATCGGAAGCATCCCGGCGATCATGGCCACACTCGTCATGATGATCGGGCGAAGACGAAGGCTTACCGCTTCCTTCGCGGCTGCGAGCGCGTTGCCCGTACGCTTACGGATCTGCTCGGCATTGGTGATGAGCAACACCGCGTTGGCAATCGACACGCCTACCGACATGATGATGCCCATATAGGATTGCAAGTTCAAGGTCGATCCCGTGATGACCAGCAGAAGCAGCGCACCCAATACAACAGCAGGTACTGCGGTCAATACGATCAGGGAAACTCTGAACGATTGGAAGTTTGCCGCGAGCATGAGGAAGATGACCACCACGGCGACGAGCAGACCGCCCTGAAGACTTGTCAACGTTTCATCAAGGACTTTTCCGAGACCGATCGGCTCTATGAACAAACCCCTTGGCAGTTCTCCCAGGGAAGCAATCACTTTACGCACGTCTTCCTGCGCCGTTCCCAGGTCCTTGTCATATACGTTCGCTGTAACAGACAAGAAAGGAATAGCACCGAGGTTGTCGTTCTCCCCCGACGTTACATCCTGCGTAATCGATGCAACATCTCCCAGCACGGGGCGATTTGCATTACGAAGCAGGGGAATCGCATTGATGTCCTCTTCGGTTCGCATCTGGTTAAGCGGTACCTGTACCTGAACGTTATATGAAAATCCGGCCCGCTCATCTACCCAGATATTCTTATCGGTATATCGTGACGAAGATGTCGCAGCAATGAGTGATCGGGAGATGTCGTTCATGTCGACACCCAGCTGCGCCGCTCTCGTGCGGTCGATATTAATGTTCAACGCCGGATAGTGTACGGGTTGAGCGATCTGAACATCGCGCAGATACTCTACGGCACTGAGCTTCTCTATCAGTTTCTTTGCATATTCTTCGTTCAGCTTTTTGTTCTTTCCTACAATCCTCACCTCGACAGGCGTTGGAGAACCCTGGCTCAATACTTTTTCCGTAAGCTCGATCGGCTCGAAAGACAATTTCACGTCGGGCATGATCTCGGCGATCTTCTTGCGCACGATATCCTTGAAGTGATCCATATTGCCGTCATAATCCCTGAGGCTCACCTGAAAGACCGCCTCATGCGGTCCTGCGGTAAAGAGATAGATCGGGTTGATCGAGAACAATGAAGGGTGTTGTCCGACGTAGACAGAGCTGATAGAAATATGCTCCTTGCCCACAATCGACTCGATCTCGTGCAAAACGGCATGCACCTTTTCTTCGGTGCGCTCGATTCTCGTCCCATTGGGCGCCCGCAGGCGAAGCTGAAACTGGGACGAATTCACCCGGGGCAAAACATCGCGTCCAATGTTTTGGATAAGCAAAACGGCGAGAAGTGTAATAATGACCAGGTAGCCGATTCCAACGATACGTCTATACGGTGACAAGCGATCTCCCAGCTTTAAAAATGCGCCCTTGAATCTTTCGAACCGTGTCGGTTTTTCAGAAGCTGCTCCATGCTCCGGGGCATGACCAATGTGTTGTTTCATCAGCCAGTTGGCCATCACCGGTACAAAAGTTTGTGAAAGGATAAAAGAAACGACCATGGTACATCCTATCGCAAGTGCCAATGGCAGGAAGAGCGCGCCTGGGATACCTGCCATCGTGAATGCGGGAGCAAATACTGCCAAAACGCAAAACAGGATCAACAGCTTGGGAAGCGCGATCTCGCGACATGCATCCCAGATCGCCACAGCCTTTGATTTGCCCATCGCAAAGTGCTGGTGAATATTTTCGATCGTCACCGTACTCTCATCGACCAGAATACCGATCGCCAACGCCAGTCCGCTCAACGACATGATGTTGATGGTCTGCCCGAAAAGCTTCAGGAACAACACTCCGGCAATCACCGATGTCGGGATGGTGAGAATTACGATCAACGCTGCCCTACGGTCGTTCAGGAAAAGCAAAACCATCAAACCCGTGAGTATGGCACCTATGATCCCCTCTACAACGAGGCTTTTAACAGCGTTGATCACATATACAGACTGATCGAACTCATAGGACAATGTGACGTCTTCCGGCAGCGTGCTTTGAATGCGGGGTAGGTTTTCCTTCAGCTTGTTCACCACGTCCCAGGTAGACGCATCCGCCGACTTCGCAATACTGATGTATACCGAGCGTTTTCCATTCACAAGCGCATATCCTGCCGTTACATCCGCACCATCATTTACTTTGGCAACATCGCGCAGGTAAAGATTCTGAACGCCACCTTTGAACAGCGGAATATTCTCGAAGTCCCTGATCTCCTTTAGCGTGTTGTTCGTCGGTGTGATGTAATTCTTGTCGCCGATCCTCACATTGCCAGATGGCGCGGTCTGATTGTTGAGCCTAATCGCCTCCACGATCTGATCCGGCGTAAGGTTATGAGACCTGAGCAACTCAGGATCGACATTGACTTCAACGGTCCGCACATTTCCCCCAAAAGGGGCAGGTGCCAGAAGTCCGGGGATGGCTGTGAAAGATGACCTAACATAAATGTTGGCCATGTCCTGGAGCTCGTTGTTGCTACGGATGGGACTGCTCAGGACGAGCTGTCCCACGGGAAGTGACGAGGCATCGAAGCGAATGATGAACGGCGGGTTGGAGCCGGGCGGAAAAATTGCCTGTATCCTGTTCGACAGGGCGCTGAGCTCCGATGCGGCCTGCGCCATGTTGGTGCCTTCGTAGTAGGTCAGCTTCATCAGGGTAAGGCCCTGGATGTTCTTTGTCTCGATGCTCTTGATCCCGTTGGCAAACAAAAGAATGTTGATGTATTGCTTGCCGAAATAGGTTTCCATCTGATTGGGCGTATAGCCACCGAAGGGATGGGCAATGTAGATCACCGGCAAGTTCATCTTTGGAAGGATATCGACCTTGATGTCGCGGATGGCCATGACACCGAAGAAGAATAATCCCGCTACGAGTACGAGAACTGAGATTGGTTTGCGTAGTGCAAGTCTTATCAGGTTCATTATCTGTTGAGTTCGTTTGTAAATAAAGTGAGATCACCCGCTGCGGATGCATTGAGCAGAAGTGCCTGCCATACATTGATAAAAGCAATGTCGCGATCTGCCTCTGCGCGGTTCAGCACGTAAAGCGTTTGTGTGAGGTCGACGATCGTCGCCAGGCCATTTTTATATAAAGCGCTTTTCTGGACATAGGCATCGTTGGCATATTTCACCTGTACAGGCGCCTCGCTGCTGATCAGTACCGCATTCGACAGTTTTGCCGCAGCGATCCTGGATTGGGTAGTCAACTGTTGTTTCGACAATTCCAGGTCTGCCTGCGCCGCCATGTTTGCGAAGCTGAGCGACTTCACCTGCGCATTTGCACGTGCGATCGAAGTGAGGTTCCACGTCAGGCCAACGCCAACGAGATAGTTCGCCCTCGTCGGTTTGATTCCGTCGGAATAGCTGTGTGAAAAAGCTTCCTGATCCTGAACGTAGGAAGCTTCGAAGCCGGACGCCCGCCCCTGGAAAACCCCTACTATGTTCAGCGAGGGAAAATAGGAGGCCCTGCCCAGCTTTAGCTGCATCAGGGATTGATCGACCCTGCTCTGCTGGTATCTTAGTGATGGATGTAAATTCGAAGGCGTTGACCCAGTCAGTTGATGCGGGATCGTAGAAACGAAAGCGGTATCGAGCTCGAGATGATCTTCGTCGAGGCCCACCAGGAGCGCCACCTTCTTCTCTTCTTCCTGCTGAAGATCCAGGGCTCGGGCCAATGCAATTCTGGAGTTGGCCACCTCAGCATTGGCAAGCGAGGAGTCGACCCCGGCAACAAGGCCTGTTTTGGCACGGGCTGAGACGGCACGTTGAATAACGAGGGCTCGTTCCAGGTTTTTCTGCTGCGCCGTGGCGAGCCGTTGTGCCGCTAGGGCATTCAGGTACGCTGCTGCCACTCTTATCTGATGCTTAAATTGTTCCTGCGCAAGGTCGGCTTCCGCCGTGTGAAGGCCGGCATTCGCGACCTCGATCCTGCCGCGCGCCCTTCCAAACGTAAATACCTCCCAGTTCACGTTGGCCAGGTACAACGCCCCGAAGGCCGCATTCCAATTCTGCTCCGATAACGGCAATCCTGACGAGGAGACACCGTAACCACCAAAGCCATAAGCAGGGCCATTCTGTCCATTGATGGTTCCATAAACTTGCTGTCCCGATATCACAAGATTCGGGAGGTAATCGCGTCTCGATTGGGACAACGCGTATTCAGAGCTCTGCACCTGAAATGATTTCGACTTTATCGAACCGTAATTCCGGGTACCCAGATCCAAAGCCTCAGGAAGCGTTAAGCGTTGTTGTGCCGATAACAACGAAACGCTAAATAAAAATGAGATGATTAAAAAGTACTTGATTCTTCCAGTCATGCGTCTGTTGAATGATGTATTCTTTCAGACGGCAAAGTACCGGGGAATGTTTGGCCATAAACTTATGCAATTCAAACCATTTCTTATGGCTTTCAAATAAGCTTAAGCCGGAATCGATTGCTTGCGCCGGGCGAGATCGCGCACGCTTTTCGGAGTCTTTCCGGTGTGCTTCTTGAAAAAGATATTGAAGTTGGATGGGTGCTCAAAGCCGAGGCTGTAGGCAATTTCCGCTACGGTATTATCGGAATGCAACAGCAAAGACTGTGCTTCTGCCGCAATTCGTGCAGCCACGATCTCGGAAGTGCTGCTGCCGGTGATCTCTTTCACGGCCCGGTTGAGGTGGTTAACGTGAACGGAAAGGTGTTCCGCAAAATCGTGCGGCGTCTTGAACTTCAAAGACCGTTCGGTAGAGTCGACCGGAAACTGCCGTTCGAGCAGTTCGATGAACAGCGACACTATCCTCGACGCTGCATTGGCGTATTTCCCGGAGCTCATGTAAACATTCTGGCTCTTGTTTGCCTCATGCAGGATGACCTGGATATAGTTATGGATCAGCTCGTATCTGTGAATGTATTCCGACTCCATTTCCTTCATCATTTTCTGAAAGATAAAGAGCAGGTCTTCACATTGTCCCTCGGAAAGACTGAAGATCGGATTGAGCCTCGCGTTGAACAACGGAGAATTCCTCACATAGGGATCGCGCAGGATTCCCTTGATGAACTCGGCGTTGAAAAGGCAAAAGTAGCCATCCTGTTTCGGCGATACTGACTCCCAACGGTGTGGTACCGCTGGATTGTAAAAGATCAACGAGTGTCCGGAGACTTCTATCGACCGGCCCTCGAGATGAAGTATGCCACTACCGATGACGAGTGAAATTTTGTAAAAGTCACTTCGGTGGATCTGCGTCGGCGCTTTACAATACTGACCGCGCTTGAACACATTAAAATGGCCCGTCTCGGGAAACACCAGGCCCCGTTTGTATATCTCGTCAGAAAAATAGGTGTCGTAGAACTGTTGGAGGGTGAAGCGCTGCATACCACAAAGTTATTAATTTCAAACAATTTTGCCAACCGTAGATTCCGGTATTCTGGTGGCTTGAAACGTTCTTTGATCGTGTGGATCCGGTATTTCGATAAGAACAGTATTGGGCGCCGGTAGGTTCGAATTGGCACACTGGAGGCAATGGTCCAATGGGCAATATTCAATGGTCAATGGTTAACAGGGCAATGGGCAATAGTCAATAGTCAATGGTCAGCGGTCAATGGTCCAATAGTTAATGGGCGGGCAGTTCGAGCTCGTGTTAGAACACCGATCGAGGTCAGGCTAAAAATATAATCCACTGGCAATCAATTTACTGGAAGCATGACGTAGCGATGACGTAGCCTGTCTGAAACCAAAGCGTATGCATTTTTTAACGTGCGGGCTAACATGAAATGTAGTTTAGTGCAAACGAGTGCAGGATATGATGCATACGTTGCAGGACCGCTCTCACCAAACCTTAAACCATTTAAACTATGAACCAAACCCATCAACCCGCAAAACGACGTGACTGGAAAAGGCTCGTCAAGCCGCTCTACCTGCTGATAGTGGCTCTCATGATCTATGGCAACGCAAGCCCTCAATGTTTTCTGGAGACGCGGGGCACACAAATCACTACCAATACCGGTGTCAATGTAATTCTGCGTGCCATGAACCTGGGAAACTGGGCGCTGCAGGAAGGCTATTTTCTCCATCCTCAGCTGAATCCCAATCCCTTGAATTCCCAAGGGAAAAGGAAAAATAATAAATACAT
>CBHTUB010000093.1:0-14978 GCA_966095595.1 uncultured Chryseosolibacter sp. | reverse complement strand
GTGCATATTGTTACGGCTTCCGGTATTGAAAAACAATATGTCGTTATCTCCATTGAGATAGTCAGTTACCTCGATCACCCGGCCTTTTCCTACCGGACTATATGCGCCGATGCCGAATGATGCGACGAGTGGCTGAAGGTTCGATCTTACAACGGCGTTGTACATGGCGTGCGTGCTATCCCCTGCATTGTCCTCGAAAGTAATGCGCCGTAAAAAAAGCTTGTGACCGGGGCCTTTCTCAAAACGAATGATCCTGCTGCCGATCTGATCACCCGCATATCCGGTAAAACCGGGACGGACTCCCGCCGCGCCCTGCGCTATTCTGCTTACAACAAGGATATCCCTGCCCAACAGGCTATCGGGGATCTCGAAGTAGTAGTTGTCTTTCACCATGTGAACGGTGAAGAGTCCCTTGTGGGTGACAGATTTATTTCTGAGCAAATTATAGTAGTTGCGCGGCGCAGACAGCTCATCGTTTCCCGCGGGCACAGACGATGCCGTCTCAACTTTAGAAGTGTCCTTGCCAACAGTGTCCTGTTTCAACAACATCAAAGACTCAGGAGACTGAGACGACGCATCAAACGACAGCGCGATGATCGACGCGAGAATGATAAAAGTCCGCATGTAATTACCGATATGATTCACTGCACCCACAAGTCAACAGAAGGAGATACATAAATTTCCGAATTTCCTAACGTATCATCACCATGGATAGTGCCAATTTCCATCCGAATTCTGCAACCGTCAGCAAGGACAACAGCCGCCACGACGGTCACTAAAGCAGGCATATCTTTTTGATGGGGATATTAAAACGATTGCATATGAAACAGGTCTATTACAAAGGCCAGGCGTACGATTACAAAACGGTCGACGTCAACGGCAAGCGCCAGTACCAGCTGTTCAGGGATGGTGAGCTTTTTCAATCAGTTGAGCAGTGCGAGCTTGACATCAAGTCGATTGTCAGTCTTATACTTGACTCCTATTACAATTACAAGCATACAGCGCCGTCCATCCGGACAAGCACAACCTCGTAGTGTAGATATTCATCCCCATCACATCCATGCCATAAGGGGCTTTACATTCGACGTTTGTGTGCGTTACAACATTTCCCTGCACCTTACGCTTCGGTAAGATTTAACCGCGAACGTTCGGAAGACATGGCCACCAGGATCATGAAGATCCCTCAAAGGGCACAAAGAAATGAACGACTAAAGTGATCCGACTCAGGACCTGAACAAGCGATAAGCCTGATAGAGCCCTACGTATTGCAGGACAAAAACCGCTATCACATCGATCTCGAAGCTAACCGGTTGTGACGTCGCGTAACTGATCCAACAATTGAATAATTCCTGAATGATATTTCTTAGCGGGAACATAGCCAACAAAGTTCTGCCATGCATATTTAGAATTACGTGCCATCGCATTTACACGATCAATCAGGCCTTCCAACAACATGAAATTGTAGGAGAATTACACACTGTAGAATCGCAGTCCGCACATCTGATGGGTTTTCGTCGCCTGCTGGCACTTGATTTTTGCTCCTGCGACACAGTACCAAATTCAATCAATCATGAATGCTTCTTCAACACTTGGCGGACTCGCCGGCGCAATTGCCTTGACAATCGTAAATGAGACAGCTAAACGTATAGATCCAAAGGCACCGCGCCTGGATCTTCTCGGAGAAAATGCAGTGGCCAGGCTCGTGAAGGGCAGCGGTCCCGTTCCCCAGATCGCCCAGAAATACTTTCCCGTGGCTGCGGATCTGATCTCCAACTCATTGTTCTACGGGATGGCCAGAGGCAACAGCACGTCGAATACTTTGCTTCGCGGAACGTTGCTGGGTCTCGCCGCCGGTGTTGGCGCAGTCGTACTTCCCAAACAGATGGGACTGCCATCTGAGCACACCGGCAAAACGACGGAGACCAAATTGCTGACGGTCGCATGGTATGTGATCGGAGGGCTCGTCGCAGCTTTTGCCATCAACGCTATGGATAATGGTCGGAAAAGTTCTGTAACGTCCGACATCAGGGAAGAGGCGGAGACGATCGGCAAGGATATTACGAATCAGGTGGAAGCGGTGGTTTAAAAATCCAACCACGGTGCGCGAAGCTGACCGGAAATGACGGTAACATGGAAAGGATCGTCAATGGATGTTAACGGACGACCTCGACTTTCTTTGTAGTTATGCCATGGCGGTGCTCTATTTCCACGACGTAGATACCCGGAGGAAAGTGCGCTGTCGAAACGATCCTTGCAGCATCTCCCTTACCGTTGTAAACCGTTTTACCATGTATCGACAGGATCCTCACCGCGAACGGCAGCGAGTCATCATTCGAATGGATGATAAGTTGTCCGGATGATGGATTGGGGTACAAGCTGAACTCCACCGACTTTTGCTCGCCGACTCCTGTTACCATGGCAGGTGGTGTATATTTGAGAGTCGTGGAATGAGAGAAGCTTGTTACCTTCTTGAGTAGCCATCCTTCCGGGTCGAACTCCACACTTTGCACCGTTTTATTCTGTGGGATCTTGAAGAGCTGCGAATTGGAATCAGCCTGTAATCTGAGCGTGTCGAACGTATTGTCCGAATATCCGATTCTGTAGTCTGCGGGAATGTTAAAAAATTTCGTTTTGGTTGTGCTGGTACTTTGGGTTTGCTGAATATAAAGAGTATCGCTATCGAAATTCCATCTGATGGCATAGCGCGGATAACCCTCGCCGTAATACCACTCATCAAAAAACTTCCCGAAGTCCATCCCCGACTTAGTTTCAATCACACCCCTGAGATCGTCTGCAGATGCGACGCCGTTCTTAAACTGAGTTTGATACGTCCTGAGAATGTCGAAGAACAGGTCATCGTCATTCACAAGCTTTCTGATCATGTGGATCACCGAGGCTCCCTTGTTATATGTCAATCGAAGGTCAAAGATCCGGTTGATGTCCGAAACCTGATTGTCCGGGACATAAATGCTACCGCCAGCCGCACTGATAGCCGAATTCTGCAGGTTGTGCAAATGAACATCGGCCTGCGCCTTCGAAACGAGACGCTCGTACATGAGGTATTCCGTATATCTGGCAAAGCCTTCATTCACCCAGATGTGCTGCCACGATGAGCATGTCACATTATCACCGAACCACTGATGGCCCAACTCATGCGCACAAAGTGTAAAGCTAAAGTTGGTCATCGTCGACATGGTCTGATGTTCCATTCCACCTCCCATGGGAGCCTGGCAATGGCCGTACTTTTCATTGGCAAACGGATAAGGTCCAAACAGCTCGGATTCCTGCTCCACCATGGTGTTCAACCTGTTCAATAGCGCCTGTTGTGTTTCCGTCATTCCGGGATAGATATCGTCCAGCGTGCCGGGATAAAGGTAGGTCAGCACCGGCATCTCATGTCCATCGATCGTAGCATAGGTTGTGTACTCATCATACTCACCTATCGACATAGATATCAGGTAGTAAGCAATGGGATAATAGGTCTTCCATTCGTAGCGGAGGCGAGAATCTTCCAGCGCCGTCACATTCGTCAGCAGACCGTTGGAGCCGGCTTTCAGGTTTGGAGGCACCGTTATGTATATGTAAGCCGAGTCGGCCTTGTCCTCGAGCACTTGTTTACATGGGAACCAGTCCCTCGCGTTGGTAGGCTCCGACAATGTCCATGTATATGCGCCGTTCGTCGAAATACCGGAAAAGAAGCTGGCTGTTGCACCATCCCCTGAATAGTATATCTTACTCGTAAAAAATCCTCCCGCGCTCAGCTCGCCCGGAAGTGTTATCGTGACCAGCCCATTGCTGTGCGTGTAATTGAGGGTTTTAACACCATCGATGAAAACCGAATCTATGTTGTGAACATCCGCAAGCTCCAGGACCACCTGGGTCATAGGTGTAACTGCCTGTGCCTTCATCGACACATTCCCCTTGACGAATGAGCTTGTATTATCAGCCTGGAGATCGAGAAAGTAAAATTTCACGTCGTAACTGTTCAACTCTCCGCTCCTCGCGACGTGTGAACCTTCACGCCCCGCAAACTTTGTCAACGCATGGCTGCACTTGTTTACTTCAACATTGTCATACACGCTTTGGGCGAATGATTGAGAAAAGAAACAAAAAAAGAAGGCAATACCTGGTAAAATTCTGGACATAAGAAGGGTAAAGCCTCAAAGATAAAGAAAGGCTGAGGCATTCGCCAGTAGTTTAGCGTTCGGCATTCCGGGTTGAGCGTTCCGCGTTCGGCGTTGAGCGTTCCGCATTCATATGATAACCAAATAAAGATTTGTAACGCGGAACCCGCAACCTCGGAACGTTTAATCCCGCTTAAACCACCGTTTCTTCTTCTTTTTGTCCTTCTGCTTTTGCCCGGAATTGTTATTCATCATCTGATCATTGTTTTCCTGACCGCTGATGTTGTTGTTTTCGGATTGCGCGTCGGGGATATCTGTATCCTGATCAGTTCGGTCTTTCAGTTTTTGATCGGGTAGTGTTCCCATGTTGCGGGGGTGAGGATTTTTAGTACGGGTAGCGCGTTGTCTTGCTCCCTGCTGACCTTTATTCCGTTGTCCGCTCACATTATTGCCAGTACCCTGACCGTGAACGTCACCGCTTTCGCGGATCTCCCGATCGGGATCTTTGCCCTCTCCGTATTTCAGTCCCCTGACATCTGCACCGGCCATATTTGGCTTCGCACGTTGAACGTTGTTTGTTCCGTCCCGATCGCTTCCTTTTTTGCCCGATAGCATTGCGGGCGAACCGCTCTGACTGGTACTTTCCTGAACTACAGCCGGAACGTTACTCACATCCGGATCGGCTTTGACGCCCTGTCCCGACGATGTTGTTCCTTCCTGTACCGTTGCTGCTGAATCGGACTGGACACTGCCGCTGCTTTCATCTGTCTCGCGACCGGATGATGTTCTTCGATTGGACCCTTCTTCCGTAGTAATGTTGTTTGGGTTGCCGCTCACGCGATTGTTCCTGTAGTCGCTCGTGCCCTGAGCTTTTGTATTGTCAGTAGAGCCAGTCTCTTTCTTTTTTTGCTCCTGCTTCGCCTGTGAATTGCCGTCATAGCATACAAGCATCGTCAGAAGGATGATAAGGCTGCCGATAGTTTTCATAGTACTTTGTTTTAAAACCCTGATCATTAAAAACATGGTGCCACATCACTGAGGAAGAGGCACGATCAGAATGTCGTGCAACATTATTTCTACAGAGAATATCCCGGGACTGCAAAAGATGAAGAGGATATGCAACAGCGCGTTCGCGCGGGACAAGGCATGCTTTTTAGAGAAGCGGTAGTATGCAAAAAATCAGGAATGGAGATCCGGTGATATACAAAGAGCGGAAGGGAATTGTATACGGCAAGCCGAGAGAGAACAAATACAGGGGCATTTGGTATACCGTTAAGATCGGCGATGATTACGTTAAGGCAACACCGGGCGAATTGAAGCTTGTGGACGAGACAGAACAGCCTCCCGTCTTTTCCGGAATCCAATAAGTATCCGATTATAACCTTTAGGGCACCAGAAACTTTAAAGCTTCTGACTGAATGTTGATGTTGACTTCAGCAGACTTGTCAACCTTGATCTTTTCATCATCGGCATGAAGCAGATCGCCCTCCCATGACACTTTGAGGCTCCTGCAGCGCACCACCGTAAAATCCGGCAGATCTTCGTCACCATTGATCTTTGACCTTACGTATTGAGCAAACCGCTTTCGCTCATCCTCGCGGACCATCACAACATCGAAGTAGCCATCGCCGGGATCGGCTCCGGAAGCAAGATCCAGATTGGGCCCGATCGATTTGATGTTCATGACTTCTATGAGCAAAAATTTTCCGGAGTGATCGTTGCCATCGACCTTGACTGTGCCTTTCACGGCGGTGAATTGTTCGACGAGCTCGTGCAAAACCTTTAAGGCAAGCTGCATCCGCTCCCTGGGATCTTCAATCTCCTCCTTATTGAATTTTTTCATACGTTCCATGAGCAGCGGAAAAAGTCCGAAGCCGAATCCTTCAAGAAAGACGTAAGGCTCGTCAAGTCCGTATACATGTCCAAGGTCGAAGCTTTTCACCTTGTCGTGGGTCCAGTTCTCTACTATTGTTTCCGGATCGCTGGCAATACCCAATGTGCGCGCGATGTTGTTAGCCGTGCCCATCGGGATCAAGCCGATAGGAAGGTTTTCCTGCAATAACTGCGGGGCCACTTTACGCACCGTTCCGTCGCCGCCTGCCAGGATCACAAGATCGAGCTTGTGTGGTTTGATGTCGGTTTTGTCAAGTTTCTTCGTTGACGAATAGCTGCAATCAAATCCTGCTGCTTCGATCATATCGACGAGCTCGTTTGCAGAGTGCTCACCGTCACCGGCACCGGGGTTATGTAAGAGTTTGGCGAATTTCATGGACAGTCTTTTGTTCTTCGAATACTGATCTGTTTTGTATATCGGGTACAAAAATGTTACCGTGTTCGGGATTATGAGAATCCTGGTAACAAATGACGACGGGATCTATAGTCCCGGCATTGCCGCTCTGGCACAGATAGCAACGAAATTCGGAGAAGTGCGCGTGGTGGCGCCTGATGTTGAACAATCGAGTATGGGCCATGCCATCACTGCGAACCGGCCACTTTTCTACAAGAAGTCGCCGATCAATTTCGAAGGCATACAGGCTTACCGCGTGAACGGCACACCGGCGGATTGCGTCGCGCTCGGAAGCCACCTGTGGGAAAAAACGGACGTCGTGCTATCCGGTATCAACCTCGGTCTGAATCTCGGAAACTCGATGTGGCATTCGGGCACGCTGGCCGGCGCAAAACAAGCCGTACTCCTTGGAATGAAAGGCATTGCCTTCAGCACACCCGTTGGAAAGTCAGAACCGGACTTTCACAAGCTCGCACCCTATGTTGAAAAATGCCTCGAGATCCTGCTGTATGATCCGAACCTCTCACTGATCAATGTCAATTTACCACAGAACCCGACCGAATTGCGCTGGACGAGGCAGTCCGTTCGGCAATACGACGGCAAAGTAGTGCCCGGCGTAGACCCGATGGGAAGAAAACATTATTGGTTTACAGTCGTGCCACTCGAGCCGGCAGAAGAAGGGACGGACAGGTGGGCTATTGAAAACAATTGCGTTTCGATCACACCGCTCCGACTCGACCTTACCAATGAGCGGGAACTGGAGAATGCCCTGAAGAGACAACCCGTCTCTCAGACCTTGTAGCCTAAACTTTTTTGGAGGCAGGTCAAATGCTTCCGCAACATGATCGAGATTCCCCTTGTGCGAGCCGTCACAGAACGGTTTATTTTTAGATAAGCCGCACCGGCACAATGATACCACGGTTCTTCCAGCGAGACCGTAGGACTTTCCCGTTGCATCAACTATCTTGAATTCTCCTTCGATCTTCAGCGAACCATTGCTGTTTACAGTAATTTTAGTGCTCATATGTTATTTTATGCAAAGTATCGTTCCTGACTCAAACTAGCAATAAGGTAATTCCACCCGGAAAATTCCATTTGCACCATTCGTGTTGTACTTTTGGGCCAATATGTATTTGACCTATATCCTGATGGGCGTCACGGTGATCGTGAGCCTGAACGCCTTCAACAATTCGCAGGTACTTCATGCGCTGATACTCAATCCCTATGCCGTTCAACATCGCCGGCAATATTACCGGTTCATAACCTCAGGATTTATCCATAACGATCACATGCACCTGATCTTCAACATGTTTTCGTTCTATTTCTTCGGAACGGCAGTCGAATCGGTCTTGTACTCGCTGTTCGGAAAGGGCCCGGGCGGACTTTTATACATCGCACTGTACATACTTGCGATCGTTGTATCGGATATACCATCGTACCTCAAGCACAGAAATAATCCCCGCTACAATTCACTCGGAGCATCCGGCGGCGTCGCAGCAGTCATCTTTGCCTTTATTCTCTTTATGCCATTGGAAAGCATCTGCATCTATATCGCGCTCTGCCTTCCGGGCTTTATTCTTGGAACACTATACATCATTTTCTCCTGGTACCAGGGCCGAAAAGCAAACGACAACATTAACCACGATGCTCACCTTTACGGCGCCGTGTTCGGTTTCGTTTTCTGCATCATCGTTTACCCCAGGTCCCTTCCCTATTTTGTAGAACAGATCAGCCTGTGGATATTTTGATGTCCCAATTTGAAATCTGAAATCCTGAAATCTGAAATTTAATATGCTATCAACTACCATCGGCCGTCTGAGAATCGCCGGGTTCCTCGAAGGTCTTTCCTATCTCTTGCTCCTTGGCATAGCCATGCCGTTGAAATATATCTATGGCCTGCCCCAGGCAGTACAGATGATCGGAATGGCTCACGGAATTTTATTCATTCTTTACATCCTGCTCGCCATCCAGGGAAAGATAGTCTATCGATGGCCTCTCATGAAACTCCTTTGGCTCGGTGTCGCCAGCCTTCTGCCCTTCGGGCCATTTGTAGCCGACTACAAATTGCTTCGCGATGAAACGGTACCTGCAAAGGGCTAAGCCGGCGATTCATCGCCGTTGGGCAACGCTTATGGCACTCTGTAAATACGAAAGGGCTGCAAGTTTCTTCACCTTGTAGCCCTTAAACTTTTCTAATAAAGATATTCTAATAAGATCGTGAACACACCTGCTTAAAATGTTGTGCCACATCAAACGCGTGTTGTCTGCACCTTCTCAATTTTCGATGCCGGCCTCAATGCAAGGTCATTTATGTTTATGTTATACTTGGCAACAAGGCTTGTTATGATCGCAACAGCTTCGTCACGTCCAAAGTACTCGTTGATATATTTCACATATTCACTGGCTTGCCTGACCTCTTCAGGAGTCCAGCGCTGAGGCTCGCCATCCTTGTCCACCTCTTTCTGAAAATTCCCTACAAAAGATTCCGCGCCGCTTTTGCAAAGCAAGCGGATCAGCTGATTAATCAGGTTGTGTTCCATAGTGTCTGTTTTTACCATCAGTGATGGACCTTCTCGAGTAGCTCGTCTATCTGGATATTGTATTTGTCCATCAATGCCTGAACGTGGGCTATTGCCTCATGCTTATCGTAACGCGCATTGATCGCTTTTAGATTGATAAGAATAGCTTCCTCGTTTTGAACATCAGCCGCCGGGTCCACAAGAACAGGGGCAAAAGACTCAACGGCAGTTTTTTCAAGCAGCTGTGTCATCTCCTGCACAATCGCCTGGTAGATATTTCGAGTTTCCATGCTCCCCTTCGGCTAAAATTGTATGCCCGTCGGCAAGTGATGGCATCGAAATATTCGCCCCAAGCCAAACGATCTCTTATGAAAACGGACACAATTCATGAGGTACGGATCAGTACCACAATAAAGGCGCCCAAACAAAAGGTCTGGGAAGTTCTCACTACACCGGAGCACATCCGGCAGTTCCTCTTCGGCACAACGGTGCAGACCGACTGGCGCGAAGGGAACGCCATCACATTCGAAGGAATCTGGGAAGGAAAGCCGTACAAGGACAAAGGTGTCGTCAGGGAATTCGAGCCGTTGAAAAGTTTGAAGCACACATTCTGGAGCTCGAACTCCGGCAAGGAAGATAAACCGGAGAACTATGTGCTTGTAGGGTACGAGCTTCATGACAATGGAGACTCAACGGAGCTGATCATAACCCAGGACGGAGTCAAAACTGAAAAAGAGCTGAAACATCTCGAACAAAATTGGAGCAAGGTGGCACAGGGGATCAAAACGCTCGCGGAGGAAGTGTAGCATATTCCGGAACAATCGTTTGATATATTTTCCCGAATACGATTACGTAACTTTTTCCAGCGGTGCACTCAGATTTTACGGCGGTGATTTGTATTCTTATTGTGATGATTTGAAACGCAGTCACCCACTATGCTATCACTCCGCAATAAATCCTCTGAGCGAGCGCTGTTCGAATACCGCATCCAGAAACTGGAAGAAAGATTGAAGATCGCCACCCTATGTCTTCACAAAATTTCCGAGGGAGATCAGTCACTTTCCTATTTTGATATCGACGACAGTCCCGATGATGAGGAGGGTAAGCAATTCTCAGAAACGTTGTCCAGAACAAAACAGCGATTGGCCGAGTACAACCAACGCGAACAGCAGCGTTCATGGGCGGCGGAAGGGATGGCGCAATTCATCGCGCTGATCCAGGGTGACCGAACCCGCAGCGGCTTCTTCGACGAGGTGCTATCGATGATCGTGCGTTACACAAAATCCAACCAGGGCGGGATCTTTATTCTTAACGATAACGATCCGCAGGATCGGCATCTGGAGCTCAGGGCATGTTATGCCTACAGTAAAAAGAAATTTGTAGACAGAAAGATCCCGATCGGTCAGGGAATACTGGGACAGGCATTCCTTGAAGAAGAAACAAGTATTTTTCTCAATGTACCGGGTAACTTCTTCGATATCACGTCCGGACTTGGCGAGGCCACTCCCCGGTTCCTTCTCATCACGCCATTGAGATACGACCAGCAGGTAGTCGGCGTTCTCGAGATCGGCTGCTTTCACCGCATGGAAAAGCATCAGGTCGAGTTCATTGAAAAGATCGCGGAAAACCTCGCATCCGTTGTGCTGAACATTCAGCATGCTGCAAAGGCAACTGCCTTGTACGAAGAATCACAAAGGCGCGCGAGAATGTTGCTGGAGCAGGAAGAGACTTTGAAACAAAACATCGAAGAGCTGAAGGCAACTCAGGAAGAAATGAAAAGGCATCAGCGCGGTGTGGAAGACCGTACGCAGCTTATGAAGTTCATTATTGACAACATCCCGTTCCCCATCTTCGTAAAGGACGAGCGCGGTCGTTACACGCTTGTGAACCGGTCAGAAGCCGAGTTGTTTGCATTGGCAGAGTCCGACATTCTCGATAAAGACGACAGCTACTTTGTGCCGAACGAAGACGAATGGCGCGTGATCCAGGAATCGGACAACAGAGTCCTTGACTCCGGACAACCGCTCGAGCTTCCGATCCAGAATTTCACTACGAAGAATGGCGCATCGTATGTCTTCAAGACAACGAAGATCCCGTTTGTCAACCATGTCACGGGCAGAAAGAACATCCTCGGTGTTTCGATCGATCTTACCGAAAAACATGCGCTCGAGAAAAAGCTTCTGCGTGAGATGAACATCGGCACGGGCAATACGCTGATCAACCTGGCAGGGCGGCAAAGGATGCTTTCGCAGAAGATCGGGTTCTATGCAGAGATGGTGGTAAAGGGAAAGCTTCACCACATCAGCGAGTTGAAAAACACCATTGATCTGTTTGGCCATTCGTTGCTTACCATCAGGGACGGCGGATTTCCAAAGGGCATTCCGTGCGAGAATCCTCTTCCCCCCGCCGACATTTCGGTAATGTCCTACGTACGCGAGATCGATATGATGTGGGCTCAATACAGGGATGCTGCCAACAAGATCATTTATTATCTGACATTCGGACGCAGCACAACCGAAGAAGTGCGCCAATACGAGATCGAAAAAAGTATCGACTTTATTGAAGACAATGGCGAGAAATTCCTCGAGCTCAACAATGATCTCATGCTTGCCTGTATCCGCATCAGCGCTGCCGAACGGGTTGAGGATGCGTATTGATTGCGCCTACCTTTAATGCATGTACCCGCCGGCCGCACCCGGAGCGGCATAACGGCAATTCCCGTATTGCAAGAGGCATGGGATTTATTTTATAGATCTCCATGGATATCAATAAAGTAACAAATACTGACGCGGACGTGGTGCTGATCGGCGCTGGCATTATGAGCGCAACACTCGGTATGCTGCTGAAGGAGCTTGAACCGCGTTTGCGAATACTCGCATTCGAGAGATTGGAATTAGCGGCTGCGGAAAGCTCCGACGCCTGGAACAACGCCGGTACCGGACATTCCGCGTTTTGCGAGCTTAACTACACACCCCAATTGGATGACGGTTCGGTCGACACTTCAAAAGCCGTGAAGATCGCCGAAGCTTTCGAAATATCGAAACAATTCTGGGCACATCTGATCCGAACGGAGAAGATAAAAATACCTGCAACATTCATCACACAGGTTCCCCACATCAGCTTCGTCTGGGGAAAGGAAAATGTGAACTTCCTTTGGAAACGGTATAACGCTCTGACTACCTGCCATCTTTTCAGAGGCATGACCTATTCGGAGTATCCCGAAGAGCTGGCGAGTTGGATGCCGCTGGTGATCAATGGAAGAAACCGGGCTGAAGAATTTGCAGCCACCTGTATGACTATAGGAACCGATGTGAATTTCGGGGCGCTCACGCGATGTATTTTTGAACGGCTACAACAAACCGAAGGCGTCAGGGTTGTCTTTAACCAGGAGGTAAAAAACCTCAAACAGGATGAAGAACGTAACTGGACCGTAACGGTGAAGGACCAGACAACGAAAGAAAAGAGAAAGTACAAGGCAAAGTTCGTATTCATCGGCGCAGGCGGCGGCGCGTTAAGACTTCTCGAGAAATCAGGCATCCCCGAAGGCCGCGGTTACGGAGGATTTCCCGTCAGCGGTCAGTGGCTGAAATGCACGAACCCCGCGGTCATCGATGCTCACCATGCCAAGGTCTATGGCAAGGCTGAGATAGGCTCGCCCCCGATGTCGGTACCTCACCTCGACACCAGGATGATCAATGGCAAAAAGGCTTTACTTTTCGGGCCTTACGCCGGATTCTCGACCAAATTTCTAAAGGAAGGATCATACCTGGATCTCTTCAAATCGATCAAGATCGACAACGTACTGCCTATGCTCGCTGCGGGGCTGGACAATATTCCGCTGACCAGGTACCTGATCAATCAGATCAAACAATCCCCGGAAGAACGTCTTGCTGCATTAAAGCAGTTCTATCCGGAAGCCAGGATGGAGGACTGGGAACTCGAGATTGCGGGACAGCGTGTTCAGGTGATCAAAAAAGACGAAAAACACACGGGCGTACTGGAGTTCGGAACAGAGGTGATCAGCGCGGGGGACGGGTCGCTCGCCGCACTGCTCGGGGCTTCGCCTGGCGCGTCTACGGCAGTTTCAATTATGCTCTCCGTGTTGCAAAAATGTTTTCCCATGAACGTGGTGAGCAACGAATGGCAAACCAGGCTCAGGGAAATCATTCCCTCCTATGGAGATTCCCTGGCGACCAATGGTGCATTATTACGGAACATACGTTCGATGACCAATGAGATCCTGGGTATCGAATCGGCAAAAGTCAAATCACAGTTATGACAGCAACACACGTCAGCATACCGGAAACAGGCAAACCCCGAATCGTCATCGCGGGCGGAGGTTTTGCTGGATTGGAGCTCGCCAGGTCGCTCTGCAAGGCCGAGGTCCAGGTAGTGCTCATCGATAAAAGCAACTTTCACACCTTTCAACCTTTGTTATACCAGGTTGCAACGGCAGCACTGGAAGCGGAATCGATCGTGTATCCATTCCGCAAAATGTTTGAGGAACAGGACAATTTTTATTTCCGGCTGGCGGAAGTGTTATCTGTCAATACGAGCGAGCAAGTTGTGCAAACCTCGATCGGGCTTTTCCGGTACGACTACCTTGTGGTTGCCACCGGCGCCACAACCAACTTTTACGGGAATGAGCAGATCCGCCAGAAAGCCATCAGCATCAAATCCATTGAAGACGCCCAGGCGTTGCGCAACACCATACTCTATAACTTTGAAAAAGCGCTGCAGACCGACGATCATGAGCAGCTGAACAGTTTAATGGATTACGTGATAGTCGGAGGCGGGCCAACGGGTGTGGAAATAGCCGGAGCGTTGAGCGAGCTGAAAAAACACGTGTTCCCGAAAGATTACAAAGAGCTGGATTTTGTCAATATGGACATCCATCTGATCCAGAGCGGACACGAGCTTTTGAAGGGCATGTCGGCAAAAGCCTCCCGGAAAGCCCTGGCCCAACTGGAAAAATATGGTGTAAAGGTCTGGATGAACTCCAGGGTAAAGTATTACGACGGGCATACGGTGCTGCTGGATACGGGAGAGCGCCTTCACAGCCATACGCTGATCTGGGCGGCGGGCGTCACAGGCTCCTGGATAGAGGGTTTTGGCAAGGCATCGTGGGCTCCCAGCAATCGCCTGAAAGTAGACCAGTTCAATCGCGTGATCGGTTATGGCAATATCTTCGCAATCGGCGACGTCGCCGCCATGATCACACCCGAATATCCTTTTGGACATCCCATGATGGCACAACCCGCCATGCAGCAGGGAAAACTCCTCGCAAAAAACTTAAAATGTATTCTGAAAAACGGAAAGCTGACGCCTTTCAGGTATAAAGATCAGGGAGCAATGGCAACCATAGGTCGGAATCGCGCAGTTGCAGATCTTAAAATATTCGGAAAGGAGTTTCGCAAAGATGGTTTCCTGGCCTGGCTCATCTGGATGTTCGTTCACCTGATCTCGATTATAGGGTTCCGCAACCGATTGGTGGTCCTGATCAACTGGATGTTCAGCTATTTCAGCTATGACAAGGGAATGCGACTCATCATCGGTTACAAAAAAGAGAATCTGCCCACCGAAAGTGTTGCGGAAAAAGCGGTCGTCAATTGACTGTTCGAACCTGCAAAAATTTTTAACGGCAAGACCAGAAATATCATTGCGGATTCGGTTAAATTAGTTTGTAGATACGCTTCTACACTATAACGTCACATTGTCTTTCCGGCTTCTTCGATCATTAGACTGCGCATTCACGAATTCGATTGAAGAGGACTTTCAAGCGGCCACGGCGCTGATGCATCAGAATTTATAAACCCCGCGAGGCTCTGAAAAATGGGCATGCTTTTTTTAACATATCAATGTCTAAAAACTTTCTGCAGGGCTGGAGTAGTGGGATTACCTAACGATTAAGTAAAAGCTGAATAACAACTCATAAACATAAAAATACCTTGACCTTGTATAACCTATACGTTGCATGAAAGTACTGATGTTTGGGTGGGAGTTCCCTCCCCATATTTCTGGTGGACTCGGCACAGCTTGCTACGGCTT
>CBHTUB010000092.1:0-15151 GCA_966095595.1 uncultured Chryseosolibacter sp. | reverse complement strand
TTCGTTGCCGAGCGTTTTGGGATTGAAGTTTGCGCCGGCGTCGAGCAGGGCTACAACGTCTTCGGGACGGTTGAACAGCAAGTTCTGTTGTTTCCAGGCAAGGACAGCAAAAATGACGACGTTCAATCCGATCAGGGCGATCGTAGCAGGGCTTCGTTTCTCCATAACATGCAAAAGTAAGCTGTTTATCATTGCGTGACATATCTCGGGGGACATACGCATCGAAATATTCGTGGCAAGTTTGTTAGATCATTCAAGATCAGCAGGAGAACGTGACCGTCAGGTGTCTATCTGGCAAATTCGATATATTTGAGTAGTGTAACACCATCCAGACGCCGGATGGCCGATTGGAAAATGGAGCTCAAAGAATACAAACCATCTGCACTTCTGTCATCTTCCGTTGCGGGCTACCGCGTCATTGAAAGCGGGGAAGGAGTTGTTAATAGGGTTCTGCCGGGAACTTCGATCGCCGTTGCCTTTTCATTTCGCGGGAAAGTTTCCCACGTCACCAAAGAGAGCAATACACCACTGCCGAAGTCGATGCTCTCGGGTTTGCGAAAGTCTGTTCGCCTGATCGGCTACGCACCTGGCACAAGCACACTGGTAGTATTGTTCAAGCCCGGAGGCGCAGCGATGTTCACCAGGCAACCGCTTAACGAACTGTTCGAAGAAAGTGTCTCGCTGGACAATTTTTTTAGTCGGTCCGAGGTGAGTACGGTGGAAAGTCTCCTCATGGAAGCGAACGACGACCAGGCCAGAGTAGAAATTGTCGACCGTTTTTTGTGCTCCAAAATAATAGGTCAGGTTCCGGATCGATTGGTGCAGGAGGCTGTCGCGAGAATCTATGGAAGTAATGGCATGATAAGGATCGCACAGCTGTCTGACGAATTGTCGATGAGCCAGGATGCTTTCGAGAAGCGCTTCCGCAGGGTTACGGGCAGTACGGCAAAACAGTTCTCAATGATCGTGAGGATGAAATCGATCGTGCAGGGTCCGGCACCTGCATCGTTTCTCGATATCGCGATACAAAACGGCTACTTCGATCAGGCTCACTTCAACAAGGCTTTTAAAACCTATACCGGACTCACGCCCTCCGAATTCTTCAAGTCTGCTTCGTTTTGGTAAATCAATGATTTTTTACAAGGATCCGGTCTGATGCTCTGCCAACTTTGCTGATATCAAATTTGGTAACATGAGATCAAAACATCACGTCCTGCTATGGCTCGTTGCGTTTTTCATAGCGCATCTCGTATCGGGACAAGGTCAGAAAAATCAATTATTCAAAAGAAGGAACATGAAAACATCAACCACAACAACCAAAGCCGCTGAAAACAGGGAAGCCATACTCCACCTTTATCAGGTCATTCTCAATGAGCGCGAGTTTGACCGGCTCGGGGAACTGGTGTCGGAGCAATATTCCAATAGCCAGGGAGGGACTGGGATTGCCGGATTTAAGAAAGGAGTCGCTGATGTCGTCGCAGCATTCCAGGACGCGCATTGGAGCATCGAGGAATTGGTTGCGGATGACGACAAGGTAATGGTGCGACAAAACTTTACAGGAACTCAAACCGGAGTTTTTCAGGGGATACAGCCTACGGGCAGGAAGATCAGCAATGACGGATTCGGTGTTTATCAATTTCGCAACGGAAAGATCGTGTCTCATCGCATTCAGGCAGACAGGCTCTCATTTTTACAGCAACTGGGCGAATTGCCCACGGACTTGTCGTCACCCGCGAAATCGTCCGATTCCAGCGTCTACTTTGTCGATAAATTTGTTATCCCGGCACAAGCTGAAGAGGAATTCGTGCGGCAAATGGAATACAATCGGAAGTTTATTAAGACCCTGCCCGGATTCATTGGGGACAAGGTAATATCGCGAAGGGATGAGAATGGAAATCTAAATCTGGTTACCATTGCGGAGTGGAGATCCGAGGAACATTTGGAGAAGGCGAAAGCAATGGTAAAGGATGAATACAACAGGATACAATTCAATCCCGCGGGGTTCCTGCAAAAGTTGAACATTACCATGGATCGGCAGGAATATCGTATCCATAAATAAACAGGAGCTCATTTTGTTCTGGATGGAAGAGATAGATGGAGATCGGCTTTTCGGAGGCCGCATCTCTATCTCATTTTCTCCAGCTCGGCTTGCAGCCTGTCCATGTTCTCTTCATTCTTTTCGGGCACAAACTTTCTCAGCTTTTCGCATTCACCTACTGTTTCGAACTTTTGTTTGAAGATGACGCGGGTTATATTCTCTGACATTGCTTCGAACATTACCTCTACCTGGAATATCGGCTTCGACTGGCGGTCCCACACCAGCAGCTCGGGCTCCCGGATGGTGACAAATGTAGCTTCGTTGACGTAGTTGCCTTTGTCGGGCCCGTGCATGACAAAGCTCCACCGTCCGCCGACGCGAAGGTCGAACGTGTTGAACGTATTCGTAAATCCTTTGGGTCCCCACCAGACTTTCAGATGGGCCGGATCTGTCCATGCCTTATAGACGATCTGTCGTGGAAAGTTGAACACACGTTTTGTTACGATCTCGCGATCCTGGGTTATTTCTGACTGACCACTCATGTTGTCAATTTACGATTTTTACAGTGTGAACGGCATCTGATCCATTCACTCGAATTGTCATTGCTCAATCTGCGATCATTTTTTGTTGTAGTGTTCACGAATTCCTATCTTGGCGTTGATTTCTTTGACCTACCAGATCCAATCCGATCACAGCCCACGAAGAATCGATAAATGTATTGCGAGATTTGAAATCCAGCTTAAATTGGATTGATGGAATATTTATGTTAGATAAGGGCACACTCAACAAAGAAAACCGGACTATAGAATCTGAACGCGGGAAAAACACTGACGTCAGACAACCAGGTATAAAACATCGCCTCCTGAGCCTGACCCTTCTGCTGATCCTGTTCATATCCGCCATTCACCTTCCGGCGCAAACTGTCGACTCTTTAAAAAGAGCGTTAGGGTCTGCCGCGTCGGATACAAGCAAGGTCAATGTGCTGAACGCTCTCTCCTGGGAATACCGTGCCCTGAATGCCGATTCGGCGCTGTACTTTGGCAACGAAGCGTTAAACCTCGCCCGCAAGATCGACTTTCCAAAGGGAGAAGCGATGGCAAAGTGCCATATGGGAATTGCGCATGCATTCAGATCCGACTACAAGGATGCCGAGCGGTTGCTGAATGAAAGCCTGGCGTTCTTCGAAGAACATGGGGAGGCTGGTGGAATAGCGACGGCCTGCTTCGGACTGGCGCTCACCTACGAGAAGTGGGGTGATTTCACCCGGTCGCTCGATCGTTATTTACAGGCGTTGCAGATCAGGGAAAAGACGGGTGACAGGAAATCGGAGGTACAGATCCTCACCAGCATCGGTAATCTATACTATTATTTTCATGACTACGATAATGCGCTCCGGTATGCGGAAAGAGCGTTGAGCGTAAATCAGGCGACGGACAACGCCGCGGTCGCCAATACCAGGATACTTTGCTCCATTGGCAATATCTATTTTGCACGAGAGGACTATCGAAGCGCGCTCGACTATCATCAGCGCTCCCTTGGGATCTCGCGTTCGCTCAACAAGCTCTATACCGTCATAGCATTGTGCAACGTGGCGCACGCCTATCTCAAGCTTGGAGATCACCTCAAGGCCAAACCCTATGTGGAAGAAGCGCTTTCCATGGTGAAGGATCTGAACTCGGTAGAGATGACCGCTCAGGTGCTGAGGCACTCGGGGTGGGTCCAGTCTAAAGAGGATCGCTATGGCGAAGCCATCCGCACCTATGAGGAAGCGTTGAGGCTTGCACGAAGCATCAACTCCATGGCCCTGATCATTGACTGCTATGATGAGGTGGGAAGGATCTATGCACTTACGGGAAATTATACCAAAGCTTATCAGTATTCCGAGCGTGCCCGCGTCCTCAACGATAGCTTGCGATCCACAGAGATATCCGACGAGATCGCGCGGATTCAGAAAGGACACGAATTGATGAAGAAGCAATCGGAGATCGATCTGCTCTTCCAGAAGAACCGGGTCAAGGAGCTGGAGCTGGCCGGCGAGCGCAATTGGAAGTATGGCCTGATGGCAGGATCGGGGCTGCTGTTATTTCTCGTCGCCCTTGCGTATTACGGTTTTGTGACCAAGACGAGGCTGAGCCGAAAGCTGAACGACAAATACCTGGAAGTGCAGAAGCAAAAGGAGCTGATCGAATCCATCAACATCAACCTTCACACACAGGCGCTCCGTGCGAGCATGAATCCCCACTTTATATTCAACGCGCTGAGCTCCATACAATACCTCATCGTCAGCAATAACACAGAAGAGGCATTCAACTACCTCGCTAAATTTTCTACTCTCTTGAGGAAAGTACTCGATCAGGGCGCGCGCTCGACCGTCAGCATAGGCGAGGAGATGGAGTTGCTGCAACTCTACATCGAGCTCGAGGCATTGCGCTTCGATCATACCCTGCAATACAACATCGATCTGCCGGACCAGATCAGAGAGGTGCCGATCCCCTCCATGGTGATCCAGCCGTTCGTGGAGAACGCATTGATACATGGACTGTTCAATAAAGTTTCGGATCGCAAACTCGATATCAGGCTTACCCGGGAGCAAATGAAGATCATATGTGAAATCACGGACAATGGGATCGGCAGGGAAGCTGCCCTCAGGCTAAAGGAGAAAAGGGGAGTCTTTAATAAATCACATGGTATGGAGCTGACAAGGAAGCGGATCGAAGTCCAGAACAATATTGACAGCCGCAACTCGAATTACAGAATTGACGATCTCACGGATGAGACAGGCAACCCATCCGGTACACGCGTAACCATAACATTCGATTATGTATAAGGCAATCATTGTGGATGACGAACACAAGTCGAGGGAGTTGCTGGCCATGCAGGTGCGCAAGGCCCTCAACGACAAAGTCGAGATATGCACAACCTGCGCGTCGGTAAACGAAGCGATCGCGGCTATTGAAATACATAAACCGGATCTGGTGTTTCTTGACGTAGAGATGCCGGGCGAGTCAGGTTTCGCTCTTCTCGAGAGGTTGGAGGGTAACATCACGTTCGACGTGATCTTTACAACCGCTCACAGCAAGTATGCGCTGGAAGCCTTCAAGGTGAATGCTTTGGATTATATTCTGAAACCTTCCACGCCACAGGACCTGATAAAGGCCGTCAATAAGATCACGGATCGCTCGCATCTGCAAAAGGAATCGATCCGCAATGCCATTATGGAACAATTGAAGAAGGCCCATGCGACACAACGGCTTGGTTTACGAACAGACAAGGGAATAGAATTCGTCGATGTGACCGCTATTGTCCGTTGTGAAGCTTCGAGCAACTATACCTACATCCATTTGAACAACAAGCAAAAGATAATTGTCAGCCGCACCCTCAAGCAACTTGAAGAAGTGCTCCAGCCGTTCCCTTTTTTCAGGATACACAAATCACACATTGTGAACCTCAGGCTGATCAAGGGATACCGGAAAGGTCACAATAGCTCCGTGGTGCTCGAAGATGGAACTGAGCTTCCGGTGAGCCGCGAGGTAAAGGCTGATTTCGAGAATCTGGTGGCGGTGATTTGATCAGGGTTTCGCCCTTCCGGCTTCAAGTTCAAATCTAATGCGGCATGCTAAACGCAGAATCGGAATGCCCGAGCGTCGCGCTTTTTAATGTACGAGCGTTGCGTCTTCTTCGTATTCACGCTTGACCCTTACCTTTGCTGCAGGGCCGACCTGGATCGGCACTTTTTCCACTTCAATATTTGCCGCCTCGAGTCCATACATCTCTTCCGTAGACAAGCTGATCGACTTGATGAGCCGGTAACCGGTGATGATCAGGCTTTCAAAACTGGAGATCTCACTATCGGCTGACGCCCACGAATGAATGGAAATGAATTTGAAATCGGCCATCATGCTGTACTTGTGCAAAGCGGGGTAGGGGCTCGTAAGATCGATCTCTCCCGTGTCTGCCATATCGTGAACGATCTTGTTGAACAATGTATTGACACGGTGGGGCGTTTTGAATCCGAGCTTGATGTTGATGTAAAATGCCCTTTTTGGAATGATGGTTTCGACCTTGTATTTGCTCGTGAACGGACTATCGACTGTCTCCACGTGAACAAACCAGTAACAATCGGCCCGCTTCGGCCTCTTTTTAAAAATTGAGTAGATGATATTCGAATCGATGTACCTGCGACTGTCTGCAACCGCCAGATAAACCAGATTGGTAGCCTCCTTCGGAACCTGCGTATCTTCCTGCAGCTCCTTCAGCATGGATTCATAGTGCCGCAAGTCCACAAACTCGGTGTGCCGTTGCCTTAACCTTCTCGCCTTTAACAGGATGTACATCAGGCAGAAGAAAATGAACGCGATCATAAAGGTGAACCATCCGCCGTGTTCGAACTTGTGAAGATTGGATGCCAGGAAAAGGCCCTCGAGTGAAATGTACACTACCGCCAGCAACACTGAACGGAACGTGGACTTCTTTACAGTAGTGAAATAGTAAACGAGCAGTGAGGTCGTCATTAACATGTTGACGGTAATGGCCAGTCCATACGCGCCTTCCATCGCCGACGACTCCTGGAAAATGACCACCACGAGTATGCTGCCGATCATCAGGATCCAGTTCATGGCCGGAATGTACATTTGTCCCATCGACTCACTCGGATAACGCACGCGCGATGCCGGCCATAGCTTCAGCTTCATCGCCTCGTTGATGAGCGAGAATGTTCCCGAGATCAAAGCCTGGCTGGCGATGATGGTGGCCAGCGTTGCCACGATGATCCCGATGATCAGGAACCATTCAGGCATGATCGAGTAGAATGGGATCTGATCTCCAAGGTGTTGCCCCTGCTGCGTAAGCAACCATGCACCTTGTCCGAAATAATTCAACAGAAGGCAAATTTTCACGAATCCCCAGCTCACCCTGATGTTCTCCCTTCCGCAGTGTCCAAGATCCGAATAAAGCGCTTCGGCACCCGTTGTGCACAGGAACACGGCACTGAGCAAAAGGAAACCTTGCGGATAGGTGGCGATGAGGTTGACAGCGTACGCGGGATTGAAGGCCTTGAGGACAACGGGATTCTGAATAAGCTGGTGAAGTCCGAGAAGCCCCAGCATCACAAACCATATCGCCATGATCGGTCCGAACGTTCTTCCCACAACGGCAGTACCGAACTGCTGGAAAATAAACAGTACGAGCAGGATGACGATAACGATGCCTGTGGTAGGAATGCCGGGATATAACAGCCTGAGCCCTTCCACTGCTGACGACACACTGATCGCAGGCGTGATGAATCCATCCGCCACCAGCGTGCAACAACCGATGATGGCCGGAAAGATGACCCAGCCAGCTTTGTATCTCCTGACCAATGCATACAAGGCAAAGATCCCACCTTCGCCTTTGTTGTCGGCATTCAATGCGAGGTAGATATACTTGATGGTCGTGATAAGGGTCAGCGTCCAGAGCACGCACGATACGCCGCCGATGATAAGGTCTTCCGTGATCTCTCGATCGCCTACAATAAATTTCATGGTATAGATGGGCGAGGTGCCGATATCACCGTAGATGATCCCGAGTGCGACAAGGATTCCGGCGAACGAGAGCTTATGAAGATGTTTATTTCCTGATTCCATTCTGCTTTTACTTTCTACATTACATGTTGTGGGTGGTTCCGGTAAAGCGATAGCCGATGCCGGATTCGGTTGTGATATATTTTGGCCGGTTGGGATCCGTCTCTATCTTTTTCCTCAGCTGTGCGACAAATACCCTTAAGTACTGGGACTCATTCTGCTGGTGGGTACCCCAGACTTCCTTCAGCAGGAACTGATGGGTCAGTACCTTCCCGTCGTTCCGGCTCAACAGGGATAGGAGCGCATATTCTGTCGCCGTAAGCTTGATGACTTCATTCTTCTTCCTTACAACCCGATTTGCATAGTCGATCGTAAGGTCGCCAAAGCTTGCCGTCGAGATATTGGTCTCACTTCCTGTCTTGCGTATCGCTGTTCGTATTCTTGCCAGCAGCTCGCCCGTTCTGAACGGCTTGACGAGATAGTCGTCCGCCCCATTGTCCAGCGCCCTGACAATATCCTCTTCACCGCTTTGTACCGAGATAATAATGATAGCATTGGAATACCACTCGCGGAGATGTTTGAGCACATCGTGGCCGTTTTCATCGGGTAGCCCCAGATCAAGCAAAACAGCGTCGGGCGCATTCACGGACACTGCCATAATACCTTCTTTTCCGGTGGCCGCCTCACGCACGTCGTAGTTGTTGGATTGCAACGTGATGGTCAGCATCCGTCGGATCTGGCTTTCATCGTCGATAATCAAGACTGACTGTTTACTCATCTTTGATCTTGTGAATATAGGTTTTCTGACTTTGGATCTCGATCACGAACTTCGATCCCCTGACTGGGAGATTTTTCAGCGTGACAGTTCCGCCATGAGCCTCCACAAAACCCTTGACGATGCTCAGGCCAAGCCCCGTCCCCCCGGCCTTTGCGCCCTTTAACCGGTAGAACTTGTCGAACACTTTATCGATCTGATCTTCCGGGAAGCCGTTGCCGTTATCGGCTATGGTCATGATCAGCTTGTCGCGAACACAGTCAGCCTGGATCGTGATCAGGGTATCCTCCGGCGTGTGCTGTGTGACATTGATGATCAGGTTATAGAGAACTTGCTCCATCAATCCGAAATCCAGCTTGAAGAGCGGCAGCTGATCCGGTATTTCGACCGCAACCTTGTATTTCGACAGATTCTGATCCAGGCGCTGCAGGGTCTTGTATACGAGATCATTGATGTCGACCCAATCCTTCTTGATCTGGAAAACGCCTGATTCGAGCCGGGACATGTTCAGCAAATTTTCTACCTGCTGGTTAAGCCTGATCGCGGCGACGGAGATCTCGTTGATCACTTCGGTTTTATCCGCTTCAGAAAGTTTTTCGGCGTTCGATTGTAAATTATCAGTAGAGCCAATGATGGTGGTGATCGGTGTGCGTAGCTCGTGCGAGAGTGAGTTGAGCAGCGCGTTATAGAACTTTACGGATTTTTCCTTTTCTTCCTTTTCCTTAATGGCCTTCTCCATCTTTCGGATCTTATTGGTCAGGACAGCATTGATGAGGGCGATGACAAAGTACATGAGGAGTAGCAACCTGTCTTCAGGAGTGCCAACGGTCAATGTAAAACGAGGCGGTATGAAGAAGAAGTCCCAGACCAGCGCACTAAGCGTTGCCGCAACGAGTACAGGGACAATATCGAAGGACATCGCCAGGATCGACACGCCCACCAGCAGCATAAAGGCAACCACGCGATACCCGATCAGGTTATGCAGTGATAAACCCACCAGCGAAATTCCAATGACAGTGGTGGCGACGACAACGTATTGAGTCGCCTTGTTTTGCTTTTTGAAAAAGAATCGTTTCACCTCTAAATGCGCCTAAAGGTAGGCGTAAGGCCATAAAGATTTTATAAAGATTTTTGCCTCCGCTTCAAACGTTTTATCAAGCTGCTTTCAACGTTTAATCGTAAAGATCTGGGCGATGTCACAAAATCGAAGGCGATGCCAACGGTGATCTTTGACCGGAGGAATCACTCACCGCTCATGAGCCCTGTGATCCGCTTTTGCAAGATCATTGGCCCTGCGGACGCCTGTGTTCAAACTATCGATCAGATCCCTAAGCAGTAAGTCATGGGGTCAGTCGTCCTGAAGCGTATCCGATTGTCCATGAATTCATGGCTGTCAAAACTGAATGTATGTCGTCAATAGCATAAGTGCTTTACCTGGCTTACGCCGGACTTGAAGTTATAATGGCGATCAGAATGCCGAGTACAATAAGTGCAACAATGATCAGCGTTTCACGCAAACGCTGCCGCATAATATCTTTCATGAAAAAAAGTTTAGAAGATCCTGTAGAAGAAAGCCAACCGTACTAGCCGACTTTGGGTGGCGGTGACAGGATCGCCAGAAGGGGTGAATCAAAAGCGGAGGTGTAGTCCATAAAACCCTCTCTAGTGTTATCCGAAAAATCGGTGTGAGAGATCGTGTGCTGACCGGCGCAAAACAGTATCATCGTTCCAAAGCGATGCTTTTGTGGTGAATTGTCGGCCTCATCGGTTTCTTTAATCGCGTCCCGTTTTCCCATGAAGACCTCCAGCACGAGTTCAACGCAGCTTTCGATCTCATTTAGGGCAACATCCTCGGCGCCCACCAGACTGTCCACCGGATCCACGCTGATGTTCGTTAGCTGGAAAGTAATAGCCATCAGCACGAAGCTTCTGAGTACACGCTGGCGAAAAAATGACATTACTTTCATGGGGGTGCGCCAAAGTTATTATCTTAAAATATAAATTCCTTTTCTTTCCAGCTTTTTTCGTTTTTAAATCGACAAAAAAAGCCGCCGGCAAGTTTCAGTGCCGACGGCTTATAAGTTGCGCGCAGGTGATCGCTATTCCTTGATCACCCTTCTGATCGTTACACCTTTTTCGTTGGTGATCTTAAGCAGATAGATGCCGGGTGCCCAGCTATTTCCAATAGTATAGTCCTGATTGTGCGTTAAACCGGTCAATTCTTCCCGTACATAACCGTCCATCGTTGTTACAGTGACATGATATGTGGCGTTGGCATCGCCCCCGACGTTCAACCGGAATTCATTTGCAAATGGGTTCGGGTAAGAAGTGATCGCGACTTCCTGTGCATTTGTTCCCGCGGTGCGGGATTCAGGATCCGTCCCGGCAGAAGCAACGGTCGCTGCACATGTACCAAAGTTGTCTGCGAACCTGTGTAATTCGATATGTGCCTGGGGATCATAGCTCGGGTAATATACGACGTCGTTCATTACATCGAGGTTCATAAACTCGAAGGAAAAGGAAGAAAGTGGCTCGACCTCATACGGTACGCCCCGGGTGCCACATTCCGTCCCGTCAGACCTCACAAAGTATCCATCACGTACGTCGATGAAATACAGGATGTCTCCGGCGAAAGCATAGTCCTTGACAACGATCCCTTCCTGCGGTCCAAAGTCCGTCACCAAATTTGTCCCGACGGCAGTTCCGTCGCTATGCCACAGCTCGTGCGGCCCGTATCCAACAACAGTCAGGAAATACCATTCGTCCCCTCCATTGAAAGACGTGAAATATCGCGGCCCGCCCCAGCTCTCGTTCCATACGGGCATCGTGTAGATCTGGGATGTTCCCCCTGTGGTTCCGTCGCTTTTCCAGATGTTGAAAACTTCGTCGTAGTCCGAAGGATCGGAGTCATCCGAGAAAAAGAAGATATTCGTTTTTGTGTAGCCCATGGGACCGAAGAAAGTTCCTTCCCTGAACATATATGTGCCTTCTGTCGTGCCATCGCTTCTCCAGACCTCATAACCTGCGTCCGCACCGTTGTTACCAAAGAAGTAAACGATCCCGTTAAGCGGAGCCCCGGCACCCACACCGTTGCCTGCACCCGGATAGATGTCTTTCAAAAGCATGGTTCCCGCTGCAGTGCCATCGGTTCGCCATAATTCGAGTCCGTTCACGCCGTCATTGGCGGCAAGCAGGACGTACGCTCCGCTCTTTTCCATCCACGCCACCTGAGACGCGAAAGTGCGGATCATGTACGTTCCGGTTGAAGTACCGTCCGACCTCCACAAGCTCGAGGTATGGGTAGACGTGTTGTCATAGAACAGCGTCATGTGAAGGATGCCGTTGTTGAACGCATATTTTACGTTGCTGAGATTCACATACGTATCGCTGGCTACCACGCCAAGGCTCATGGTCCCTGCTTCGGTACCGTCGCTCTTCCACAACGTCAGCGTTCCGCCTGATTTCTGCAGGAAATACAAGGTTGAACCCGCGGCATAGAAATATCCATAGTCGGAATCCGGCATGACCCTGATCAGTTGAGTGCCCGCCGCAGTTCCGTCCGACCTGTACAGACCCCGCTGATCGTCACGACCGAGGGCAATGAAGTAGAGGTAACTGCCCACCGTTGTGATATTGGACGGGTAGCTCCCGTAAGTGTAGTGACTCAGATCGACAGGTTGTGTTCCCGCAGTAGTGCCATCGGTATACCATATCTGTTCCTCATCACCTGCGCTCGTGTTCCATGTGGTAAAAAACATCTTCGATCCTGCCGGAGTAAGCTCCATGTTGGTATTCAACCAAACGCCGAGCCTGTCCTTTACAAGCTGGTGGTTGGTAGTCGTTCCATCCGTTTTGTACAGATCCATAAAGCCGCGGTTCGGGCCTTCGTTGGTATTGCTCACGTACCAGAGCATGCCGTTCCAAACAGTCAGATTCGGATCGATGCTGACAAAATGTTTATTCAGTGGACTGATCGGAATCGTGCCGGCAGATGTTCCGTTGCTTTTCCAGATCCGCGGACGATCAGTGTACGCCATGAAGTAGAGGGCGCCGTTAAACACGGTGAAGTGCGAGAGGTGTGGATAACCGCCTCCTCCGGGACTGGATGATCCGGGAGAAATATCTTTTACCAATACGGTACCAGTGGCTGTCCCGTTGCTTTTCCAGAGCTCCCGGCCGTTGGCCGACGTATAGGCTCCGAAGTATAGGGTAGATCCCACTGCGGTGAGATTGTCCGGTGCGCTGTCGGAAGATCCTGCACGAATATCTTTGACCCGTAGCGTTCCGGCAGCCGTACCGTTGCTTTTCCAGAGCTCTCGCCCGTAAGTGGCGTCATAGGCTGTGAAGTACAACGTGCCGTTGACGTTCGTCAGTTCCTTCGGCGTCGAGCTGAGCTTTGATCCGGGCCTCACATCTTTAACCATAATGGTCCCTGCATCGGTGCCATTACTTTTCCACAGCTCGTAACCATTTATGCCGTCATTCGCAGTGAAGTATAAAACACCGTTGACGTTGGTCAGCTCGGCCGGGTTGCTGCTGCCCACTCCACGAATGATATCCTTCACCCTCACCGTTCCGGCGGCCGTACCGTTCGACTTATACAACTCGCGACCACTGATGCCATCCGTGGCAGAGAAATACAACGTAGTTCCTACAGCCGTAAGCTGTTGTGGAGAGCTGCTTTTATCGAATCCCGCATAAATATCTTTCACACGGACGGTTCCAGCCTTGCTGCCGTCGGATACAAATAGCTCTTCACCCCACGCGGGATGGTAGGAAGTAAAGTAAAGCTTGTTCCCAACCGGAGTAAGCTGTGAGATCCGGTCTGAGGAAAGAATGATATAAGTTCCTTCCTGCGTGCCATCCGTGCGCCATAAATGCGTGCTGCCGTCAGAGTCGAAATAATAGTTATTTGCTACATAGTAAGTGATGCTTCCCACGCTTGTGAGCTGGGAATAGTTACCGAATGGCCTTGAAGGCTGTGTATTGATGTCTTTCACCATTTCATACTGTGCGAAGACATTCGACGCAACAAAGAGCAAAGACGCCAGTAACTGACAACGAAGAGCAACACCCGAACGCATCTGTCCGGAGAGACGCGTTTTTCCCGAACGTAAAGATTTAATCATAATTTTAAGAGAGTTTTAATCTGACCCCACTTTCACCAACCCGTGACCATACTGTGGCGAGGAGCGAATGGAGTAGTTCGCACAAAAAAAATATGCGCAATGAAATTGATTGAATTTTGAAAGGCACCAGGGAATTATCTTCTCAGGTAATCGCCGAGATGTCCACAAGCAGCAGCAACAACAGAGCTGGCCAATAGTCAAAAGGTAGTAGTGCTTGTTATCATTGGCAAAGGAAATGAACACCGAACGCGACGCTGACGATATCCCTTATTTTGATGTCGTTCGATCTGATCTTATACCAGATGTATGCATCGACTGAAGTTGCCTCTGCGAAAAATTCAGTCGCGTGAAATCCCCTGAACTTGAAGTTCGCGTGCCGGAGTTTTATTCCCAGCGTTGGAATGGCATGGAGGGAATTCGGAAAGTCATAGTAACTGTCGGGCATTACATCGGGTTGGGTAAAAAACGACCTGCCGCTGACTTCGAGGCTTATTCCCACGGAGCCATAGGGAATGAGTGTTCTTGCATCACTCAGACGAAACCGATGAATGTGAAAGATGTTTTTCGCCGTGAGCAGATGACATGGAACTTCCGACACCGACGACGGCGTATAACCATAGAGCAAAGATAACTGATATTTATCGGTCAGTGGCTTATACCCGATCCCGCCTGACAAGAATCCGATGTTCCCTGCAAATTGTACCGGTATATAAAGTCTTCTCCACAAGCCACGGGATGTTTCACGGCCGATCCGAAGGTCCGGAAGGGAATCGGTCTGTGCCTTCGCAAGGAAGCAAACTGAAAGGAGAAATATTAAACCTGCAATCCTCTTCATATCTTCAGAATTCTACTTTCTCGGTGGTTATAGCATCATCGCCTATCGTCAGCACGGCATAGGCGCGATACTGCGGAGAGCCGACGATTAGGTATTCGACATTATCGCCAAAAGTGTTTTTCAGATTGTACTCATGCTGATGGCCATGTACCGACATCGTGATGTTGTGGTCGACCATCAATTGATGATATACTATGGCAGAATCCATCAGTTGTGGATCCTCGGGTGGAATGTGCGAGATTGGAATGATCTGGCGATAGTTGCTCTTTTGCTCGTCGACGCCGCTTATTTCGTCTTTGAACCATTGCCAGTCGGGTGGCTCCGGGCTTTCCCAGACCACGTCATCCCACATGACGAATTTTACGCCGCGATAGGTAAAGCTGTAATTCAACGGACCGAACATGTGCTGGTACACCTTCGCTCCATTCGAAAGATAGTCATGGTTTCCGATCACCGTAAGGTAGGGCAGTCTTGATAAGGCCATGATGTTGTAAAATGACTCGAACTCCTCCTGAAGTCCATTATCGGCGATGTCTCCCACCACGATGATGAAGTCGAGGTCGCGTCTTTCATTGATATGGCTGATCGCCTCCTGAAGCTCTTCAAAGAAATAATGACTATCGGCCAGCAAGGCTATTTTGAATGGCCGTGCCGACGTAGTGTCGGAAAGCGCAATAAGCTCCAGGTTTTTCTGCGTTGTGTTCCTGATTTCGACAGGTACGCTTACCTCGTATGGGCTATATGAAAAAGGGTCATCACAAGCCCAGAATACTGATGTGCATATCAGAATGACCCTAATAAGATTCCGTCCCACAT
>CBHTUB010000091.1:0-15235 GCA_966095595.1 uncultured Chryseosolibacter sp. | reverse complement strand
CCCTGGACAACGATACTTTCGCGCCGAAATCCTCGATCTCCGAAGTTGCCGATACTGCATAGTCTTCAAACGCGTTCTTTATTCGATAATCGAAATGTGAACGAAACGCAGCGAGGTCTGTTCTCCAGCCATTCGGGTTGTAGTGATCCCACTTCAGCGACTGGGTCATATTCTGTGCGTTATAGGTGGTGAGCATTCCGTTTCCGTCCCTGTTCTTGTCTTTGAACAAGTCCAGCACATCCTCGCCCCCATAATGGCTGATCTCGATCTTATCCGACTTTGTGGGATTGAAGATCAGCTTGCCGTTGATGTCGTAGAAATAATAGGGAAGATTTTTATCAATCGCTTTCAGCACGTGATCGACGTATGTCCTGCGGGCGGCGATCCAGAAATTCGCCTTATCTTTTAATATCGGTTGCGCTACTTTCAGTCTGGATGACACGAGGCCTACCTCGCCGGTGATCTGGGTGTTGTCAGGGATATCCGACGTTGTGCTGACGTTCATGACGGAGGACAATCGTCCGCCAAACTCTGCGGGAAAACCTCCATTGATCGCCTCCACATTGTCGACGATGTCGGGGTTGAATACGGAAAGGAAGCCGAACATGTGGTTCGTGTTATAGATGGGAGCGCCATCGAGCAAGACCAAGTTCTGGTCGGCCGCCCCACCGCGCACGAAAACATCGGAGCTGCCTTCTACTCCCTTGACACTTCCCGGAAGCAGTTGCACGATCTTGATGATGTCTGCCTCGCCCATCAGCGATGGAATGTTGCTGATGTCTTTCTGTGAGATGTGATGGATACCTGATCTCGTTGAGACCATGATATCATTGTGGGTAAACCGCTCCGCTTCAACGATTACTTCCTTCAGCTCGTCAACCTTTGGAATAAGCAGGAAATTGATACTCGTATCCGATACAGTCTTTGATTGTGTCTCGAAGGGTTTATATCCCGTGTAGGAGATGATAAAACGTTTAACCCCCGGACTTACCCTGATCGTGTAGTTACCTGAGATGTCCGCTGTGGTTACCACACTGTCCGGCAACACGGTGATGCTTGCCAGGGGGAGCAGTTCGCCGGACCGGTCCTTTACATTGCCGCGAATTTCCAGCTGTTGTGAAAATGCGACAAATGGCACAACACAAAAGGCGATTGAGTACAATCTTTTCACAAGCCAACTATTTAGAAGTTCAACAGATACTCTACTATCAGCGAGATGAGGCGGTGCGTGCGGTTACCAGAGAAAATGGTAATCGTTTGTGGAATCAATTAAAATAATTCTATGCCCGCTTCAACAGTTTACAGGTAAGATCGCCAGGAGCGGCTCAAATTGTCGTCAATGATATTCTGTTGCTTTTAAATATTAATAAAGCGAGACAGGCTTTATAAAAAAAGAACATTCAGGGTGTGTAAAAAATTCCTCCACCCGATTGCTTGTTCCGGAAAAAGTAGAATTAAATCTCAGTCAGGCTGGACTGGCAGGTAACAAGTAAACGTAGCGCCCTCACCAGGCACACCACGGGCCGTGATAAACCCTTTGTGATTTTCCGTCACTTTCCTGCAAATGGCCAGTCCCATACCGGTCCCGGGGAACGTCGAACGAGCATGGAGGCGCTGGAACATTCCGAATATCTTTTCCGCATACTGCTGCTCGAATCCTATTCCATTATCCGATACTTCGAGCTTGAGGTACTCAATGTCCGGATTCGCCAGTGGTGAGTCGATGGTTTCACCGGGAATGATCCGACAATTGATCTCTATTCTCGGCTGCCGGTCGCCGGGCTGGAACTTGATCGCGTTACTGATCAGGTTCTGGAAAAGCTGCGATATCTGCAACGCATTACACTTGAAGACCGGGAGGTTGTTATGAGTGATCAACGTACCGCGTTCCCGGATCGCTTCGCTCATATCGGCGAGCACCTGGTGCAAAACTTCGTTGAGGTCGGTGGCAACAGCCTCGGGCCTTGCGGACACACTTGCGCGCGAGTAGGTGAGCACGTCCTCGATGAGCTCGTTCATGCGATGAACCGCATTCATGATCTTATCTGCATACAGGTCGCCCTGCTCGTTGATATTCGAGACATTCCTGTTCTTCAGCTGACCGGCGAATAGTTGGATCTTCCGGAGCGGTTCCCGCAGGTCGTGGCTTGCGATGAAAGCAAAATTTGTAAGCTCGTCATTCATCACTTTCAGCTCGCGGTTCTTTTCCTTTAACGCGTCGTTCAGGTTCTGGAGATTCTGCTTGATCTTTACGCGTTCAGTGATATCCCGGAGGGTCAGCACTATGCCATCCTCGAGTTTGACTGCCACAATGTGGTACCACACGTCCGTTCCACTCTTTCTTTGTTGATAGTCGAACTCGGCAGTATCACCTGTCTCCACTACACGCCGTAAGGTCTCCACTACCGATTCCGCTTTCGACGGTTCGAATAAGTCACGCAGGCTGGCGCCTTCCAGTGAATGCGGCTCGGCAAACACCTGCGCCTCCTGGTTCGAATACTTCCAGCGGAAATCATGTATCTGGCCCTGATCGTCATAGACACTATCAAAAACTGCAATTCCGTTGGTTGACGCATTGAAAACTGCCTGAAGGAGATCGCGCATGTCCCTGACCTCCCTTTCTTTGACAAATTCTTCATGGACATCCGTAAACGTACCCACCCACATCTCCAGATTTCCCTGCTGATCGAAAATCGGTTCGGTGATATCCAGGTGCCAGCGATATTTTCCCTCCTCATTCTTGATCAGCACCTCGCCGACATATCGCTCCATCGTAGTCCGCAACGTTTCCCACTTCATGGCAATCTCCGCTTTTTGACTGATATGGAAGATGTCGCATCGGCTCGCCTCAGAGTCAAAACATTGGTCGGCGGTCATGCCTGTGTAGCTGTACCACCTGTCGTTCACAAATCTGATCTTTCCGGCCGGATTGAGCACCCAGACCATCTGAGGGATAGCGTCGAGGACCTTTTGAAGCTGAAGGCTTTGTTTCTCAACAACCTGCCTGCTCTCCTCGAGCTCTTCCGTTCTCTCATGCACGCGCTGCTCCAACTCCACATTTCGATTGGCCAATTCGAACTGAGCGGAGTTCCGAAGCGATGCGATCGTGATCCGCGAGTTTACCAGTGCGAGCAATTCGCGGGCTGAGAATGGCTTGATGAGGTAATCGTCCGCGCCAATCCTGAGCCCCTCAATTTTTGATTCTTCACTCGTGCGCGCCGACAACAGGATGATCGGAATGCGCATATAATCCGGCATGGCCTTCAGATGTTCGACAACCTTGAACCCGTCAACTTCCGGCATCATCACATCCGCCAGGATCAGGTCAGGCTTGTTGCCCAGCCTGACATAGTCGAGCAATTTTCGTCCGTTCTCTACGACGTTTACGCGATAATCATCACCGAGGATGTGAGCGAGATAGTCCCGCATGTCGGCGTTATCATCGGCTACGAGGATCATGGGTTGGGTTGCCTTCTCCTTTCGTTTCGCCGATGAAAGCTGTGGTTGCAGCGTCGAAGACCGCTTTGTCCTGACCTCAGGCAACCAATTCATTGCCTCTTCGGCGTAAGAAGATGAGAGCACGGTCGAAGGCAATTTTTCTTTGGATTCGTATATCTCCTTCGCGGGCAAATGACTTTTTCCTTTAGGGATTGCAACGATGAACTCGGAGCCGACACCTTCCGTGCTCCGAACCTTGATCGAGCCACCGTGCATGGAGACAAGCTCCTTGACGAGTGCGAGTCCGATTCCGGATCCCTCGAATGTCCTCGCCCCTGGAACTTCTATTTTCACAAACCGATCAAATATCCTTCCCAGGTTATTACTTGAAATGCCAATGCCGGTATCCCGTACATGCAGATCGATGTGCTTCTTTTTCGAGCGCAGCTCTACTTCAATCTTGCCTTTATGCGTGAACTTGAAGGCGTTTGAAATGAGATTGAGGACTATCTTCTCCCACATCTCACGGTTGATATACACGGATTCTCCAATATCCGGAGTCTTCACCACATACCGGAGGCCTGCCTTTTCGACGGCAGCCCTGAAGTTGCCTGCCAGCTCGTAGGTAAACTGACTGAGATCGGTTGGCTGGTAAAACGCCTCTATCTTGCCGGCTTCGATCCGCGCAAAGTCCCGCAAAGTATTGACGAGCTTTTGCAAGCGCGCAGCATTGCGATATACCAATTGGAGTTTCTGACGCTCTTCGGGAGAAATCTTACTTGCATTGTTCCTGAGGATATCGTCCAGCGGACTGAGCAGTAAGGTGAGCGGGGTGCGGAACTCGTGACTGACGTTGCTGAAGAAAGTCGTTTGTACCTTATTCATTTCGCGCAGCTTCGAATTCAGCTCCTTCAGGTCCTGCTCAGCGCGACGCCTCTCGGTAATGTCGGTATACAGAACGGCGACAAGGTCACTGCCTTGATCGCCCGTTGGTGAAGCATATACTTCATACCATTTGTCGCCGAGCGCATTGGTTTGCTGATCGAAACGGACTGACTCTCCCGTTCTCGCCACGCCACCAAACAACTCGATCCACTGGTCCTCTATCGCCGGCACCAATTCCCTGATGGTACGGCCACCCACATTTTTCAAACTTGTGAGCTTTTCGAAAGCAGGATTGGCCTCCACAAATCGGTAGTCTGTCGCGACGCCATTTTCATTAAAGATCACCTGGATAATACAGAAACCTTCATCAATAGACTCGAAGAGCAGACGGTACTTGTCCTGTACCTTGCGCGCTAACAACTCCTTCACGTTCACAAGCTCTTCCTGCGCCTGCCTGTAACGTGTAGTGTTCTGAATTACATTGACGCAATGAGTCGGAATACCCTCTGCATTTCGTCTGAATACCTTTCCATTGGCACGGAACCACAGCCATTCTCCCCCGGCGTTGCGCGCGCGGTAATCGACCGTGTTCGTGGCCCGCTCATCCAACTCCCGGAATCGAAGAAAATAATCAGCCACTGCCTGCTGATCTTCAGGGTGCACCATTTTTTTTCTTTCGGCAGACGAGGCATGCATCATGTCGTCCGGAGAGAATCCCTGCTCTATGAACGGTTTGCTGTTTAAGTATTCTACATTACCGGTGGCAATCTCGATCACACTGATCATATCGGGAATGGCTTCGATAATATGATTCACACAATGTGATTTCTCTTTCAATGCGGCACCCGATTCCACGACGCGCAAGTGAAGGGCTTCTTCAACACGTTTGCGAGCCGTGATATCGTTGAACAAAATGGCTACCTGGTTGCTTCCTTCGGGCCCATGCCGGAATGCGAAGACGTCATACCACACGCCGCTCTTCAGCTGCGATGCTTCCTTCTCAAAATGAACGGCTTGTCCCGACGCGACAATTTCGCCAAAGATGCGGAACCATTGTTCCTCGTGCGCAGGCTGCAGCTCGCGCATCGTCTTGCCTACAACGTCCACTAGCCCTGTCTGCTTTTCAAAGATCGGATTGACTTCCAGGAAACGGTAATCGATACATTTGCCTGCATCGTCGAAGATCAGCTCCACAATGCAGAACGCTTGTTCCATATTACTGAAGATCGTGAGGTATTTGTCCTTGTCTACCTGTGCAAGCTCCTGTCTCAACCGAAGAATTGCCTGCTCAGTCTCGATCTGCAAATGTCCCGGTTCTTCCTTTCCCGATGATTCAGCGCGTCGACCGGATAATTGCTCCTTTGTGATGTTTTGCGTAGTTCCGATAAAGTACTGCACGCCCTTCCTGGTGGTAAAGACCTCCGCCTTATTTCTCAGGTAACGCACTTCTCCATGAGGCAGCAAGATCCGAAAGCTGATCTCGACGTCCTTCTTCTGGCGTTTCATTTCGAAGACATGCTGCAGGACGCGTTCACGATCGTCGAAATGTATCAACTGGGATACGAGACTGAAGTTGATCTTTCCGGCGTCTGCGTTCAGGCCGAGGATCCGATAACAGTTCTCCGTACAATAGAATTCATCGGTACCGAGATTCCATGTCCAGGCTCCGATATCGGCAACCTGTTCCGCATGTCGGAATATTCTCAGCTCGAGCTCCTTGCGCGAGGTCTTGTCATCCCAATCCGCAATGGCGGTATTATTGATACTGACCAGGGTTCCGGCGCCCTCCAGTAATTGGACCTCGCCTTTCGCCGTAATGATCCGCAGATTGCAACTCGCCTTTTTGCTTTGTCCCAGATCATCCATGATCTCGCCGATCAGCACGAGGTCGTCGGGATGAACAAGGTAATTTGTGCCGTTGATATCGATCAGGTAATTGAATGTCAGTGCCAGGCCACTGAGGTCGGCAATTGTGCTTACATGTTGGCCGTCGGTCGCTATCTTCCATTCACCTTCAAGCGTATAGGTGTCGGCATGAACCAGGAGGTTGATCTTCTTTTTTTGCTTGCTCACCTCATTGTGAATGTCTTCGAGGGCAGTACTCATATCAGCGTCAGATGCTTCTTTTCTTAACTTATTATCACGCGGTTCGTAGTGGGTTGTGCAAGGTTATCTAAGTTAATACTCTTCTTACCCTGAGACTAGTGTTGGGCCATATTGTTATGCCACTGCTGACTCGTTTTCATGTAGCACAGAACGCAAAAACGTTATTGGCATAATTTTTTTCAGCTGATTTTGTCGCGAATTGACCGTGTTAAGGAAGGATCTTCGAACCGATTACGCCAGTTAAAATTTCTATTAATTTTTTATTCATCGGGTCCGGCCAGGTGGAAGCCACCTGTTCGGGGACGATTGACAACACCATATAAAAAAATAGCACCTTTTATCGTCGGGTGGCGATGTTCCAAAAGTAAACGGCGGGTATTTTTCGCCGCCAGTCCGGTAAATTAACGGTACGCCTATCCGCAAGAAAGTTGCGACCAGTGCTCAGGAGAAAGAAGGCGTGGCTGCGGTCAGTGCGGTGAAACGAATATCGAACGGTCAGGGGATATCTTACCGGGATACAAATAAAAAAGGGTTGATTTCTCAACCCTTTCCTGTTACCATTTCTTGTTGTAACCGCCACCACCGCCGCGGTTTCCATATCCACCGCCACCACCACCGCTGCGGTTGCCATATCCGCCACCACCGCGTGGATTGTCGGTCTTGGGTCTTGCTTCATTTACCATAAGTTCTTTACCCTGAAAATTATATCCGTTGAGTTCCTGCATAGCCTGCTTTGCTGCTGCTTCATCAGGCATTTCAACAAAGCCAAATCCCCTGCTGCGTTGAGTTTCCTTGTCGGTAATGATCTTCACTGACGAAACTTCGCCGTGTTGTTCGAATAATTCTCTCAAGTCATTCTCAGACGACTTAAACGAGATGTTTGCTACATAGATGTTCATTTGATTATAATTAAAAATAGATGTTCATAAATAGGCCTTTAAAGTCTTGCTGCGACTGACATGGCGTAACCTCTGCATGGCGCGCTCTTTTATTTGTCGCACGCGCTCGCGGGTCAGACCAAACTTTTCACCCAGCTCCTCCAGGGTCCAGGGATTATTGTTCTCCAGTCCGTAATATAGCTTAAGAACTTCAGATTCCCGCTCCGTCAGCGTGAGAAGTGCGCGGCTGATCTCGGTCTGCAGCGATTGAAATAACAAAGCTTCATCCGGATTGCTCTGATTCTCATCCTGCAAGAGGTCCAGCAAGTTGGTGTCCTCGCCTTGCGAGACAGGAGCGCTCATGGAAACATGTCTTCCGGAGATCTGTGCGTTGTCCACGATATCCTGGGGTGAAACTCCTATTGCTTCGGCAAGCTCTTCGTCCGACGGCTCCCGCTGGAATTTCTGTTCGAGCATCGAAAATGTTTTAGACACTTTATTCAATGTACCGACGCGGTTCAAAGGCAACCGAACTATCCTGGATTGCTCCGCCAGACTTTGCATAATGGATTGACGGATCCACCATACCGCATATGAAATAAACTTGAAGCCGCGTGTCTCGTCAAACCTTTTTGCGGCTTTGATGAGCCCGAGATTGCCTTCATTGATCAAATCATTAAGTGTCAGACCATAATTCTGATACTGCTTGGCTACAGAGACGACAAATCGCAGGTTAGCCTTGGTGAGCTTTTCGAGCGCGGCCTGATCGCCTTCGCGAATACGGCGCGCCAGCTCGACCTCGACATCCATCGTGATGAGGTCAACCTTGCCGATTTCCTGCAAATACTTATCAAGTGATTGCGTTTCGCGATTGGTGATCTGTTTGTTGATCTTTAACTGTCGCATCGATTCTACCCCTTGTTTAACTAAACCCTGTATACTATTGCGTTGATATTCATGCCGGCTCCCACAGAAGCCATAACGATATTGTCACCTGATTCGATCCGTTGACCGTCCAGCTTGTTCCTGACCATCATGTCCAGCAAAGTGGGCACCGTGGCGACCGAGCTGTTTCCAAGCCATCCAATGGTCATCGGCATGATCCCCTCAGGAATAACACTGACATTATAGAGCTCGAAAAGCCGGGACAGTATTGCAAAATCCATTTTTTCATTCGCCTGATGCACCAACACTTTTTTAATGTCCGAGAGTGTCAGTCCAGCCTTGTCGATTGCCGATTTAATGACAGATGGAACATATTTGAGCGCGAACTCGTAGACCTTTCGTCCCGTCATTTTCAGGTAGAGATTATTCTTATCCGAGGCATAATCCGAATAGGAGCCTGACATTCTAAGGAGGTCTGCCTCGTTCGCATACGTGCGGCTGCAATGTGACTTGATTCCTTTTTCACTTGAATCGGAACTTCCGAGGATAACCGCTCCGCTGCCATCGCTATAGATCATGGAGTCACGGTCATGATCGTCGATCACCCGGGACAAAGTCTCCGCGCCGATCACCATGCACCGTTTAGCGTCGCCGGAACGGATGTAGTAATTGGCTTGTATGACGCCTTCTATCCATCCGGGACATCCGAAGGCGAGGTCGTATGCAACGCAATCAGGATTCTGAATGTTTAGAAGCGCCTTCACACGGGAGGCGAGCGACGGAACCATCGACACGCGATTGCTACCAGCAGCGACATCGCCGAAATTATGGGCAACGATGAGGTAATCGAGTGATTCCCGATCAACGCCGGAAGAGACTATTGCTTCTTCCGCAGAAAGGAAAGCCAGATCCGACGCGACCTGCTCGTGCCGCGCGTAGCGTCTTTCCTGTATGCCGGTGATCTCTTCGAATTTTGTTATGATCGCCGAGGAGTTCCTGTACATTTTGGATCCGTCCGCTTCGAAGAATTGATGATTGGCAAAGTTCTTATTGCGGACCACGATATCAGGGATATAAGATCCCGAGCCGATTATTACAGCTTGAGCCATTGATCAAACATAGTGTTAGCAGAAAATGCTCCTGTCAGGAAGCCCCGGTTTTCCTTGACATCACCGCTAGTGCTGGCGACAAACAGGTACATTATCATCATAAAAGTCACAATACAGTAAAACACGGGACCGATCTCAGGCAAATGAAATAATCAAACGGAAAAGACAATCTGTGGAGTGAGATGCGATTCTGAAGGATAATTCGAAGCTGGTTCTTAAATATAGCATATTCATCAGCATTATCTACGATATATCCCGATTTAATTGAAAGCGTCTGCACCAAGCAGGATACCGAAGGCGTGCCATCCTGTTATCGGCCAGGCGAACCGGACTGGTCATCCTGTCTGAAATTCATATTCCACCATTGGGCAAATCCCGATACGGGAAATTCCTTTGCAAGACGGAACGCCAGGTGTGTAACAGCTTCCTCAATTGTCGTGCCTCTCAGTGGCAACCGCTTGTCACCATTCGCGATGTAGAAGTACCCCTGTTCAGAAAACAATGTCAGGGCAATATTCAACTCGCTCGAATACATATGCTGCAGCACTTCGCCAACCTGGCTCCTGTCTATTATTCTCTGGCTCATAGCTTCGCTTTAACTTCAATAACACATCAATTCTATCGGTGCAATGCGGGCTGAACAACGGGCTTCACACCCAGTTGCTTCAACAATCGCATATGGCTTGCCAGCGCCGATAGAAATGTCCTCGACGACTTGTATGGCAGACCAAATTCGGTCGCCGTTGTCTTTACGATACCGGCGATCTTCCTATAGTGAACGTGACAGATATTGGGGAACAAGTGGTGCTCGATCTGGAAGTTCAATCCACCGACATACCACGAGAAATATTTGCTGCCCGTACCAAAATTGGTCGTGGTCAACAATTGGTGTACTGCCCAGTTATTGCTGAGCGTTCCATTTCCATCGGCCAGGGGAAATTCCGTTCCTTCCACCACGTGTGCAGGCTGAAAAATGATCGCAAGGATAAAGCCCGACACATACTGCATCACAAAGATGCCGAGAGCGAGCTGCCACCATGTGTACGATGTGAGCACGAGCGGCAGTATGAATATGTATGAAATGTAAAGTATTTTGCTTGCCACGAGAATGAGGCATTCCTTTGCAAAAGTCGTCTTCTGTGTTTCTACGAGTCCGTTTCTCCTATACTTGTATATCCTCGTAAAGTCCTTGACAAACAACCAAACAATGGTCATTAAACCATAGAGAAACCAGGCGTATACAAACTGGTATTTATGGATCCACCGCCAATTGGAGTGAGGTGTAAGCCTGAGTGCGCCGCGGGGACTGATATCTTCATCTTCTTCATGCACGTTGGTAAATGAATGGTGAAGTACATTGTGCTGGACTTTCCATGTAAATGCGTTCGCGCCAAGAAAATTCATCGAGTATCCGATGACCGTATTGACCCAACCCTTTTTGGAATATGCGCCGTGGTTGGCATCGTGCATGACTGACAATCCGATGCCTGCGAGTCCGAACCCCATGATGACAACCATCGAAAAAAGGCCGGCGTAGCCCGTAACGATACCCGAGAGTATCATTGTGTACGGTACCAGATAGATCAGGAACATAACGATTGTCTTCACAACCATCTCGGCATTGCCGGTACGGCTGAGGTTATTCATTTTGAAATAATCGTTCACACGTCTATTCAATGTCGCAGAGAAATCGCGATGTGTGTTTGCAAATTTAAGTGTCGGTTTTCGCATGGCTGTTATCCGAATGGATGGCTTTCAACAACGAGTCGTTTATCGGCCGTCCGGTTAATATTGTGTAATTGTCCTTTTTCTTCGCTATCACAGAACGACAGCGCAATACCGGATTTACCAGCGCGTCCTGTGCGACCAATACGATGCCTATATGTTTCCGCGGATTCAGGGAGTTCAAAATTGATTACATAGGGTAAGTCAGCAATATCAATGCCTCTTGCTGCAATGTCAGTTGCCACGAGTACCCGTGTTGAGTTTTTCTTGAAGTTCAGAAGCGCACGTTGTCTTGCATTCTGCGATTTGTCGCCATGCAGGGCCTCGGCTGTAATTCCGGACTTATTCAGGTCCTTTGCTATCCTGTCTGCACCATGTTTCGTTCGTGTGAACACGATCACCGTTTTCATCTCTTTTTCGGAAATGACGTGTTTCAACAGCGCCCTTTTGGACTCGCGTGCAACAAAATACACGGACTCAGCGATCTGCGCCTCGGTTTTAGCCGTCTCCACGGAAATTGTTTTCGGGTTGCGCAGCATTGTCGCCGCCAGGCTTTTCGCTTCGGCAGGCAACGTTGCCGAGAAGAACATGTTTTGCCTTTTGGCGGGAATCACTTTCAGGATTCTTTTTATATCGTGAATGAATCCCATGTCGAGCATGCGGTCCGCTTCGTCGAGCACAAGGGTCTCGATCGCCGCTAACGAGAGTTTCTTTTGTGTTACAAGGTCGAGCAGTCGACCCGGTGTTGCAACGACGATATCTATTCCACGGCTCAACTCCTTCTCCTGACCGAATTGTGAGACACCGCCAAAAATACCTGTGCTCTTCAGCGGCAGATATTTTCCATAGCTTCTCAAATTATCGAGCACCTGAATAGCGAGCTCGCGGGTTGGCGTTAGAATGAGCGCGCGAACGTTATTGCCGTGCGCTTTTTTGTTCATCAGATTGTGTAATAGAGGGATACAAAAAGCTGCAGTTTTGCCGGTACCGGTAGCTGCAGACCCAAGAATATCCGAACCTTCAATGATGTGCGGAATGGTTTGTTGTTGAACTGCAGTAGGATGAACATATCCCTTCTGCTGAATTGCTTTCAGAATTGGTTCCGAAAGGCCGAAATTGTTGAATGACATTTAATAATGTATGAATAAATAATGTATGTTGTGACTTTCACAACTTGTTGTGGCAAAAGACCTTGCTAATTCTGGATGAGAAAAGGTGAGCTGCCTGAACTGAGGAGTTTGTTAATAGATCACCGTCGGGGGACAGGCGGTGAGTTAAGTTTTCCGCAATTATTTATCAAAGATATTGATAATTACCGGGATATCCTATTTTCCTTTATTAACTACGCGCACCCGCTTCACATTTATCTCATCCTGAAGGTTGGCAACGCTTCTTTATTCCGTATATTGCGAAAACTTTATTAATCATCTCAGCCGATCCCTCACGCTTACTCCCCCACGCCGATCAACCGGAATCTTTAATAAAGCGAACGAAACTAAAAAAGCTTTATTAAAGCACTAAATGAAGATACTCCTGATTGACGATGACAAAGATGACCAGGCACTTTTTTGCGAAGCCGTAAAGGTCATAGCACCGTCAGCTCAGTGCGATGTTGCCGACAACTGTGACCAGGGTCTGCGGTTACTCAACAGCTATACGACCTTACCGGACCTGATATTCCTCGACATTAATATGCCGATCACCGACGGCAGGCAGACGCTCAGGAATATCAAACAAACACCGCGTCTGAGGCCTATTCCAGTCATCATGTATTCAACTTCCAGTCACCCATCCGAAATCGATGAATTTCAATCGATGGGCGTGCAATACCTGGTGAAGTCAACCAGCTTTCGCGAACTGGTGAAGAGTCTGGCGACATATATCAATCCCTCCGTTACATCTCCCAGTCTGTATCCGTCCGACCGACGTCACGGAGTTCATTAACAACAAACACATCGAGAAAGAAAATGCTTACAAGAACATATACACCAATCTGGCATAAATACAGGCCAGTGATCCTCAAAATGATGATCGATTCGAAGGCGGAACCGAAGGAATACCAATTATCCGAGCACGAATTCAAGGCCCTCAACGGGCGGCCTAAGGGCGGATACTCATTTACACTCCTTGTGTCGAATGGAAGGGTACAGAACAACATCCGTAATATAGAAGTCGCTCAGGACCTTTGGGAGATCCTCCAACTTTCACCTACCGCTACAGAACTCATCGGGAACAACTCCTACACTTTCACCATGGATAAAACCTACCGCCTGCGCGTAGAGTTCATGGTATAATATTGAATAAAGAACAACTATGGCAGATACATTCAGCAAAAAGGAAAACGAAAAAAAGAAACAACAAAAGCGCAAGGAAAAGGAACAGCGCAAGGCAGAAAGAAAAGCCAATTCCAAAGCCGGCGCTCCCCTGGAGGACATGATGGCCTATGTCGACGAGAATGGAAATATTTCATCTACTCCTCCGGATCCGAGCAAGAAAAAAGTTATCAATGAGAGCGAGATCGTGCTCGGCTCACGGAACATCGAGGGCGCTGTAACCGAAGTCATAAGAAAGGGGCGGGTGACCTTTTTCAATACATCAAAGGGATATGGTTTCATTAAAGACCTGAAGACCCAGGAGAGCATATTCGTCCATAGCAACGGTGTATCGTTTCCCATCAAGGAAAATGACATGGTGACCTTCAGGACAGAAAGTGGTTTCAAGGGCTTAAGCGCCGTCGACGTCAAAAAAGTCTGACAACAACTGCATTGGCCCACCAATCAAAAATGGTGGCGCCAGTGAACACGTGGCGCCATCCATCCAAAAATTGCTTCCGCTCAGCCTTTCAGTCAGCAGACATCATGGTCGCTGAACAACAATGTTGTTAAATGTCGCGTTGCTGTTGTCGACAAAGATCCCCCAATTGGTACCCGTCGCCGTGTATACGCGTGCGCTGAGTGCCACGACGTTATCGACATACAAGACAAGCATCGAATTTTCTATCACAATCTGCACATTATACGAAGTGTTTGGTGAAAGGACCAATGGTGCATCTGTATAGGAAGTCGCCGGCGTGATCAGCGATCTCTTTACCTTATCCAGGCTCACACGATTCTGTGACGGCACAAAGCGCAGGCTGAAAAAATTCTCGTAACCATCACACGCCCCGATCATAAAGCCAAAGTCTTTGCCGGATGATGAATAGGACACTGTGGCCGAGATCTTGAACCTGCTCAGCGTGATGGGTTCGTAAATAACATTTGCCACATCAAAATCCGCAGCGCTCACGAGATTGTAGGATTCGCTGCCGGGAATTGTATTGGTCACATTACCCCATTGACTGTTTTTCACGATCGGATGGCTGACCGACTCCAGGTTATTCTTCAAGGTGTGGGGTATCGTCACGGCGAGATCTCCGTTTGCCAATTGATACAGCTTATGGACGACGAGGTTCCCGCCCCAACGCCAGGCACCGGCATCGCTGTGGTCCTGCAAAATATTCGTCCAGCCGAAAATGTAACGATCATAGTTGTCGGCAGCCGTCTTTGCAGCATAGATGCCATTACCTTCAACGCGATTCCTGCCGGCAGGCATCGACCACGGACCATTCGGTGAGTTGCTCTTGCGATAATAAACATGTTTGGTATCTATATCGGAGAACATCAGATAATAAACGTTCCCAATCCTGAATACTTCGGATGTTTCCATCATAAAGAAATTATCCGTGTCGCCGTCGTATAAGATCCCGTTATAGGTCCAGTTAAGCAGATTGGAAGACGAATACTTCGCAATCACGCCTCGCCATGTACCATTCACGTTCTTGCGCGCCGACACGATCATCGTATAATTTCCATCGACGTCATTGTAGAACACATAGGGATCACGGAAGTTGTCATTCTCATCGAAGCCCTGTCCCGCCGGCGCGTAAATGGTCGTGAAGGAGGTGTTCCTGGAAAATTTCTTGTTCAGACCCGAGGCCGTCGCCAGCATGATACCTTCCTTCTTCGAAACACACGCTGATGGGTAATTGGGATTATGACCCGTGTAGAAGGCGTAATAGGTAGAACCGTTCTTAAGGAAGGATCCCGTACCCAGGGCGTAATCCTGATCGCATCCTACAGTACTGCAACTCAATATCTCGCCGGCTGAAAGCTGGCTATAGCTATAAAAGTTACTGGTTTTGAATCCATACCATGGATGGCGCTTCTGTGT
>CBHTUB010000090.1:0-15254 GCA_966095595.1 uncultured Chryseosolibacter sp. | reverse complement strand
GAAAAAATCCCGTTGGGAAATCGGATGACCACGTCGGAAGAAATTGCCAACATGGTGGCGTTCCTTTTGTCTGAACGCTCCAGCCACACAACCGGACAACTCATCTATGTCGACGGCGGATATGTTCATTTAGACAGAGCCATCAAATAATTTCAACATGCCAATCACGACAGCTGATGGTCAGATTCAAATCTCCGGAGATAGACGATCTTATCTTGTGCCGCTTATTCTGGTGACGTCCCTGTTCTTTCTCTGGGGTCTGGCTTACGGGCTTCTCGACGTATTGAACAAGCACTTCCAGGAAACACTCGACATCACCAAACAACGCTCTACCTTGTTACAGGCCGCCTATTTTGGGGCTTATTTCGTGATGGCCATACCGGCCGGGCTGTTCATGACCAAAACAAGTTATAAGAGCGGGATCATAACGGGACTGCTACTGTACGCGATCGGTGCCTTCCTGTTTTATCCGGCGGCGACACAGTTGAGCTTCAGCTTTTTTCTTCTTGCTCTTTTTATCCTTGCTTCGGGACTTACTTTCCTGGAAACGGCAGCGAATCCATACATTACCGTCCTCGGCGACCCGGCCTCATCTGCATTCAGGCTCAACCTTTCGCAAAGCTTCAACGGCGTTGGATCATTTATCGGACCTCTGATCGGGGCCCAGCTGTTTTTCTCTTCGAACGAAGAGGTTAGCAACCTCGATTCTGTACAAACGGTGTATTTGGTCATTGCGCTTATCGTCACATTGATTGCCGTGATATTTTACGTTACGAAAATGCCGGAGGTAAGCGTGTCGGCAAGCGAAAAACGATCTCTGCGAAGCCTGTTCATGCACAGAAATTTTAACTGGGCGGTAGTGGCCCAATTCTTCTATGTCGCAGCCCAGGTCGGCATGGCCGCGTTATTCATCAACTGCTGTACGGAAAAGGATCTCGGGTTCAACAACGCCCAGGCGTCGTACCTGCTATCGGCAAGCCTGCTGCTCTTTACCATCGGGAGATTTGCCGGTACGTTCTTTTTGAAATTCATACAACCACCATCACTGCTCAGCATTTATGCCATTGCCAACATGGTGTTATCCTTATGCGTTGTTTTCCTCGATGGCATGTTTTCCATCTACGCGCTTGTGGGCATGTTCTTCTTCGCGTCGATCATGTTCCCTACGATTTTCGCGCTTGGCGTAAAAGGGCTCGGTGCCCATACAAAACACGCATCCTCGGGGATCATCATGGCTATTGTAGGTGGCGCGATAGGACCGTACGTGATGGGCTCATTCGATTCAACATCGCAAGCATACCTGGTTCCTTTTATTTGCTTTGGAGTAGTTTTGTTTTTTGGGCTCAGCGGCCATCGCAGGGATAAATAATCAACCATAACTTGCTTGCTGTTGGCTATTAGCTGTTGGCATCTGGCTCATGCTCGTCCGCCAAGGATAGCAACATATTAGCTGAATCATGGTAATGGTCCGGCTGATAGTAGTACTTTAATCTCTCCTCTTTAAACATGTAACCTGAAACCGCTAACAGGCCCCCTGCCAATAGCCAATAGCCAATACCCAACCGCCAAAAGCCTTTTTTCAAGCGCAAACGCCATTCTAGGGTTTTCCCCGATTTTTCAAAATCAGGCAGTTCCCAATGTTATTCACTTACCGACCGTGCACCTTTGCTAAGAGAGAACGGAAACGAACGTGCATTCCTACCAACACGCAATAACGCCGTAATCTCCGTTCAAATTAAAGTTGAAATCGTATGGAACCTTACATGGAAGATTGTCACAAATTAAAAATGATCGAGTATTCGGATCGGATCACGCGCAACATTTTTATCAGTCACGCTTTGGCATGGGTCACCATTCTGGTAAGTGGCACAGGAATCACTTTTATTCTAATGAACTAAATAACATTTAAAAATATGACACAGCACTATTCAAGAAAATCCAACTTGTTTTCTCCGGGATGTGGTACCAACAGAAAGTTTGTTCGCGCATACGAGCGAAGGCTGTCTATACTGAACTTCTGCATGTATGCCATGGCTGGCGGAAGGACCAAAGAAAAAATTAAACGCACACTCTTCATATCATTTGCGTTGGTTTCGTTCTTCTTTCTTGGCGTGAACGCACACAGACTGCCGATCACTGAGCGTCAGAGATAAATCCTTTTATTGCCCGTAGGGATCAAGCAATTACCTTTCACTTGAGGAAGGACAACGTGCCGGAGAGAGATGCATTAACTAGTCGATGTTCAGATAGGATCAAAGGAATTTTGTCGTCAAAAATCAACCGTTACTAACGATTGGTTAATTCGCATACTCATTACATGATACTGTTGAGATTATTTAAGAAACTTTGCAGAGAAAAATTTCTTCTCTACCCGCGAGGTACCAATGACGATATACAAGTTCGAATTATTCAGTCCTGATATGTCTATCTGACTACGAGTGCCTTCGAAGCGAGGCTCGCTTTTTTGAATCAGCCGCCCTGACCGATCAACGATGTGCACCGCATCAAGCTTCACGTCTGACTCGATTGTCAGGATGGTGCCCTCCCCATTAGGATAAACGGCGAATCGTCTTTCATTCTCTTCGACGGTTCCTGTAATGAGGTTGGAAATGTAAATCGCTGCGCCACCACCCGGGGACAACGTATATGCGATCCTGGACTGATTATTCACCGACAGAATTTCACGTGTGATCGCTTTTGCGTTAGTGTTGGTCGTCTCATTATCACGAATTACCTCGGCAAAAAATTCGCCCTCGGGAAGGAATGAAAAATCTATCTCGAGACTGCGTGCTTCATTGTTCGTCATAGCGGCTACATGCCACTCATTTCCCTTTCGTTTTGCAACAGCTGCATATTCCCCGACCTCGGCTGACAGAGGTATTGTCTCATCCCACGATGTCGGAATTCTTGAAAGGAACTCGATCACATCTGAAAACTTTCTATATTCAGTCGGCGCATCACACAAATATCCCAGTGGCTGATCAAACAGGATATACATGGCCAATTCGTGAGCCCTTGTGCCCATCGACTTTGGAACGCCGGTGGGTGTCGGTGAGAATTGCGACGGGTGTACGTTTCTCATCGAGCCAGGAGTATAATCCAGCGGACCGGCGAGCATGCGAATGAAGGGAAATTGAAGATGATAGTCGGGGTTCGGCGTATTATCCCATTTATTACACTCTGCCCCGCGCACCGCCTCGAAGTTCACGATATTAGGATATGTTCGTTGCAGACCCGTAGGTTTTGCGCAGCCATGAAAAATTACCATCATGTCCAGTTCAGCACATTTTTGAGCGATCTGCTCGAACCAGTTGATTGCAACCTGGTCATCGCGCTCGATCAGATCTACCTTTACGCCAGCGATGCCAAGACTCTTTAACTGAGCCAGTCGTCCCGGGCTTTCAATCGGCAGGTTGATAAAATCCCATGCAAAAACTTTTACATTTTTCGATGCCGCGTACTGGCACAACTGCGCAGCATAGTCTGTGCTCCAACCGGCGTCCATGGTGATGTATTCCAAGCCATATTGCGCCGCGAAGTCGACGTAATATTTGTAGAGATCGAAGGTAAGGTTATTCAGGCCTGACGGAACTGAAGAAGTCTCCAGGATCGCATCGTGCCACCACTCCCAGGCTGATTTTCCCGGCTTGATGTAATCCGTATCCGTCAACACCGAAGGCTTCGCGAGTTTATAGATCAATTCATTATTCAGGAGTGATTTGTCGTCGGTTGTTACGATGACGACCCTCCATGGATAATCGCGGGTTCCGGATGTCGTTGCTATGAAACTTTCACGAGAGAGCACGCGATGATACGCATAAATGTTGTCCGGCTCCGAGACAGTTTTGGGATATTGCGCCCACTTCCCTTTCATCCCTGTGGATGTACGCTGAAGGTACATGCCCGGATAATCAAAAAGGTCAGATTCGGCGACCACCACCCTGATACCTTGTTCAGGATAAGAGAACATTACCGGCGTGACGGCAAAGCGATTTACTGCAATCTCGTTGATCGAACCGTACGTGTAGTATGATCGTTCCCACGACTGCATAGCCGCGTCTGCTTCGGGAAATATTACACCAGGCGCCGAAGCAAAATTAAAGTTTGCGGTCTCGCTGTTTACAGCGACATCTCCTGCGATCGCGGTTACAAACCTCCAGGCAACACCTTCATCGTATGCCCGCAGGACAAGGGAATAATCCTGTAGAAAATTGATCGTCAGCTCATTGAAGTTATCGCTGATCGTAGTGTTCTTTCCGTAGAGCGGTGTGATGGTCTCATTCACACTTCGTTCGCTTGTACTCAGCACTTCGGCATTCTCACCCAACGTCAGACCTGAGCTCAATGCGAGGCCAATAGTGGAAGGTGTGATCAGGGTGGTCTGGTCATACGAAACTTCATACTCGATGGCCGCTCCGACATTCACGGAAAGTTTCAGCATCCCGTCAGGGGAAGTGACCTGATAACTCTGAGCCCATGCAGCGTTAACTACAAAAGTCACTAAAGCCAGAGCAATAAAATTCAACCAGTTTATCCGCTTCATACCCTTAACGTGTTATGTTTTTATTATTTTCCGATACCAAATTTATATACGATACTTTGATTATAGAGCTCGCCCGGCTTCAATACTGTCGACGGGAAGTGCGCATGATTCGGACTGTCAGGGTAGTACTGACATTCGAGACACAATCCGTCAAAAGGTTTATGGAAGGAAGTGAGATTATTCCGCTCGGAGCTCGTCAGGAAATCACCGGTGTAAAGCTGAACACCAGGATATGTTGTAAATACCTCCAATTTTCGCCCGGAATGCTCGTCACTCAATATGCATACCGGAGCTACTGAATCTTTTTCCGATCTGAAAATATAAAATGTGTTAAGGCCGATGATCCTGCCATCCACCACTGTCGACCGCTCATATATACTCTCACCCTTGAATGATTTATTGCCCGCAGGCACAACGCGTCCCGTTGGAATGTAGCGCTCGTTTGTTTCGAGGATGTCATCAGCTTCAATCGTCAGTCTGTGATCGAAGATATCCCGTCCGGGAGAGAGATTGAAGTAGGCATGGTTCGTAAAGTTAGCAACAGTCTTTTTATCCGAGGTAGCCGAGTATGTAACGGAAAGCTCATTCAACGAGCTCCATGCATACTGTACTTTCAACTCGAGATTACCGGGATATCCTCCGTCGCCGTCCTGGCTTTGCAGAGTGAACGCAACACCTTCATCATTTACATTGTAATCGAACACCCGCGCATGAAAACCACTCGCTCCTCCGTGGTTGGTATTGCTTCCGTCATTTCTCTCAAGCTCATGCGCAATACCGTCCATTTCGAATCTTCCCTGATTAATTCTGTTTGCAAACCGTCCTATTGTGGATCCTATGTAGCACCGATCGCTTATGTAACCTCTCAAACCAGGAAAACCGAGTATCACGTTTTCCTGTTTGCCGAATTTATCAGGAACGACCACGGAAACCAGGGTCGCACCATAGTTGGTCACTTCGACATAAGCTCCGGAGTCATTCGTGAGACGAAACAGCATCACATCTCCACCGTCGTGCTCTCCCCAAACATTGCCCGTAATGTTCCTGGTCTTTACAATCATATCGGCGTTGTCATTACATCGTGCACCAGTCCGTTGATCTTGACTTTCACTTTCGACGGACTAATTGAATATATTTTATAATCGGTTACTTCTCCATCACGCCAGCTGAAGTCAACGGTATAGTTACCACGTGCTTTCAGGCCCCGGATATTTCCAGAACCCCTCCATGCATCCGGCAGGGCTGGCAACAAGTGAATATATCCTCCATGACTTTGCAGTAACATTTCTGCAATTCCCGCTGTACCGCCGAAGTTTCCGTCGATCTGAAACGGTGGTCCGGCAGAGAGAAGGTTCACGTAGGATCCTCCACCGTCACCGTAATTGACGTGCGTATCGCTGGTGGGCTTCAGCAATTCCCCGAGAAGTTTGTAGGCGCGGTTTCCGTCTCCAAGCCGTGACCAGAACAAGATCTTGTAAGCCTTAGACCATCCGGGACTGTCGTCACCCCGTACTTCCAGTGTCTTCCTGCACGCTGCGGCAAGCTCGGGAGTCTTGTCCGGCGTGATCAGAGATGCAGGATAAAGCCCATATAAGTGGGAAATGTGACGATGACGTGGATCGACCTCCTTGTATTCCTCCAACCATTCCATCAACCTTCCATCGGAACCGATCCTTCCGGGAGGTGCAAGTTTCGTTAGCTTTGCTTTCAACTCATTTCTGAAGCTTGTGTCCGTCCCCAGAATCTCAGATGCCTCGATAACATTCTGAAATAATTCTCTAACGATCTGATTATCGATCGTCGGCCCCATACAAATACTTGCGTGTTTTCCGTTTGAAAGATAGAACGTGTTCTCAGGCGAGACGGAGGGAGAAGTCACCAACCACCCCGTTGCGGGATACTCCACAAGCGCGCTATTGTAAAATCTGGCGGAGCCTTTCAACACCGGAAAAATTTTTCTCAAGTATGAAGTATCTTTGGTAAAGGCGTAATGATCCCATAGATTGTTACAGAGCCAACCAGACCCGGCATTGGTTGCTCCCCACGAAGCATCCTCCCCCGGCTCCGTGTAACCCCAAACATTTGTGATCACGTGCGCTACCCAACCCTCTGCATTGTAATATGCCTTTGCTGTCTTTTCGCCGGACGGAACCATATTACGAACCAGGTCTGCGAGCGGAAGGTTCAACTCGGAAAGGTTTGTGACTTCGAATGGCCAGTGATTCATTTGCACGTTAACGTCAAGGTGGTAATCGCCATTCCATGGAGTTTGAATCTGCTTTGCCCACAGTCCCTGAAGATTGGGTGGCAACAATCCTACTCGTGTGCTGGAGATCGCCAGGTACCTGCCGAATTGAAAAAAAAGAACCGCCAGGTCTTTGTCGGATTCGGCATTATCGTAAAAACCGGAGAGCCGTTTGTCTGTGGTTACATTCCGTTGCGACACATCACCGAGGTCGAAACTGACGCGATCGAACAACCGGCGATAGTTGATCACATGATTCTTCACTTGCAGATCGTACCGCTTCTGCAGCGCAACGTCCAATGTGGTCTTCGCGTTGTCCAAATGACTGCCCCTGAAATTCGTGGCTATCGAAATATAGAGTATTACCTCGTCAGCATTCGAGATCACAAGATTATTATTCTCCACGCGCAGCTCGCCTCCTTTGACAAGAGGCTTAACTCTGGCAACATACAACATACCATTTCCATCAGATCCGTTCGTAAGTTGTCCGGACATGGCCAGCTGTCCATCAGCAACAACAGTCTTAAACCGTTCGGGCCGGTCAAGGGATATCTTCAAATTGAGGCTCCTCTTTTGGCTGGAAGCATATTTCATAACAGCCACATCATCATCGAAGCTTGTAAAATATGTTCTCGAATACCGAACCTTGCCAACGGTGTAGGCAGTGCTCGCAACTGCTTTTGTAAGATCCAATTCACGGCGATACTGTACCGCCGTCGGACTTTTCGAATTTCCATAGAAGAAATCAAGCCGCAACTCGCCCAGTGTCTGGTAACATCCGAAAGGCACATTAGCTCCGTTTCCACGACCTGAACCTTCTCCCCTGCAAACAAAATTTTTATTGACAAGCGCCTCCGCCTCATCATTTCTACCTTCGATCAAAAGCGATCTGATCCGGGAAAGATGGGAACCAGCGTCGTAGTTGTTCGCATCCTGAGGCCCGCCTGACCAGAGCGTAATTTCATTGAGAATGATTGTCTCGCGCATCACGCCGCCGTCGGGAGTCATTCCGATCCTTCCATTGCCCAGCGGAAGTGTCTCTTCCCATTGCCCGGCAGGCTTATCGTATAAGAGACGCAGATCGCTACTCTGCCCGAATGCACGTGCAGCGACGCAAGAAAATACTCCCAGGAAAATATATGTCGACAATCGAATCATTGACATCATTGATGTATGTAGGCAACAGCGCCTCCGCCGTTTGATAATTTTACCGTCAGCCTGGTTTTATTGTTTACCGAAATAATTTTATGGTCATAGGCGCCAGCATCTTTGTTTGCGTTTGCGCCATCAGTATACAGTTCAGCCTGGAAAGAGGCACCTGCAGGAAGAAACGAAAAGTCAAGCTCCACCTCACGACTATTCCAATTCGTCATCGCACCCACAAACCACGACCTATCCTTTCGTTTTGCTACAACTGCATACTCAGCGAGTTTGCCTTGTAGCACCTTTGTCTCGTCGAAGGAAGTCGGCACAGCCGACAAATATTTCATGATGTCAGGGTATTTGCGATACTCGGCAGGCGCGTCGCACAACATCGCAAAAGGCTGGTCGTAAAGAACGTACATCGCAAGCTCGTGACACCGTGTGCCCTGTGTTGAAGGCAGGCCCGGGTCGACAGGTTTGAAGTCGGCCTTCGTGCTGTTACGCATGGAACCTGGTGTATAATCCAACGGTCCCGCTATCATACGTGTGAACGGAATGATCAGGTGGTGATCCGGATTTGCCGTAAAATCCCATTTGGAACATTCCGCGCCCCGTACCGCCTCATAGTTGACAATGTTGGGATAGGCGCGCTCAAGGCCTGTAGGTTTGCTGCATCCGTGAAAGTTGACCATCAGGTGATGCCCGGCGGCAGATGCCGCGATCTTTTCAAACCAGGTGATAGCCTGCTGATCATCACGATCTATAAAATCTACCTTGACTCCGGCCACACCCCAACTTTGGAGCAAGGCCATGTTACGGTCGAGATCGTCGATGATGGCAGTTGCAACGCACCATAGAAAGATATCGACGCCCTTCGATTTTCCGTGACGCACGAGCTCGTGAACGTCAACTTTTGGATTAACCTTAGAGAGATCGAATATATTAGACCAGCCGGCATCGAGCATAAGGTACTCCAGTCCGTTCGCTGCTGCAAAATCAATGTAATGCTTATAGAGCGCCGTGTTACGGTTATCCATACCAGAAGGAATTTCAGCATCTGTGACGATGGCATCATGCCACCACTCCCATGTTGCCTTGCCGGGTTTCACCCAGGAAGCATCGATGGCAAGAGGTTTGGCGAGTTTGTAAACAAGCTTGTTGCCGATCAATGTCTTGTCGTCATCAGTGGGGATAATCACGCGCCATGGGAATGTTCTTTTACCGGGTGTTCTAGCAATGAAGTTCTCTCTTTCTTTCACCACGGACACAAAGTTGCCCCAACTTCCCAACTCAGTGCGCTTAGGGTAAGCCGCCCAGGTCCCTTTCATTGTGCCGCCCTGTTTAAGGAGATACATACCAGGATAGTCCAGCACATCCGATTCAGCAATAACGACGCTTAGTTTGTTCTGAGAAAATACCACAGGCGTCAGCGCCTTTTTACCTTCGGCGATGGAGTCTATGGCTTTGTACCGGACATAGGGGACTTCCCACGAAGTAAAGTTTTCGCTTTCCGGAAATATCACCGACATGTCGTTACTGAGACGAAAGGTAGCCTCCTCATTCACTACCGTGATCTCGGAGTCGATGTCAGTCTTGAAACGATATGCAACGCCATCGTTATACGCGCGGACTATAAGAGAGTATCCCCCTTCAAACTCAAGTACAAGTTCGTTATATTCATCATCAAGACTGCGGGATCCGCCGTAAGGTAAGGCAATAACGTCCCGATGGCTGGATAAGGTCGTGTTTTTTATCCGTGGTTTGACACCAAGCACCCGATCACTCAAAATAAGGGAGATATCCGAAGGCGATACAATTTGTTTTCCCTTGAAAGTGACGGCATATTGTAGTTTTTCATTTACCGACACCTTGTATCCCACCTGTCCGTCGGGAGATGTTACGGTTAGCCTGTCCTTTTTTATAAATCCAAAACAGACACCTGCAAAAATTACAAATATCAACAGTACGATCTTCTTCATGCTTTTTGACTTCACTTCCATGATTACTGGGCAACTACCCGGAACACGACACTTTCAAACTCGTTGTACATTGTAAAGCGCACGCCATAGGTCATCAAAAATTCACCGGTGTATTGCTTCCCCTCGAGCTCCGAAAACCACGAGTATTTTTTCGGATCTTTGTTGATCTCTTTAAGCGTATAATTTTTCTTCGGATCAAGCCCTTTCATAAAAAGCACTTGATTGTCGCCATAGATGTTTTTCTTTTTCAGGTATGAGAAGACAAGCGCTTCCTTCTGATCCGGACTAGTATACATCAAGGCCACACGTTCACTTTCGTAGGGCGACAGCAGGCGATAGAGATCTCCATCCTGGACGATGTGTTTGATGCTATTGTATTCACGGATAGCATTGCGCGAGAACTCCTTCTCTTCCGGATTCATGTCTTTCGGCTGGAGGTCCATGCCCAGCCTGGCGGACATCGCCACATCAAAGCGAAACTTCAGCGGCGTGACTCTCTGTGTAATGTGGTTCGGCACTACGGAGACATGGCTTGCCAAACCCATTGCCGGGAAGAAGTGCGTCGTTCCCCACTGGATAAATATTCTGTCGAGCGCATCCGTATTGTCGCTGATCCAGTATTCGTCGAAGAAGGGCATCGTGCCGTAATCTATTCGCCCTCCGCCGCCCGCACATGCCATGATGTAAACGTCCGGATATTTCTGACGAACTTTTTTAAGGACGGTAAACAAACCCTCGACATATTTTATCCAGAGATGTGATTGCCGTTCGGGTGCAAAATTGGATGAACCTGCATTGGTGATGTAGCGGTTGCAATCCCATTTCAAATATGCGATGCCGGGATTCTTCGTGAGAAGGTTATCGACCACGCCAAACACATGATCCTGCACTTTGGGATTCGTGAGGTCCAGCACCAGTTGGTTTCGTGAAAGATCGAGTGGACGATTGGGTGCAGTGATCACCCAGTCCGGATGTTTTTCGTACAATTCGCTTTTTGGATTTACCATCTCCGGCTCTATCCAGATCCCGAATTTGATATTTTTTGCCTGTGATTCTTTTATCAGTGCATCTATGCCATTGGGAAGTTTTTCCGTGTTCTCCTGCCAGTCGCCCAGCCCTGCTTTATCATCGTTGCGTGGATACTTATTGCCGAACCACCCGTCGTCAAGCAGAAACAGGTCGAAGCCCATATCTGAAGCATCGGCAATGATCTGCTTCAAAACTTTCTCATCGAAGTCGAAATAGGTAGCTTCCCAATTGTTCAGCAATGTCATTCGCGGCCTTTCACTCTTGTAGATGCCCTTTTGATTTCGGGCCCACGAATGAAAACGTCGCGTGACCTCTCCTTTCCCGGAAGAGCTGATCGTATATAACATTGCAGGTGTGCGAAATACTTCCTTTGGCTTCAGATAATATTGCGAAGAGAATGGGTTAATACCTGCAAGCACTTTCAGATTATTCTGCGCATCGATCTCAAAGGTAAATTTCCAGCTTCCGGGCCATGCGAGTGTTCCGCCGACTACCGTTCCTTTGTCCTCGGCAGCGGGACCATTCAGACCAAGAAGAAAAGCAGCGTGTCCGAACTGATTGGAGCGCACACCCAATTTGGATTCGAGGATCTTGCTGCCCGTCGTCAACTGCTCTTCGCGCATCTGCATCTCGGCAGCCCAATTCCCCGAAAAGCTCGTCAGCCAGTACGAGGCTTCCCTGAAGGAAAGTTGTGCAGAGAAAAAATTGTAAAGCGTGACTTCTTTCTTCTCCTGATGCGCCACTTCCATCCATTGTTCGATAATGTTCTCTTTCACATAGGCCTTGTAAAAAAGAGAGACGGTAAACGGATAGAACCGGTCTTTGAGTACTATCCTTGTCAGGGAAACATCTTTGCCAGGCGCAGTTTGTTCGTGACTTTCATAAACAAGATCCGTTGTGAAGTTTCCATCGGCATGCACGACATGCAAGGCAGGCTCGTTGACATAACTTTGTCCGTAGGTCGCATAGGCGGTGAGAGGACCAGTGTGAACCGTTTCCACTCTTCCTGGCTTCTCTCCATAATAGCTTTGACGCAGCTCGCCACCCTTTTCAACCTTGAAGATCAGCGATGTAGCCGCGGTCTCTACCGCTATTGTCTGCGCAGCCAATGGCATGCACAAAATGATGTATAAAATAAAACCCGCACAGAATCGCCCAATTGACTTCGCTTGAATCACGATCATGAATTTTGTTTATAAATACTTACTTGCCACTGGCAATCAATATATCCTCCTTCAACTATTATGGAAACCACATAGTGAAGAAGGAATATCGAACTTACCCAACTTTAATCTACCGTTATTACTCTGATCTTGTGGTTATCCTTATCGGCAACATACACTATCCCCGACGGACTTACCGTCACACCGGTCGGATAGTTGAATTGGGCTATCGAAGCTTCACCATCAGCGTATCCGTTCGTGCTTCCCGCATAGGTCGATACGACACCTTCCGTATTGATTTTCTTCACCTTCTGATTGAAGGTGTCTGTTATATACAAGTTTTCATCAGCATCGATGGCCACTGTATACGGATAGTAGAAGCGCGCTTCACTCCCTGTTCCTACGGCATCGCCCTGATCGCCGCCGGCAATCGTTGTTACTTCTCCTGCCGGTGTTACTTTCCGAATCTTGTGGTTGTTTGCATCTGATACGTACACGTTACCGCTTCCATCGACAGCGACGTTGAACGGGCCGGCGAACTTTGCATCTGTTCCAGTCGCATCGACATATCCTGAGCTGCTGCCGGCAAGTGTGGTCACATCACCATTCGGAGCGATCTTTCTGATCTTGAAGTTATCTTTATCCGCAATATACAGATTGCCGTCGGCATCACTCGTGATACCGGTCAGGTAATAGAACTGAGCTGATGCACCGTTCCCGTCTGCGTATCCACCAGTGCTGCCTGCGACAGTTGTCACCACACCTTCGGGTGTCACTTTCCTCACTCTATGATTGTGTGTATCGGCCACATAGATGTTACCATCGGAACCCATCGTTACCCCATATGGATAGTTGAATTGTGCGTCGGCACCAGTACCATCGTTGGTACCCTGCGTGCCACCCGCCAGTGTGCTAACCTCGCCCGCAGCCGTGATCTTGCGAATTCGGTGATTGCCAGCATCTGCTACGTAAACATTTCCGTTACCATCAACCGCTATCTGATAAGGTTGTGAAAACTGCGCCGACGTCCCATTCCCTTCTGCATAACCTGATGAACTGCCTGCAAGAGTTGACACCTCCGTCGTGTAAATAAATTCGAATTCCTCACTTTCCACTGTACTTCCGTTCACTCCTACAATAATATTTCCGCTGCCCGCCCCGGCTGGAATTGTGATGCTCAGTTGAGTAGTAGAGGCGTTGGTCACCGTACATGTTATGCCATTCAGCGTAACGGTGTTTTCAGCTGGAGTAGCGCTGAAACCAGTTCCGGTGATTACCACGGCTGTGTTCCTGGGACCTGATGTCGGAGAAATTGAAGTCACTGTCAGCGGTTGGTCAGCCGGTATAAAGGTAAAAGTAGGGGTCTCCGCTGTCTGACCGTTTACGGTTACTTTAATGTTACCTGTTCCTGCATCTGCAGGGATGGTGATCTTGAGCAATGTCTCCGTTGCAACCACCACGACACATCCCTTGTCATTCAGCGTTACTGTATTTTGCGAGGCCACGGTGCTGAAACCGGTACCTGTGATATTTACTTGCGTGCCTTCTCCTCCGGTGTCGGGTGAGATTGAGGTCACCGTCAACTCGGCGGCGGCGGGACCTTCATCGTCGTCACAGGAGCTGATTGATAACACCAGTATCGCGAGCAGGCTCAACGTCAGGAATCGCAGGAGAAGCGTATTGCTCCAGTGCGAAAGATTATAAGAAATGGTTTTCATGAGGTTGTGGGTTTGTGATGAGAGCATTTTTTAAATGTAATATGACTTTTAAGGCAGCAGTCCAGTGCGGAGCTTCAGTTGAAGCTCCGTCTAAACTACTTACCCAAACAAAACTCTACTGATTGGTGTACCCTTCGTTCTGATCTTCGGGGTCGATGTCTTCGTTCTGCAGTATCTCCTGCTGCGGAATAGGATACAGCTTATGGAAAGGCATGATCGTTCCGCTTTCTTTAGCCCATTTATTTCTCTCCGAGACAAGGTCAACAAGCTTACGGTATCTATTGAGATCCATTCGCCGCCAGCCTTCAAAACAAAGCTCGCGCATCCGCTCATCGAGTATCTTCGTACGAAACTCGTCCTGTGACATGCCGGAGCTCCACTGCTTGTCCGCAGGAAGAGATCCTCCCCATGCACGTTCGCGCACTTTATTCACCTCGGCGACTGCCTGCGCAGTATTGCCTGTTTCATTCAATGTTTCAGCATAGCACAACAGGATATCCGAATATCTCAGGAAGAAAACATTCTTACCTGAATACCAGAAGCTGTTCGTACCGTCAAGGCGGAAGTCTTCATATTTCTTCACGTGTGGGTCGAGCTCATCACCACCCATCCAGCCTTCAACCACCGGTGTCTGACCTTTATATTCAAATTCATAGCGAATACTTTCCTCCCTTCGCAAATCACCATCTTCCCATACACCACCTTCACTTACAGATTTGTATGCATACTCCGTCGGCACCATGAGGTCGTATCCACCGAAGTAGCAATACTGATCGAGGTTGGCAAGTGAGCGCGATCCCATTTGCCACTGGATCTGATTGTTGTCAGGCCACACGTTATTGAACTGGAAAGAATAGATCGATTCGGTAGGATTTGAGTTAAGTGGATCCCAAAGATCTGCATAGTCGGCTACCAGACTGTGCTGTCCGCTATTGATCACGCCTTCGAATTGTTCTTTGGCTTTGCCGAAATCGTGCACTCCCGATTCCTCCGGAGCATAGAGAAAAACTTTACCAAGCAACGCCTGGGCTGCTGTCTTTGTTGCCCTGCGCTTATCGGTCTGCGTAGCAGGGAGGTATTCAACCGCTGTTTCCAGATCTGACACAATGAAACTGTACACGACAGGTAATGGTTGTCTCGCCGTTCCAAACTCATCAAGCTTATCGAGATCGATCACGGGTATCTCTCCCCAGTATTGCGTGATCTCGAACATCAAGGCGGCGCGAATGAATGACGCTTCCCCCAGCAGCATGTTTCGCCGATCAGGGTCCTGCTGATTTACGTGAAGTGAATAGATCGAGGTTGCTGCCGCGCTGATCACGGGCCAACGGCTGTCCCACTGCTGCGTGAGCGCTGTATTGCTAGGTGCAAGGAATCCATCATATCGATCGAGCCCCGCCTGCCCGGCTTCGGTTTTAACCTGATACGCGCCTT
>CBHTUB010000089.1:0-15274 GCA_966095595.1 uncultured Chryseosolibacter sp. | reverse complement strand
GTGCAGGACTTACGGTGTTGAAGAAAAGTCCGAGAAACTTCGCGATGTCATTCTCGTCCAGAACAAAAAAACCACCCCAGGGGCGAGTCTGATCTTCATTGCGAATGGACAATCCCTTGTCCTGGATCTGTTGTCTTATTTCATTAAATACTTCTGCTTTTGAGATCGCCATGCTATTGGGATGTTTTGTAAAACCTGTATCCGAATAAAAAGATCACGATATAACAAACGATGGGAAGGTAATACGCCGTAGCAACGTCGTGATCGGCGATCAGTCCCATCAACGGAGGGAAAACTGCGCCGCCTGCCACACCCATCACGATGTAAGAGGAAGCTTGCTGTGTCTTGGCTCCCAGATCCTTGAGCCCGAGGCTGAAAATTGTCGGGAACATAATGCTGAAGAAGAAGTTGAGCATGATCAGGGCCACAAAGGAAGTCCATCCCCAACTCTGCGCTACGATGACACACATGACGATATTCATCAGCGCAGCTCCGGCAAGTAACTTATTGGGAGCAATGAATTTCATCAGGTAAGTACCGAGAAATCTTCCCGCCATCATCATGGCCATGCTCAGCGAAAAGAAGTAGGCCGCGCGTTCGTCAGACAAGCCCGGTATTTTCTCGGAGCCGTAGATGATAAAGAATGCCCACGTTCCGCCCTGTGCGGCCACGTTGAAGAACTGGGTGACCGCCGCCCATACAAAATGCCTATGTTGAAATAGTTTCTTACCGGAATACCCGTTGGTTGATTTGTCATGATCTTCGTGCGTCTGAAGCGCCGGAACTTTCACAAAGGCGAAAGAAATAGCGACCAGAAGAATAACAAGGCCGATCATTGTATATAGAATTTTGACCGAAGCGAGGTCATGCGCTTCACCACCTCCCGCTCTCAGAATAAAGAACCCGCCAATAGCAGGACCGATCATCGTACCGAGACCGTTAAATGACTGGGCAAAGTTGATGCGCTGGTCACTGGTACGCTGGTCGCCCAAAGAAGCAACGAAAGGATGTGCTACCGTTTCGAGCGTCGCCAACCCGCAGGCAAGGATGAAGAGTGCACCGCGGAACGCATCAAACGACCCGGCATTTGCCGATGGTATAAAAAGGAACGCCCCAAGCGCGTAAAGAGCCAGCCCCAGCAACACACCATTCTTATAGCCAAACCGTTTCATGAATAACCCGGCGGGAATACCCATGACCGCATAGGCTCCAAAGATCGAGAATTGCACCAAACCAGATTCGGCTTTCGAGACGCCCAGTACATTTTGAAAATGGCGGTTGAGCACATCTCCCATGGTGATCGCGACGCCCCATAACATAAATAGGGAGGTCACAAATACGAGGGTTACTACATATTTAGTCTCCGTAAATCGCGCCGAAATCCTGTTCACGACCATAAATGTTAATTCGTTGAAACTTTTGGGTAATAGATTGTAACCGATAAACCCTTTGAATCGCGTAAGTAAATCGGTTTAGCAAACGTAAACAACAAATTCGGCTTGTGCAAGCCTAATCGATTTAGCAAAAATGGTTATCTAGTCAACTATGTATAGTTAAGATCTGGAAATCTGACGATTGCGAAGTTCCTATACCCAGTTGTAATGCAATCGGTGCGTCGGGAGATATCATAGCCAGGGTACGGCGACTTCGGTACGACATGCCCGGAATAAATATTCTTCTGACTCAGGCAGTTATAATTGTTGAGATAGCATGGTTTAAGCCGCATATACTGCCGGCCTGGTATCTGCCAGCTGCCAAAACGCAAATTCAGATCCGGGAGACTAAACAGGCTTTATCGTTTCTTCCGGTTGCAGTTTTTTTACAGGCACTTTGGTGATATAGCTGATCATTTGTTCGGGTAACAGGAAGATCCCGAACATGATCCCCGAAAAGCAAAGGCACAGAACGATATTCAGGAATGAGAGTAAAAAAATCAGGGATGACAACGCACCTGCCAGGAAATAATATCGTGTAATGGTCCTCAGCACGTGATCAGCGTCCGGCTTCATAAGATCATACCGGTACGCATAATACCAGATCAACGACATGGAAACTCCCATGAACATAAAATTGAATGCATAGACACTCACAGCGGTGCTTTGTTCATCCGAGTTGATGTACCTGGCAAGCAGTGCGGTAGCAAACGGAGTAAACGTAACGACCAGTAATTTTAAACCGTTGATCAGTAAAAGCTTGCTATTGCTTTTATAGATGTAGTCGAACATAAAGTGGTGGTTGACCCAGCAAATGAGTATGGTGGAAAAACCGATCAGAAAAGACAAGTAGGTCGGCCAGTCTGCTAAAATGGATTGCCAGAGAGAATGACCGGCGTCTGTCGCAGGCACATGAATATCCAGTACAAGGAGTGTGATCGCGAAACCAAAGACTCCATCGCTAAAAGATTCGAGGCGCGACGTCTCCTTTGTTATATTTTCAGCCATGGGGTTAGGATCAATTCCTAAAAGTAATCAATAGAAAAGCATGGATCAATTCTGATCGTCTATTTGAAAATTGCAGGCCTTTCCGTTTTCCATACGGCTTCCCAGTCCTCCCCTCCCGGCTCCCGGAAGCCTGACTATTTTGCTCTGGCAGGCTTGAATGAAAAATGTAAAAACATTAGATTGTGAGTTGCTAAAAACAGTAATACGTTATGCCGATCTACATGGACCGCCACAATATTCCGGAAGAGGTTAGTGCGGAACATGTGGCACGAATGCATCAGGAAGACCTTAAGATCGAGCATTTGTACGGTTGCAAGGGAATGACCTATTGGTGTGACGAGAAAAGAAAAACGGCTTTCTGCCTGATCCAGGCGCCGAATAAAAAGGCGATCGAAAACATGCATACCAATGCGCATGGCGATTTCCCGCATGAAATTATTGAAGTAGACCCTGCCGTTGTCGAATCGTTTTTAGGCAGAATTGAAGACCCGAAAAACACAAGAAATACACCGCTCAACATTATTGACGACTCTGCCTTCAGAACGTTAATGTCTATTAAAATCGAAAAAGCCCTGTCAAAAAATACAGACAAGGCGGAAGCGAATGAGGTGAACCGGATAAAAGAATCCCTCGGCAATATCATTACTAAATATAAGGGGCGGCCGGTAAAGCAGAAGGACGAAAGCATTCTGGCGTCATTTGACTCGGTCACCAACGCCATACAATGCACTCAGGAAATTCAGTCCCTTTCAGACAGTACCCCCATTGTCTCCAACCTGAAAATTAAAATGGGCTTAAGTGCCGGTGTTCCGGTAACTGAAAAACCAGGCATGTTTGAAGACACCATAAAGATGTCGAAATACCTGAGTGAAATAACCCCGGGACATGCCACGGTAACATCGGAGGTAAAACATCTGTTTGAAAGTGAGAACTTCAACCACGCCATCGACAAGTCTATCGGCGTAATTGACTTGAATACAGAACAGTTTCTACGATCGTTGATGAATTATTTTGAAAAAGAATGGAATAATCCAGCGTTGAATGTTCAAAGGCTGAGTGTGGCACTAGGGTTGAGTAAATCACAGACGAACCGGAAATTAAGGTCGTTGACCGGAAAGTCACCGAATCAGTTTATCCAGGAAATCAGGCTTCAAAATTCGCTCGCCTCTATCAGGCTGAACACCAAGACCGTTTCGGAAATCGCTTATGAGTCGGGCTTCGCAAGCCCCACGTATTTTTCACGGGCCTTTAAGAAGCGTTTTGGAATTTCCCCTAAAGAATTTGCCTTAAACTATGTCGAGGCTTATCGATAGTATTCAATAGCGACGGCTCGTTTATGCTATTCTTTGACTCAAAAGTGCATAAGGGTTGTCGTTGCCTGAGGTAGGTTTGCGCCTGTGTAACAAGTCCTGGATTTAGCTTGCCGCACGCAGCGAGATGCGTTCAATTATTTTATTTAACCCTCATAAATATGAATTTGCAAAAGATCCTCATTGAATCAGGTCCGGAAATTGAAAAACATGGTTTAGTCTGCGATGCAGAGAATAGATTTGCTGAAAAGAACTTCAATCTCTTAAAGGAAAGAGGTGTTTACAAGGCCCTTATCCCGGCCGAACTGGGCGGCCGTGGCGTGGTGTACTCCGAGCTTTGTTACTTTTTAAAAGATTTAGCCCAGTATTGCCCTTCGACCTCGCTGGCACTTTCCATGCACATGCACCTGGTAGCTGTTTTGGTTTTCAGGCATACGAATGGTGATGCCGGAGCCACAAAAACACTAAAAGCAGTTGCAGAAAAAGATTTGATTCTTTTGAGCACAGGTGGCGGAGACTGGGTATCGTCAAACGGAACCGCTAAAAAAGCAGATGGTGGTTATATCATTAACTGCAAGAAATCTTTTTGCAGCGGAGCGCCGATAGCAAATGTAGCTGTTATGAGTTGCGCCTTCGACGACGGCACCAAAGAGCAGGTCATACATTTTTCCGTCCCGTTGAACACGGAGGGCGTGGAGATCCTTTCAGATTGGAATGCTATGGGAATGCGTGGTACCGGATCGAATTCCATTAATTTTAAAGACGTGTTTGTCCCGGACGAAAAGATTACGCTCACAAGAGAGAAAGGAAAATGGCATCCTGTATGGGATGTGATCAGCACTTTCGCATTTCCGGTTTTTATCTCGCCGTATGCCGGCATTGTTGAAACCATAGCAAAGAGAACAATCACGCTATTCTCAAAGAAAGGAGGTCATGAGCCTCATGCGCTTTCAAATCTGGGTGAAATGCATAATCACTATCAGATCACAAAGATGGCGCATCAAAGATTGGTCGAGAATGCTAACAATTTAAGTCTGAAGCCGACCAGTGATTCGGCAGCCGTGGCGTTACAGGCAAAATGCATAATAACACAACACGGCAGGATGGCCGCGCAGGCTGCGATGGAGGCGTTGGGTGGCTCTTCATACTTTCACAACGTTGGTATCGAGCGCCTTTACAGAGATTTGCTTGCCGGTGAATTCCATCCAATGCACGCCGCCAGGCAAAAGGAAATGCTCGGCAACCACCTGATTGGAAAAACTTTGGCAGGATAAGGGAATCGCCTGAATAAAACGACGAATTTGTAGGCACGTTTAATTGATACCCCATCAAATTCTGTAAAATGGTCCGAACACTCATTGTGAATCTTATATTCTTATTGATTGAACACACGGCTTTTTGCCAGGAGATAGTCTATTTTTCTACTGACAATGGAATAACCTGGGAAGACAGAAGCAAAGGATTACCACAAGAGGCAAGTGTTGGATTGGGTGGAGTAGCTGTTTCCGCGACGTTACTTGGAGTAGCCACCAGGGAGAATGGTGTTTATCTTTTCAACTCTCAAGATAATATCTGGATACATATCCCGACAGACCAATCGGTGATCCGGAACGGCATCGGGGCAATGATCTTTCACAAAAACAAAATTTTTGTCGGAACTCAACTTGGCGGAGTATTTTTCTCGGCAGACGAAGGGAACAGCTGGACAAATATGAATCGAGGACTTGGTAATCTGACTATACGCAAACTTGTCGAGATCGACCATAAATTGTATGCAGGTACAAACGCAGGTCTATACTCCTTCAATGAGCTTCAACTGAAATGGGAATTGGAGTACGGGCACAGCACATTACAAGTCAATGGCATAACAGATCATAATGGAAGTATCTACATTGGAACAAATCAGGGTGCTTTTGGTGCATCGAAAAGCCGAAAAGACTGGAAACAAATCCTGGCAAATTATTCCTTGCACAATATCAGTTCGGATGAAAAGACAATTTATGCTATGACATACAATGAGGTGTTTTCTTCTGTTGACGATGGAAATAACTGGCAAAGCCAGCAAAGTGGTTTACCCAAAGATTTATATACCTTCAATGTCATAAAAAATGCCAATACAATTTTTGCAGCACAGTGGGACGGGATATATCATAAGGCAAATTCAAATGAACAATGGAAATTATCAGGCAAAGGGATACCGGAAAATTATGCCATAAACAACCTAAAAGCATATAATGGAATTCTGATCGCAACCACGTCGAAAAGACAATTAAGAACAGGATTGACTACTGATAAATAGCCTGCAATCCGTTTGTGACAGACATCGTGATGAAAATGATCCACGACATTTCCCGATGGACTGGAGTTCGTCCGGCGGATAAAGAACTGGATTTTGTGCCATCAACCGATCGGTTATTTCGCGGGAACATATTTTAACACCGTTACGCCACATGGAAAGGCTTTAGCGTCCACCAATTTTAAGTTTGTTCTTTCGTTAAAAATGGTCAGCCCACTTCCCAACGCAACCGGATTCACAAACAAATAGTATTCATCGATCAATCCGGCACTGATCAATGACTTCAGAAAGGAAGAGCCTCCATACACGATCATATCCTTATCGCTTGCTCGCTTCAAGCTCATCACTTCGTTAACAAGGTCACCTTTGGCCAGGGTAGAATTCGGCCAAACCGAAGTTTCCAATGTCGTTGTAAAAATAACTTTCTCTGATTTTGCTATGAACTGAGCAAAAGCGGATTGTGGATCTTTGGTGTTCGCAGCAACGGACGCCCAGTGATCGATAAATCCCTCCTGAGCCATTTTACGACTTAACAGAACACGACTGATCGATGACGTGAGCCCGATAAAATACTTCTTCAGAGCATCATCCCACGTCCACTCCTTTCCCCAGCCCCACACCAACCAGTCCTGACTGCTGGCGGGCGAGATGTATCCGTCAACGCTTATCTGTACCTGTAATTTCAATTTTTTCATAGCGTGTGATTTTCATCAATGTTACGACGGCGGGATGCCATCAAATGCATCGTTATGCGACATTCTTGCAGGTTGATTGCGACAGACTAGGTTCAAAGTTTCTGAGGTGCTGAAGACGTCCCCATCCTCTACATTATCATCTTCGGTGCCGCAACCCACAGGGCATCCGTGGTTCTTGTAGTTCCAATTGACTGGCTTTTAGCTGATCGGCAGGCCAGTTGCCAAATATCTCTTGCTTCAATGACTGAGGTCATCACAATTGGTGGCCGCTTCATTTTCTTTTATGTCGAATTCAGTCGCGATTATGGATGCGTCAGGGTTAGCGCCTTGCGCAACCGGGTCGCGTCAACACCCTTTACAATAAAAAATAGTGATTGAATTATGAACAAGAGACTATTACAACTTGTCATCCCTCTCCTCCTTCCCCCGGTGGCTTTTTCACAGAGCCTGGCTCCGTCGGTCGTGTCCGCGCAGGGAGGATATGATCGCTCTGAAAAAATTGCCGTCGAGTGGACGTTGGGGGAAAACCTCACTGAAACAGGAAAGCCTGGCGACAAGGTGATCACGCAAGGTTTTCAGCAACCATTCCTGAAAGTGCGGCCGGCCAAAAAAGCTGCACGTGCTCGTGTTGCCGTCCATCCGAATCCCGTAGATCAACTCTTAAACATTCAGATTAAGGAGGATAGTTCATCCACATATGTTGCCTCACTCCTTCGCCGCGATGGCGTTCCCATGATGTCGGTGACAATTCCGGCTGGGCAGTCGACCACCCAGATCGACATGAGCAGTCTGCCTTCCGGACTTTACCTGTTAAGAATCGTGACCAGCTCGGGCACCCCATACGTCACGTACAGGATCCTTAAAAATTAATTATCCGGCTTACGCTTGAATTGGCTCTTAAAAATATTCGATGTATGAAAAAGATATTGTTTACTCTCGCAGCATGTTTATCCGTGTTACCGTTGTTGTTCGCGCAGCGCGTACCACAGGGAATGAAATATCAGGCAGTAGCCCGAGACAGATCCGGCGAAGTGATCTCCAATCAACACGTTTCCCTGCGAATTCGCCTGCAATCAGATCCAAAATCAAAATCGTTCAAAGTTCATTACGTGGAAGTACATGACGCCATGACCAACGAGTTTGGCTTGTTCTCTCTGGTTGTGGGGCAGGGAAAAGTTGAGAGCGGAAGCTTCAGCGCAATTCCGTGGGATTCCGAAGAGATATGGATAGACATCGCGATCAGAATGCAGGCAGAAAAAAACTTTACGCCGATCAGTCAAAGCAAACTGATGGCTGTCCCCTATGCCTTTCACGCCGGCACTGCCGAAAAATTAGCCGGCACGAAAGATACGGGTGATGGCGGTCCGAAAGACGGAGTGCCGTCGCAGGTGTGGTCGCTCTTCGGTAACGCAAAGACAGACCCTGATAAAGATAAGCTGGGCACAACAGACAGTGCAGATTTTGTTTTGATCACCAATAACAAAGAACGACTAAGAATTACGGCAAAAGGTCAATTGATCACCGCCGACGGTGTTGGATTGAACTTAGGCGGCAATCTCAAGGTGCGTGGCGATAGCGTTAATATCGACAAGGATCTGTTCGTCGGACGGAATGTGTATCTGAATGTCGACAATACATTTTCACCATTGGGTGAAACCTTCAACTACGGGAAGTTCACCGCGAAGGGACAGGTTACGGTCAACGCTCCGATCTCCGGAACAGACACGGATTTTAATGCATATCCATTCCGCGTTCAGGGTGGAAGCCAGGGTATTGCCGTAAAGGTGAATGGGAGTCGCACGACTGCAAACAACTTCATCACATTCTGGGACAATAATGGAATTCAGGGACGAATAGAAGGCCAGACTGCAGCAGAGCTTGAAGGAACATTCGACTGGATCTGGTGGCATGAACAAAGCGCTTTGGAAACTGCTTTCCAGGTGGCCATGGTTGGCGTAGACCTTATCGGCCTGGACGATGCTGATGCCGCAGTGGTGGAGGGAATCGAGATGGTCGATATCATCTCGAACTGGATAGCGATGCCGGTTCATTGGAAAGACAACATCGGCATCTCGTACGAGTCTGGTAGTGGCGACTATGCTGAGTGGCTTGAAAAGGCGACGCCGGGCGAAACATTCAGCTATGGAGATGTTGTTGGAGTCAGCGGTGGCAGAATTTCCAAAAACATGCCGGGAGGAACGCACTTCATGGTGGTGTCGCGGAGCCCGATCGTGCTCGGCAATATGCCGCCGGCGGGAAGGGAAAAGAATTTCGAGAAGATAGCCTTCATGGGTCAGGTGCCTGTGAAAGTACGGGGCAAGGTGAACGTGGGAGATTATATCATCGCATCGGAGCTTAACGACGGATTCGGGATCGCCGTGAGCCCGGATGATATGGAGGTGGATCAGTATGAAAGGATCGTTGGCGTAGCGTGGTCGCAATCGCAAAGTGAATTCGGACTCTCGATGATCAACGTCGCTGTCGGTATAAATGCCAATGACGTTGTCGGCAAAATGAAAAAGCAGGATGAGGAGCTGCGTTCGATCAAAGACGAGATGAACAAGATCGCAGCATACCTGCATTTAAAGGATACGGTCTTTCAGGCGAAGACCTTTGAAGTTCCCGCCGCCGTCGATAAACAAATTCAACAAATTAAAATTGCTCATCCCGATCGGACAAAGACCATAAATGCCTTGAAAGTGATCCTTCGCAATAATCCGGAGTTTATAAGACAAGTGCTCGCCAATGCCCGAAAGACACTGGACGAAAGAGGTGTTGATTATAATCGGTTTGAGCAGACGAAACAATTGGTATCAGATGAAAACTACCTGATGAGTCTGCTGGAAAAATTCGACCGGTGATGACTAGGTGTCCAACCAATGCAAAATTTGCCGCCAGGAGCATCACAGGTGATTCTATCAGGTTTTCCCGCAACTTCCCGTCAATACCCAATTCGGGGTATCACGTATAGCCCGGTTTACAATAAGATCATTTTATTGCCATATTGGCATCGGCCATAAAGTATGCTTTAGTATCTCATACTGCCGATCAAGTGGTTCTCTACCGTTTTCGTTCGACTCTCACCCCGATGACCCAGGGGGATGTGGTCATCCACCAGACATACCGTTGACAAAGGATGCCCGTGTGACACGTCGCCCCCATCTATATCAAATTCATGATCTCTTCGTGAGAATTATTTTCATTCCTTTGGCGTCGCCATTTATTCTTCCTATGTTAGTTCCGTGGAGCCCATCACAAATCTTTCCGCGAGGAAGGAAGTGGTGGGCTTTTTTTTACCCTAAATTATCATGAACCCCACCAGTGAAACCGAAGCCCTTCCGGCATCGCCGGATACTCTTGACAGCCTTATCTACGCCACTGTAATTCTATTTATTCTAAGTGTGATAACCGAAAAGCTCACACAACTGGTGAGGATGTACCCGACACAGTTCAGGACCATTGGCATCGTCGTCTGCGTGTTATTCTTCATTCCATTAGGCCATGCAGCCATCGACAAATATTCGGGCGTTAAAGATGTTATCACTACCGGCGAGATCATTTTATTGTACTGTTTAGACATTTTGCTCCTGGTAGTGATAGTGGCAAATACGGAGTTGATGAAGCGGAATGAACGACTGGCCGGACTGACAGGCCATCTGCAGGCATTGAAGAATATCAACAAGGATTCTTCAGGCGACAGCACAACAAAGGAAAAGGAAGTTACATTGCTCAGCTTCATACTCGGGTTCATCGTAGCCTATGCCTTTAACGCCAACCTGTTCTACCTGTTCGAAAATCCACCGAGGCTTGGCTGGCAAGGTGTAACGATATTTAAAGAGAATACATTTTATGCGTTAAACCCGGAATATATCGGTTTCGATCTTTATCCAGCGATAGGCTTTCTACTCACCGCATTCTTTCTCGCGTTCGGATCGAAATTCTTCCATGACCTTCTCGACACATTGCTGCAGGCCAAAAACCTGAAACGAAAGCTCAACGACAAGGAGACTTTTCAGGCTGATGACATACAAAAATTCGATGAGTACATATCGCTCACCGATCACGATCTCGCGGCATTGGCTATAAACCAGAATGAAGGAGTTCTAAAAGCAAAATTTACCAACATCAGTTTTATGACGGACACAGTGTCTCATGCAAACGGAAGATCGTTACCGGTGGTCGGCATCTATCTGAACGACTCCATGACGGATGGTCTGCCAAAGTTTCTTCCGGCAAAACTCCCGAGCGGACGAGTGTGTACCGTGCCGACAGAAATCATACCCGGAACGGGCCCTGGTGTCATCACGGCCGGAATGGATGGCGCGCTTGCCAACAACGACTCCTCTCCGGGTTATAAGGGCTCCGCATGCTGCATGGTGAAGAACAATGCGGGAACGTTTGTTTTGACCAACTGCCATGTGCTGACGCAGGGCAATCTTTTTTCGCCATTAAACAACACCGGTAATGCAGAAGTGGCATACGACGATCAGGTGATCGGAACATGGACGTACGGATCCATTGATGCGAGTGGCGATTTTGCACTGGTGAACCTGGAAGACCCGGAACAATTCCGTTCGGATGCACAGGTTGAGAGATTCAGCGGCTTACGGGAGATCCGCAAAGAGGATCATCTGAAACTTCAGGTGTCGATCCGCGGATATCGGTCCAAGACGAGGTCTGACGGATACGTGATCGACGTGGTGAAGAAACAAATTGCCTTAGCCTACAACTATGGGAACATTCTGACCTTCGATGAAGTGATCCTGGTGGGCAACACGCCGGATCGCGTGAATAGCGCGCCCGTTTCGGATTTTAGCGACTCCGGGGGCGTGGTATATGACAATCAAAATCAGATCATCGGGATCATTACAGGAAAAAATCAAAAGTTCTCCGTTATTCTTCCGCTGAAAAACTTTATTACAAATAACAATCTTCACATCTTATGAAAAAAAAACTCAGCCTCGTGCTTCTTCTTACCGTGACTCTCTGTTTTAACTCCCTGAGAGCGCAGCAGGTGACCGGAGTCCCCTATGCGGACGCGCTCACGATATACAACGCCATTCTCAACGACAATAATCAACGCGGAGCATTGTCGATACTGGCGCACTACTATGCTGATCCTTCCATTTCGGCAGCCAGCCTGGCGAGAATAACCGGGACCAACCCTTTCCTTTCTCCGTACGCTGCTTCGATCGCTGGGATAACGACCCCGGGTGTAGCCGGGTCCCTCACTGGGGGGTTAACCAATATATCGGGGCTCAACGCGACAAATTTTGCCGATGGCACCGCCCGGTTTCTCATCGAAAGAGGCAAGCAGGAGCTCTCGATGGCCTTCTTTACAAGAATGCGAAGAGAATTTTCGAACTATCCGGAACTGGCGTACCTGTTTCCGATCACTTCAGCTATGGTCAATGATATAGAGAATCATAACATATTGACATTGTTACAGGAATTGCGCGATGCTTTTATGAAGGATCTCCACAATGCGCCCACCAACATTCTGTCGTTGCGTAACCTGCCGGCGGCATGTCCTTCCGGAGATGCGGCCTGTACAGCACGCATAACGGCGATCCGAAACCTTCTGACTACGGGTGCGGGGGGCAGCGATCCCAGAGCCATCATCATCTCATTGAACGTTATGCAATCGTTTATCAATGGCGACAACATTATCACGGCGTTTAATCGTGTTGCAAAGGATCCATCGATATGTGGCGATGCGACCGGTTTTGGCGGTTATCTGAAATTAACATCCCTGATCTTCAATTCGCTCAGGACTGACAAGGATGGCGTTGGCCTCTTTCTTAACGAATCAGATCTCAGAAATCTTTTTAACAACGAGGACCTTCTGAACATATTTGTCGGGCTCGTATATCAGGAAGCGACACGCGATGCATGTTATAGCTCGATATCGATCAACTCGACCAACCTGGTAACCCTGTTAACACAGCTCGTGGCCGGCAGAAACAATTTTCATAACGCAATTATGTCGTTGGACAATGTGAATGGTTCCTACCTCGCGATCCGGAGACAAATTCAACTCGGTCAGGTTGTAGACAGAGCTAACTATGCTTCCCTCACATCGAGCTCGCTCACGACGGTTTCGAATGTCATTAATGCGATACTTCCGTTTGCCGGCGGTGGCGCGCTGCCAGCCTCATACGCGCCCCTCCTCAACAACCTGGATATTGGTGCCGATCTGTGCATCGACATTCAGCAACGTAACTACGCCGGTATTTGCAACGACGTAATCCGTTTTCTCCGCACCAACTCCATCGTCTCCAATACCACGGCGCAGGAGAAAATGATCAAATACCTTTCCTTCGGGGCAAACCTGGCATCGGCGACCAGCGGTGACGAAGTAAAAGACGCGATCGACGCTGTTGCGCTGCCTCCAGGCAGTTATTCCGTCAAGCAACGCTCTTCGTGGAATATTGCACTAAATGGTTATGTCGGTTATGCATGGGATTTTAATAGCGTATTAACGGCGAAGGGACTCCATGCTCCGGTAGGGTTTACGGTTAGTAAGGGATGGAGCAAACGTTATGGCGGTGCTGTCTCATTTTTCACGTCGATAATTGACGTTGGAGCTATTGTTTCCTATCGTTTAACAGAGAACACGGTAGATGATTTGAAGCAGGAGGTGCGACTGGAAAGCATCGTCTCGCCATCGGCGCAACTTGTAATAGGAGTGCCCAAACTTCCCATCTCTATTGCCGCGGGATGGCGCCTGACGCCAAAGCTTTTTTACACAGGTAACAATGAATTTAAGGTTATTGAGCCGACGAACGTGTTCAGCACGTCAATTCTGATCGATATACCGATCGCCAACATCTGGACAAGACCTTACGAATAGTAGGACAATCACTGAGCATAGGTAATGCTGACTGCTCCGCATGATAGCAAGTCACATTACTTATGCTCTTTCTTCATGATCGCCTGACTTTTGATTTTGATACAGCGGTAAGCTAAAAGCTTTAAGGCATCCAAAAGGTCCGGGCGCGTTCAGAAAACATCGACTCAATCCAAATTCTTACATCCGGATAATAACGGATCGCTTTTTAAGGTTCCGTGTTCCGAACAACCCCAAACTTTTTTTATTTTTGCCGGATCAAATCCCTTTAAAACGATCCCTCGACTAGTTTCTTCCCCACTCGTATGACGACTTTCAGGCTGGCGTTCCTTATTACCACATTATTGGCAGGCTCTGCCGTTCATTCTCAGTCAGTTAAGGACATTGTGGCCAATTATAAAAAAGCACTGCAAAAAAGTGCCGATGAGCATCTCTTGAAGACCGGCTACTTTAAAGGACAGTTCACCTTTAACAAAAAGATGACGCTCCCGATCGAGATCTTTTTCAAAATGCCCCGCGAAATGAGGCTGCAAATGCACTTCCAGGGAGCAAGCTTTATACAGATCGCCAACGACTCACTCACGTGGGACTATAACGGCTTGACCGGAGAAAGCAAGCTTACCCGCCGTGATGCCGACGATGGTCCAAAACAACAAAACGACAACTTCGATTTTGCGCAATACGACCTCCTGAATTACAAAGAGAGGAAGATCAACGTAAAGCTTATTGGCACGGAGCAGCTCGATTCGCTCCAGGTCTACGTGCTCGAGTTGGACACCGATCAAAAAACACGGGTGTTCATCAACAAAAAGGATTTTCTCGTTGTAAAAACGGAGGACCGCAAGGGTAAAAGGCAATTCGGTAAATACATCAACGTCGACGGTTTTGTCATGCCCGCATATTATCATGAAGTGAAGGGCGACGAAGATCTGACCGGCTATTTTGACGAAGTTAAATTCAACCAAAAGTTTGCCGACTCGTTGTTTGTCATCCCGCAATCTGCGTTTGATGAAGACAACAAGCTCAGGCAAAGATCGAACGATCAGTTTGGCCTCCCGGACAGCCTTTACAATGCAGGGGACTATAAGGCGTCGATCGAAAAGTATACCGCGATCATTTCCAGCCAGCCGGGTTCCCGCGCATACAATGCAAGAGGCCTCGCCAAAATTGCCATTGGAGAATACTACAGCGCAATCTCGGATTTCACAAGGGCGATCGAACTTGAACCCAATTCAGGCACGATCTGGAACAACCTCGGCCTTGCCAAATTCCGCCTGGGCGACAACGAGGGAGCTATCAGGGACTATGACAAAGCTATCGAGCTTAAGCCAACACTCGCTATCGCGTATCAAAACCGCGGAGTAGCTTACTTCCATCAGCAAAAATATGCGGAAGCAAAAAAAGATTTCCTTGAAGTCCTCAAGTTCGGGGAAGCAGGCGAAACGTATTTCAACCTCGGCGTTTCAGAAGCCCAACTGAAAGAATATGAAGCAGCATTGAAGTCGTATCAGAAGGCATTGAGCCTTCAATACGAAAATTCTTCAATTTACAATTACAAGGGCGTGACCGAGTTTCAACTTGAACGATACGATACGGCAAGCCAGAGTTTTGCAAAGGCGATCTCCCTGGACGGAAACGAAGTGCAGTACCTCGAAAATTATGGCCGGGCTTTGTATGAGCTG
>CBHTUB010000088.1:0-15376 GCA_966095595.1 uncultured Chryseosolibacter sp. | reverse complement strand
TTGATCTTGTCGAAGAAAAAAGTTTTCAGTATCGTCTTGTTGAATCCGTATTTTTCTTCGATCACGAAGGTGGAATATAGTTGAAACGGCAAAGTGAGCAGATCGGAGGCCAGCGTCAGGATCCCGAAGAACGCGAGCGCCCTAAGTATCTGGCTCCCGAGATAGTTCTCCAGCACACCATCAAGCCATCCGAACCCTCCGGTTAGCAGCATGGCCAACGACAATGCAAAAGAGAATGCGGAGGTAAGAAACGAGAACTTTGTCAGTTCACGGTGATAATTCAACGACTTCAGGTATCGGGTTCGTTCGTAAAAAGCAGCGATATCATCAGGTATGTCTGTCCGCTGCGCCTTCAGGTTAATGTAATCCAGGAACTGTTCGAAGAGATAGGAAATGGTTGTGATCCCGATAATGATATATAGAATGGTGGTTGGTTCCATTTTCTACAGGTGTTCAGATCAAAGGTAAGCTCATTTCGCGGGGAAACAACCAGCACTCCCCATTATTGGCAGCTCCTGTCTGGAGTTTGCCTCCCATCAACATAGGGAACCAATTCGTCTTTCTATTTCCGAAATTCGGTTAAATCAAAAAGTTTATGAGATTCATATCGATGATCATTTTGATGCTTCTCATTGCAGAAGCCGGATGTTCGCAGGAGAAGAAGGCGGCTCAGAAGACCAGGCGCATCGGCGGGGGCTGTGAGGGGTGTGAGGCCGTGCTCGACTACGGCGACAAAAATCTCAATAACGTGGATACGCTTCCTGATTTCCAGGAAAGGGGTCCGAAGCTCATCATCAGTGGAACAATTTATCAATCTGATGGAAAAACTCCGGCGAAGGATGTTATCCTATACGTATACCACACCGATCAGGCCGGGCGCTATACGCCGCTTGACGGAGACACGGTTACATTCGGGGATGGGTCAAGACCGATGCTTCTGGAAAGTATACGATCTACACGTTACGTCCCGCGTCATATCCCGGCACGAACGCTCCCGCACATATTCACCCTGTTATTCTGGAACCCGGAAAAAATGAATATTGGATCGATGAGTTCCTCTTCGACGATGATCCCTTCGTGACGCCCGAAGTCCGGGCGAGTCAGGAAAAACGCGGTGGCAATGGGATACTCAAGATCACAAAGCTTGAAGACGGCACTCAAATCGCCGAACGCGACATCATACTTGGCAAGAACGTTCCCGACTACTACTGATCAGGGCTTTATTCCTTTAGCCAGGGAAGTTCCGCGGTGATCGAGGATCTTTGCAATCCACGCCAGGATCAGGGCTGAAATGATGAACACGAGGTGGATGATGATCTCGAACATAAGCGCCTCGTAACTACCGGTTTCGGTCTCGGAGTGGATGTCGATAAAAGTCTTGAGGAGGTGCACACCGGAGATGGAGGCCAGTGACGTAGCAAGTTTTACCTTCAGGCGATCAGCGTCCAGGTTGTCGATCCAGTGTGGTCGGTCCTCCTGCTCATCGAAGTCGATGCGACTCGTAAATATCGAATAACCACCAATGATCACTATGACAAGAAGGTTCATCACCATTGAGATATCGATAAGGCCCAGGATTGCAAGCATCACCTGAACTTCGGTCCATATCTGAATATTTCGCGCGAGGGTAGCAAGCTCCTCCATGAATTTGTATACATAGAGGCCGGATCCGAGGATCAAACCGAGATATATAAGAGCCTGGAACCACCTGGCAGCAAATACCAGGTATTCAATGATGTCTTCAATCGCTTTTGTTACCTTTCTTAAAGCGCTCATAGTGTGGGGATTCTAATGGCAAAAATAGACTTTTTCTATAATTCAGTACTATTTGTCGTAATAAATTGACTATTGGACGTCTTTTACGTGACGCAAAACAATAAGTTTCATTCGAAGTTTCTCCTCTGGCAACTCTCCCGCATTCCGCTGCTTATGCCGTTTGGTATCCACACCACTGAATAATAACCTGCAATGCAATCTTCGGATCGTTCTCAAACTGAACAGGCCGTCATCGGGAACACACGCGGGCGGCGCAGCAAATGCCGCCTTAAAATCCGGGACGTCAAACGAAACGATTTGTCCCGGCCCGATGTTCTGCATCTTGTATAACGTTCGTTATCGGTGGCACGCGAAGTTCAAAAGTTACCTGAATAGGATGCTGCCGCTTATGTTCAACTTAAAGAAAGGAGGTACCATGTCTAGTCCCACGAAAATTTTATCATTAGAAAGCAAGCTATTCAATTTCACAGGTGATGTGAGTTAGAATAAACGCGCCATATCCCCGTGCGATTTTAGCTTGCTGATAAAATTGAACGAGCCTGCCCGAATGACTTCGGTCAGGCAGGGATTTATCAATATCCCGTCAGTCCGACGGGATATTTTATTTTCCGGCAGGTTCGGCATGCGTGTGCGCAGTTGCTGCATGACCATGGCCGTTGGACGCCAGGCGGACCTTCTGTTGGACAATCCGGTGAGGCCCATACATCAGCACCATTGTCACGATCATCACTGCCGAGACCACATAACCTAGAATATTATACCCATCAAGTTTGCCATCCGGAGCTTGCACGATGATAAGTCCGGCGATCATGGTAGCCATTCCACCGGAGATCTGCTGCACCGACGAATTGATGCTCATGAATGCTCCGCGGTCCTTCTGATCGGGAACGGCAGACAGCAGGGCCTGAGAAGAGATCAAACGCGACGAAACTCCGATGAACATCACTACGCTCACGGCCATGACTCCCCATAGCGGCGTAATTCCCAGATTACAATAGATGAGAACCACGATGATGCTGAGAATGGTGCCCATGATAAACACCTGATATGTGCCTGCGCTGTCGGCGAGCGTTCCGATGAACGGTCCCGCTGCCATTGAAAAAATTCCAGTTACAAAATAGAGTACTGGCAATTGATCCGTCTTTAGCCCAAGGTTATTTACGCTAAAAGCACTCGCGAAAGGCATAAGCATAAAACCACCGGTGGCGAGTAATGTCGTTGCTACAAAGCCGATCAGATAATCCTTCCTTGTTACCACTTTTGCGAAATGATCGAAGATGTTGGTGTTCCCTTGCATTTTCAAATGGGCATTCACTGGTCTCAGATAAACTGCGATCACGACTCCTACAACAATGCAGAACCCGACAATCATCAGAAATGCAGAATGCCAGTCCCACACCTCGGCGAAGTACAAACCGATCGGTAACCCGAGCACCTGGCTTCCGGCAAATGCCATTTGAAGGAAACCCATTACCCGCCCGCGTACCTCGAGCTTGAAAAGGTCGGTGGCGATCGCAAAACATATCGAGCCGATCACACCTCCGAATACGCCCGTGAACACGCGCGCTGCCAGAAGCCACTCGTATGAATCAACGATGCCACAGAAAAATGTTCCGATCGTAAATCCGGTATAGAAGAACAGCAGCATACTCTTCCGGTCGAAACGATCCGCGAAAAATGCAGCGCCAAAGCCCGCGACTCCCGCGCTGATGGCATAGGCTGACACGACCATACCGAATTGGGCCGGAGTGATCTTCAACGCCGGCATAACAAATGCGCCGAGCGGTGACAACACCACGAAGTCCAGAATGACGGTGAATTGAATAAAGGTTAGGATGGCGATGACAAACATGTCATACCGTGAGAAGACTTTTTGTTGCATGTTGTTGGTAATAAATTTTAATCAGGTAATTCCTCGCATTCGAAACCGGCGTCGTGCAGCAGTTCGACGATGGTGTCTGCCGATATTGAATCATTGCATTCCACGCGCAGCACGTGGTCTATATCCTGCACATCTACGTTCCATGCCAGCACGGCATTATGATCGCCCAGCAATTCACCAACGCGCTTTACACATTCTGAATTTTCAAGATTGGTTTTGAATACCAGGATATCGCTGACTGTTTCTGAATACATAAATATCTCGTTATGGTCTCAAAGCTTTTAAAACAAGTTTCAATGTCTGATCCATGATCTTTTCGTCGAGGGAAAAGGGCTCCTTGCCACTCATTCCCTTCCCGGACATATGCCAGCGGACAAGCTGGTACAGGGGCGCAAAGGCAACAGCCCAATAAACCTCGATCTGCAGCTTTACAAGCTCCTTCCGTTTGATCGCGTTGTGAACAAAGTCACGCATGGCATTCACGAACGTGGGGTCCAGGTAGTCGAGACATTTTTCATAATAGGGCGAATACTTCATTTGCTCCAGAAAATGCGCTGACTCCGGGTTTTCAATGAAGAACTTTGCGCGGTTCATCCATTGGACCTTCAAACCTTTATCGAATGGCATCTGCGGATCGAATCCTTTCAGGGAAGCCTTCATCATACGCGACAACTCCGATATCCAGACGTTGACGATCAAGTCATCGCGGTCTTTATAGTAGATATAGATGGTCGCGGGCGAAACCCCGGCGGCCTTTGCAAGTTTTTGCATGCTCAAGCCGTCAAAGCCGTCACTCACCAGCATTTTCAGGGCCTTCTCCCTGATGGCCAACTCCTTGTTTTCGTCGCGCGTGCGCATATCGGCAGCAAATATAAATGAATGTTCATTCTTTTATGTTTTACAGGGAAATTTTTTTAGGGGTTCAGGGCATTTTCAATTTTCTCCTGAACGAATGCGCGCTCAGAACGGCTGGCCTCGAGCGTCTCCTTTTCGTTTTCAGGGGGCTTCTGCACACAAAGCCTGAGGTCTATCATGATCGGAAAATGATCGGAACCGATTGACGGGAGTCGTTTGAGCGCCACCAATTCAAAATGCGTGGAACAGAATACGTGGTCCAGCGGCCAGCGCAAAAACCAGTAGTTGGCGTTGAAGGTATTGTAGAACCCCCGGCCGCGCCGTGGATCCAGGAGTTTACTGACCTTGAGAAACAGCTCGGTTGTGTAGCTCCACGCTACATCGTTGAGATCACCTGCCACAACCACCGGTTCTGTCAGGGACGAAGATTCGCGGGCCACCAGAAGGATCTCGGCATCGCGCTCCGTTGAGCGTGTAGTTTCATGCGGTACGGGAGGCCTGGGATGAAGACCATAGAGTTTGAATGTCTCGCCAGACCTCAATTGCACAGAGGTGTGAATCGACGGCACGTCCTTCTCAACGAGATATTCGACCGCGGACTCACACAGGCGTAGCTTCGAATACAGTACCATGCCATAGGTATTATCACGTGGCTCAGCGACCACATAGCTAAACCTATCCTTCAACGCGGCATCCAGTTCCCGTGCCCAAAACTCGTCGATCTCAACCAGCAACACAATGTCAGGCTTATTCAGTTCGATACACTTCAGGCATCTCTGCACATCGCGGTTATCCTGGTAAACATTGGCAATAAACAACCGGAATTGTCGGGACTCATCCATCGCGCTACTGCTCTTCATCTGTTTTCGGGAGATGAATGTATAGGGCCAGATCTGATAAAACAGGTAACAGGCATTGGCAGATAACAATCCGATAAAGATCTGGTCGTGGCGAGATTCAAAATCTGCCAAACCCAAAAATCCCAAAAGGAGTATGACATTAATGAATAACTTTTGAGAGCGGGGATATTCGAAAACCCGAAAAACCCAGTTGTCATTTCTAACGAGCGGCAACAGGGAAATGAGAAGAAGCCCATAGCCGAGTACCTGCACGAGCAGGCGAAGTGCTGACAGCCCATAGGTGAAGACACTTGAAAATAAAAAAGATGCACTCAAATATGAATGCACCTTTATCAAGCAGCTAACGGCAATCATGCTGCTTTTATGCCTTTAACGACTGACAGCACCCTGTCGTCTGTTTTCCCTTGTTACCCCATCGGCGTTCAACCGCTTCAACTCAAAGTTCTCGAGGTCCACATGTATGCGCTCCATCTCATGATTAGGATCACGCACATCATTTCGTTCGGGGTAACCCACCTGTAACTCTGGAAAATCATTCGGTCTGCGATCCTGCATATTCTTGTTCATAAGCATACAATTAAATTGTTACACATGTTTACCCGTATATATCCGATAATCCGGATATGACTGCTTATCAAAATAAAATCGTATGCCACAGAACAGGGTAGGACAACCGCCAGTCTTTGCGTCAGTTAGCAATGAACAAGGAGTTACTTAGTGGAAACGTTTTCGGTGAGTTGAGGAAGGGATTCCACACTTACTTCAATAGCTCTGAAAGCTTCTTGTCGATATCCGGGAAGCGAAATTTTTCCAGAATGGAATCCATCATCTTTCCGATCTCGGTTAGTTTCAGATTTCCAATGCTGCCTTCGTGTGTGTGGTTAACCACCGCATCGGACGAAAAGCTGCCGTTCTCGATATCGAGCCCGACTTTTTTGTAAGCGTCGCGGAAGGGCATGCCGGCCAGCACCAGTTTGTTAACCTCCTCTACACTGAACAGGTATTTATATTTGGGGTCGTCGAGGATATTTTCGCGTATCGAAATATTCTCAAGCATCAGCATCGTCATTGAAAGGCAATCTTTCAACGATTGAATAGCCGGAAACAAAAGCTCTTTCAGCAGCTGAAGGTCGCGGTGATAGCCGGACGGCAGATTGGTTGTCATCATGGCGATATCATTGGGAAGCGCAACCAGCTGATTACAACGTGACCGGATCAGCTCGAATACATCCGGGTTCTTTTTGTGGGGCATGATGCTCGACCCTGTTGTGAGCTCATCGGGAAAACTGATGAATGCAAAATTCTGGTTCATGTAAAGGCATGAGTCCATTGCGAGCTTCGACAATGTAGCCGCAATATTTGAAAAGGCGCTGGCAACGATACGTTCCGTTTTTCCGCGTCCCATCTGCGCATACACAACATTGTAGTTGAGATCGTCAAACCCCAGCAACTGCGTAGTCATGGTTCGATTCAACGGAAATGAAGACCCATATCCAGCCGCAGAACCCAGAGGATTCTTGTTGACAACCTGATAGGCTCCATACACGGTATGAAGGTCATCGACGAGGCTCTCGGCATACGCTCCAAACCACAGCCCGAAAGAAGACGGCATGGCGATCTGCAGGTGCGTGTATCCGGGCAACAGGTGCTTCTGATACTTCGCGCTTTGTCGTATCAGCACATCGAAGAGCTGTTTTACGAGAGCAATAATTTCACCGATCTCGTATCGGAGGTATAATTTGACATCCACCAGCACCTGGTCATTTCTCGATCTCCCGCTATGGATCTTTTTACCGATGTCGCCGAGAGATTTCGTTAGCTCGAGCTCCACCTGCGAATGAATGTCCTCCACTCCCGTCTCGACTTTAAACTCATTGGCTTCGATACGTTTGTAGATATTCTTCAGTCCTGCGCGAACCTTATCAAGCTCGTCCCTCTCCAGCAGACCGATCGATTGCAACATGGTGGCGTGAGCGATCGAGCCAAGGACATCGAACCTCGCCAGGTACATGTCCATTTCCTGGTCGCGTCCCACCGTGAAACGTTCCACTTCCTTTAACGACGTCTTGTCCTTTTGCCAGAGTTTCATGATAAATTACAACTAATGAACTACTTCCTTAAGCAATGCGATGTAAGTGTCTATTCCCTTCACAATTTCCGCCACATAGATGAACTCATCTGCCGTATGCGAGCGTGCAGAGTCACCTGGCCCGATCTTCACCGACGGAACCGGGATCAGTGCCTGGTCCGACGTAGTCGGAGAACCGTAGAGCTGCAAACCCAACTTGTTGGCTGCTCCGACCAGCGGATGATCACTCGCGATGCCCGACGAACGCATCCTGAGCGACCTCGGTACTACCTGGCTCTTCACGCTTGTCCTGATCACATCATAAACCTCCTCCAGCGTATACTGATCCGTCACGCGAACGTCGACAGTATAGAGACACTCTGCGGGGACGACATTATGTTGCTTACCGGCATTGATCACGGTAACCGTCATCTTTATCTCTCCCAGCGTGTCCGATACTTTCGGAAACTTATAATTTCTAAACCACTCGATGTCCTTCAAAGCTTCATATATGGCGTTGAGACCTTCTTCCCGGGCAGCGTGGCCGGCTCTTCCTTTGGCAACGCAATCGAGCACCATCAAACCTTTTTCCGCTATTGCCATATGACAAAGCGTGGGCTCCCCCACTATTGCAAAGTCGATCTTCGGCAACAGCTCCCAGATACTTTCAATACCGCCCGTGCCTGAAATTTCCTCCTCGGCCGATGCAGCAAACACAATGTTGTACTTGAGATCCTGCTGCGCATAATAGTGCATGAATGCAGCGATCAGCGATACGAGTGGCCCGCCCGCGTCGTTGCTTCCGAGTCCATACAATTTACCATCTATGATCTCCGCTTTGAACGGATCGCGTGTGTAAGCCGAGTTCGGCCTCACCGTGTCGTGATGTGAATTCAAAAGTATGGTCGGCAACTCATGGTTGAAAAATTTGTTACGCGTCCAGACATTGTTTCCCCTGCGTTCCGTCGGAATATTATACTGCCTGAAAAACCCTTCAAGCACCACCGCAGTCTGATCCTCCTCTTTGCTAAAAGACGGAACGGCTATCAGCTGTTCAAGAAGGTTTATCGCTATCTCATCAAGTTGGAGGTCCATACTTTGCAATGCTACACGGTAATTAATGTCCCTTCTGTCTGCTGGCCGATGTTCCTTGTCAGATCGGCAGCCTCCCCGATCAGCACTTCCTTCACCCCCGCATGAATGGCGGCGTAGGCATTTTCCAGTTTTGGAAGGATCCCGTCCGCAAATACGTTCTTGTTCAACAGGTCGTCGTACAAAGATTTGGGCAGGTGCCGTATCACTGATTCGGCATTGTTTACGTCGCGCAATACACCTTTCTTCTCGAAACAGAATATGAGCCTGACGTCGAAATGTTTTCCGAGCGCGACGGCAAGTACGGAAGCAATCGTGTCTGCGTTGGTATTGAGCATCACACCGTCTCCATGGGTAAGCGGCGCAAACACCGGAACTGTATTTTGCTTCAACAGGAAATAAAGCAAGGTCGAGTTGACACTTTCAGGTTTTATATCACCGACAAAACCATAGTCGATATCCTTCACGGGTCTTTTTGTTGCCCTGATCATGTTTCCGTCTGCACCGGTCACGCCAAATGCGTTGCACCCCAACTGCTGCAGCCGCGCAACGATCTGCTTGTTGACGAGACCTCCGTAGACCATTGTCACAAGGTCGAGCGTCTGCGAATCGGTTATCCTTCTTCCGTTGATATAATTGGACTCAATACCGAGTTGATCACCGATCTTCGTTGCGATCTTCCCGCCTCCGTGAATGAGGATCTTCGGCTCCTTGATCGTTGCAAAGTCCGCCAGAAATTTCTTTAGCGCTTCCGGGTTGTCGAGAACATTGCCTCCGATCTTGATGATAAAAAGTTTATTCATTGTCGTTTATTTCACTGATGCAAGAAGTTCGCTCAACACTGCTTGCGCCGCCCATACCCTGTTTGCCGCCTGTTGTGTTACAATGCTGCTGAACCCATCCAGAATTTCGTCGCTGAGCTCGACGTTTCTTCGCACTGGCAAACAATGCATGACCTTCGCATGATTGGTCAGGAGAAGCTTTTCGCTGGTGAGCATCCACTTCGGGTCGTTGCAGTAAATGCGGCCGTAATCATTATAGGTGCTCCAGTTCTTGACGTACACGAAGTCGGCGTTCTTGAGCGCATAGTTCTGGTCGTGCGTGATGGAGGCTCTCTTGGTAAACGCCGGATCGAGTTCATAATCTTCGGGATGCGCTATTACAAAATCCGCATAGTGCTGCCCGTTGTGCTCCCATGCATTGATCCATTGCGCAAAGCTGTTTGCCACACATTGTGGAAGAGCCTTGACGTGCGGCGCCCAGGTAAGTACGATCTTGGGACGTCGCTTTTCCTTAAATGTCTCCTGTATCGTAATAAGGTCAGTAAGGCTCTGAAGCGGATGCAAAGTAGCGCTTTCCAGACTCACGACCGGCACTCCGGCATATTTGATGAACTGTTTGATATACAATTCGGAGTAGTCTTCCGCCTTATTCTGAAGGGAAGGGAACGTGCGGATGCCGAGGATATCAAAATATTTTCCAAGGATCGGCGCGGCGTCCTTCACGTGCTCTACCGTGCTTCCGCTCATGATGGCCTCGTCCTCGAACTCGAACGTCCATCCCTCCTGGCCAACGTTAAAAGTGATCACTTCCATGCCGAGGTTAGCTGCAGCAATCTGAGTGCTGAGACGTGTGCGCATGCTTGGATTCAGAAATATCAATCCAATCCTCTTGTTAGCCCCCAATGCCCGATCGCGAAATGGATCGGCTTTGTAAGCCAACGCCTTGTTCACCAGATGATAGATATCACCGGCATCCTGGACAGAGATGAAGTTTTTCATTGTAGTTCTTGTTTCAGAGCGTTTAAAAATATGTCAGCTTCCTTTTGCGTCATGGCCAATGAAGGCAGCAGGCGAATCGTATTCGGTTTTGCTTCTCCGGTAAAAATATGATGCTTGAACAACAGGTTATGACGCACCTCTTTGTATTCCTCCGGCAAGTCTATTCCGATCATCAAGCCCCGGCCGCGAACCTCATTTAATTTAGGAAATCGTTTCAGTTCGTTAATAAGGTATGATCCGATTTTCGCAGCATTTTCGATAAGATTTTCCTTTTGAATGATCTCCAGCACCGCAAGACCCGCAACTGATGCCAGGTAATTCCCACCGAAAGTCGTGCCCAGCATGCCGCTCCATGGCTTGATATCCGGATGGATGAACAGACCACCGATAGGGAATCCGTTACCCATGCCCTTCGCTGTCGTGATCAGGTGTGGCCTTATACCAGCGTACTGATGTGCGAAGAATTTTCCGGTACGCCCATAGCCAGATTGAATTTCATCGAGGATCAATATGGTACCGTTATGCTCACAGGCTTTCTGAACATGTTGCAAAAATGAATCCGACGGAAGCTGAATACCTCCTACACCCTGTATGCCCTCTATAATAACCGCGGCCACATCACCGGTAAGCTCATTGTCAAACTGACCCACATCGTTGAGCGGCACAAATACGATCTCGTGACTCGCATTGAAAGGCGCTACGATCTTCGGATTATCAGTTGCCGCGACAGCACCGGACGTACGCCCATGAAACGCTTTTTTAAATGCAATAACTTTCTTACGACCCGTTACAAACGAAGCAAGCTTCAACGCATTCTCATTCGCCTCAGCTCCGGAGTTGCAAAGAAAAAGCTGATAATCGGAATAACCCGAGATCTCCCCCAGCTTCTGCGCGAACTTGACCTGAAGGTCGTTCTGAACGCTGTTCGAGTAAAATGCGATCTTGTTAAGCTGGTCGGTCAGGCTCTTGACATAGTGCGGATGCGAATGACCTACGGAAATAACGGCATGGCCACCGTAAAGATCGAGATACTTTTCACCCTTATCATCCCAAAGCCAGGAGCCTTCAGCTTTAACCGGAGTAATATTGAACAAGGGATAAACGTCGAATAATTTCATTTGGAGTTGTAAGCTTTGAGCTATAAGCTGTAAGTTTTAAGTGATATGTTTTTCTGTATTCTATTTTTCTATCGAATCGCTAATTGCTGCTGTTCAATTGAGGCCTGTAATCATTATAGCTTTCATGTTGCAGCTTACCAGCTAGAATACAATGCTTTTCAATCGAAGCCCGGCGGTTTCATCAAATCCAAACATCAAGTTCATGTTATGAACTGCCTGGCCTGACGCACCTTTTAGCAAATTGTCAATCGCGGAGTGAACGACAAGCTTATCACCTTCCTTCTCTAATCCGATCACACACTTGTTACTGTTCACGACCTGCTTGAGATCCACCGTGTCGTCGGAAACAAACGTGAATGATTGGCCCTTATAAAAATCTTTATAAAGTGACTTCAACTCATCGAGACCCTTTTCAGTTTCAATGACCGAGCTGACGAATATACCGCGGGTGAAATCTCCGCGCCACGGGACGAAGTTCAACGCGCCTCCGAACTTCGGTTGAAGCTGTTGCAATGATTGATTGATCTCCCTGAGATGCTGATGCGTCAATGTCTTGTAGGCGGAAATATTGTTTGCGCGCCAGGTGAAGTGCGTCGTATCCTGAAGCTTTTGTCCGGCGCCGGTTGATCCGGTGATGCCTGTTGTAAACACCTGCGTCAGCAGCCCTGCTTTTGCGAGCGGTAGCAGGCCCAGTTCGATGGCGGTAGCAAAACAACCCGGGTTGGCAACATTCGTCGATTGCCTGATCTTGTCCCTATTCAATTCGGGCAGACCGTACACAAAGTCCCTGCCTTTTACCGAATCGCCAAGGCGAAAATCCTGACTGAGATCGATCACCCTAACCGAGTCCTTCAACGGTGTTGATTCCAGGAACTTCTTGCTTTCTCCATGACCGAGGCACAGGAACACCACGTCGACAGAATCGTCAATTGAATCTGCAAAGTTCAGCGATGTTTCTCCGATCAGGTCCGGATGGACGGAATACAATGGATTGCCGGCGTTGCTTCTGCTGTGCACAAAAGCAAGATCGACCTGTGGGTGGTTCAACAACAAACGAATCGTCTCGCCGCCTGTATACCCTGCCCCACCTACTACGCCAGCCTTGATTTTTTTACTCATTGAAGATGTGGAAGCGACTCCCCGCCTCCTATTTAAATTTACTGATTACTTTCCTTAACCTGATTGTAGATCATCGTCTGGTTTCCGAAGATCTTGGAGAAACCTTTCACGTCGTCACCGCTCCAGCCCAGGTTCATCTCTCCGTATTTGCCGAACTTCGACGACATCAGGTCGAAAGGCGACTCAATGCCCATTATCTGGAACCTGTAAGGGTAGAGCTGGATGTGAACGTCGCCCGTAACATTTTGCTGCGTGTTGACCAGAAATGCTTCCATGTCGCGCATAACCGGGTCGAGATACTGCCCCTCGTGCAGCCAGTTGCCATAGAACTGGGCGATCTGGTCTTTCCAGGTGAGCTGCCACTTGGTGAGCACGTGCTTTTCAATGGCGTGATGGCCCTTGATGATCAGCATCGGTGCCGCTGCTTCGAAGCCCACCCTCCCCTTGATACCGATGATCGTATCGCCAACATGGATATCTCGTCCAATACCGTAAGGGCCGGCGATCGACTGCAGATACTGGATCGCTTCCGTAGGATGGCCGAACTTCTTGTCATTAACACGAACCAGCTCGCCTTTTTCAAATCCGAGCTTTACAGTCTCGGTCCCTGATTTGGTCACCTGCGTGGGCCATGCCTCTTCCGGAAGCATCCCGAGAGACTTCAGGGTTTCTTTCCCCCCAACCGATGTTCCCCAGATACCCTTGTTGATCGAATACATTGCTTTCTCGAAGTTCATCTGAACACCTTTCGACTTCAGGTAAGCGATCTCTTCCTCGCGTGAAAGCTTCATCTCACGGATCGGTGTGATGATCTCGATACCGGGAACAAGGATGTTGAGGATCATATCGAAGCGCACCTGGTCGTTACCGGCGCCGGTGCTTCCATGCGCTACTGCATCCGCCTTCACCAGTTTTGCATAGTTCGCAGTTGCGAGCGCCTGCGACATTCGCTCCGCGCTCACGCTCAACGGGTAGGTATTGTTCTTCAGTACGTTGCCGTAGATGAGGAACCTGATTACCTTATCGTAGTAATTTTTTGTCTCATCGACGGTTATATGTGATGCGACGCCAAGGCTCTTCGCACGATCTTCGATAGCCCTGACCTCTTCCTTGTCAAAACCACCTGTATTGATGGTGATCGTGTGTACCTCATACCCACGATCTTCACTTAAATACTTTACGCAGTAGGACGTATCCAGTCCACCGCTAAAAGCAAGTACTACTTTTTTCTTCATTGATTATGTTGGAGTTCAAAATGTGACGCCCTTCGCGTGAAGAGCCATGTTACCAGAAAAGGAAAAAGCTGAGGATAGATCGTTTCCTCTCGGAACCTTCGTTCTCATCCTTCTTCCCGAAAGCCTTGAGCAACACGTACTGCTTGAAACGCATCCAGCGCTCAAACAGGGAAAGGTTGCCCTGGAACACGCGATGCTTGTGCATCACCAGCTCGCCATGAGCGGTCACTACAGCATCCGCACTTTTAGCGGGCGGCAAAGGCATGTTCAACTTTTTCGCTGCTTCCTCGGGGTCGAAGAGCATCGCCGTGCACAGACAGTTCTTCCTGTTCTTGCTCATCAGGATGTCGTAATTCACACAGCTTTTGCAGCCCTTCCAGAACTCTTCGTCCGTCGTGAGTTCAGAGTAAGTGACAGGCTCATAGCCGAGATCCGAGTTGATCTTCATGACGGCGAGACCTGTGGTCAGACCGAAGATCTTTGCATTGGGATATTTCTTACGCGACAAGTCGAAGATCTTATTCTTGATCTCTGTTGCCACGCCGGTTTTCCTGAACGCGGGGGATACAATGAGGCCAGAGTTGGCTACATACTTTTCGTGCTGCCACGCTTCGATGTAGCAAAAGCCTACCCAAGTGCCGTCAGCGGTAAGCGCGATGACTGCCTTACCTTCTTCCATCTTCTGAATGATGTAGTCCGGTGATCGTTTGGCAATACCGGTTCCGCGTGCCTTTGCAGACTCTTCCATCTCGGTAGTGATGGTCTCGGCGTAATGTTTGTCGTCGACTGTGGCCAGTCTGACGATGATATTATATTGATTTTCCAATGTCTCTAAAATTGTAAGTGAAAAATGAAAATTCGTATGCCATAAATGCATACTTCAACGTGACGTCCCGGACATCACGCTGTTGTCAACGAATGTTGTAGGGAATATCAAATACGCGCGAAGCGCACCGGTCGGGGTCGCCTGGTCACCGTGCAGGCTGGAACGAAGAGCTGAATAGTCCTCTTGGCGTGGTTAGCAGAAGCTTCTGCTGTAACGATGGTGAACAATGTTTTCAATTTCTTTCTTAGTGGTTTAAGTGAAACGTTAGATGAAAATCATTCAGTTTTAATTTTTGTTTTATTCAAATACTTGCTTCTGCAAAATTAAACGATAATCGTTCAATAATGACAACTCCAATACGGAGAATTTATAAAAAAAGTTCTGCTAACGAAAGTTAGTAAAGTTTTTGGGCTCGCTGAGCGATCGCTCAGATTCCGGATCTCAGATTTCATACTGCCTGGCAAAGCATATCCAACGTTACCGGGCGTGAGGCTGATCTGAGACTGCCGGCAAGGCAGGTTTCAGGGGACTCCAGGGTCGATCTAAGTCTGTATTGATCTGCTTTCGGTGGTACTTCGAATGAACAACGTATTTGATTTCCGAAGTAAAGTGCATTTGAGCGCTCGACTGTCGGTCAAAGCCCTCAATCAGCAGAGACGCCTGCAAAAGGGGCTCCAATCTGAATCCTGAAATGTGAAATGTGAAATTCTCGAGGGCCGGGCGCGGCGCGCGACACGGGGTGGCGGGCGGCCACGACCGACGTC
>CBHTUB010000087.1:0-15413 GCA_966095595.1 uncultured Chryseosolibacter sp. | reverse complement strand
TCTTCTGGCGAGAATACCATCTCTCCCAACCGGACAACATGCCAATGCGGAAGTTGTTGCGTTGTGACGAAATAGTCCATGAAAAGGTTAGCCGCAGAATAGGACGTGTATCCAAGTCCTCCAAGCTCACAGGCAATGCTCGATGTTATCCATACGAAATCAAGAGGCGTGTCCTGCAGTGCATGACGTAGGTTCAATATACCCAGGACTTTCGGGGCGAACAATGCGAAGGCTTTGTCATGCGTGATGTCTTCGATCAATTGATAATTGTTCTTGTCGATATTCCCTGCAGTATGGATCACGCCGTTCAGCATGCCATGTTGTTCTCCGATCTCCCGGATGACTGCCTCGAGCTCGTCGGCACGGGTTATATCTCCCTGATAGTAAAAAGCATTTCCGGCGTCGCGAAGTTGTTGGAAACGCGTGGCAGCTTCGGCGTTTTGCTGCAGGTCTTTGCGACCAAGGATTGCGACCGTAGCGTTGTACTCCCTGAGCAGGTATTGCGCCAGCACGAATCCAACATTGCCCAGTCCGCCGGTGATGAGGTACACGCCCTTTGCCCTGAATGCAGTCGTGGTCCCCACATCGAATGCATTGCGTTCGTAATCCTGTATCCACTTCTTCCCGTTTCTGAGGGCGATCAACCTTTCGGGGCGGTCAGTGCCTTGTAATATCCGGAAAATTCCTTCGGCGGCTCGGACGTCACTCGGCTCTACATCGATGCAGCATGCAGACACTCCGTATTCCTGCGGCAGGCCATTGACGACTGCCAGGGCAAGTGACTGGCTGCAAAAACCGGTTTCGGAACCCAAAACCTTCTGTAGCGAAGCGGTTATCACGTAGAACCGCTGTCCCGTAAGCGTCCCGGTCCTCAGGGAATGCCGCACATATTCTATAAGACTGAAGTAAGCCAGGCTTGTATTCAGCCCGGCGCCGCTGAGCGTTAGCTTTGCCGAGTCGATACGCGTAGGCCAGGCGTAGATAACATCGGAAACCTGTATCGAGCTTGCATGAAGATCAGCCACGAGTGTATGAAAATCATCTGCTTTACAGGGGTCGATCCGGTAGGACAAAACATCTGTTTTTGAAAAGCCACTTCCCGCATGCACTTCAATTGTCCTGTAGCCCGCCCCTCTCAATTTTCCGATGAGTTCCCTGCACGCAAGGTCCGGCGACACAAACACGAGCGCGGTACGTTCCGGCACGGTATTCCGGTGCCCGTTCACACTCGTTGTCACCGATTTCCACACTGGGTAATAGATCCAGTTCCTGAGTTCCTGCGTGACAGGCTGTAAAGACAGCGTAGTTCCGATCAACGCCGGGTCGAAAGGATTAACCTCTGCGGGAAACCTGTTCTGCTCGAAGGCATACGTCGGAAGCGAAATTCTTCTCGCAGCCGTGCCGCTAAAGTACTGATTCCAGTTGACCGCGATCCCCGACTCCCAGAGCGACGCAAGCTTCCCGGTAAAATATTGCACGTCATCAAAGTCTTCCTTCGGATGTCGGATGACATTGACCGCTACGGGCTTTCTATCAGGCGGGTAATGCTGGCGGATCAGTGTTGACAGCGAATGACCGCCACCGATTTCCACAAACACACAGTCCCTGCTCTGATCGGCGACGGAATCAAGGCATTGGGCAAAGTGAACGGTGCCGCGCATGTGGTTGCACCAGTATTCTGGAGAAGCCACATCCCGGAACGTCGCTAGCTCTCCGGAGACGTTCGAAAAGAATGGAATCTTGATGTCGTTGAATTTTGTATGCGCGAGATCCATTCTGTATTGACCGACGATAGCATCTATCATCGACGAATGTGCAGCATGGGAATTATGGAGCATCACAACGTTGAGCCCCTCCTGCTCCATACGATCTTTTAAGCGGTTGATCTCTTCCGCAGGCCCCGAGAGTACAACCTGCTCGCTGCTGTTGATGGCTGCAAGTGAAATTTTGTCCGTCAGGTATCGTTTCACTTCGGATGCGCTGCAGGGTACGCTGATCATCCGGCCAGGGGCAAGGCTTTCCATCAGCTGGCCTCTTCGTATTACGAGACGCAATGCTTCCTCAAATGACAAAAGCTCGCTCAGGGAGGCACACACGTATTCACCGAGGCTATGCCCCAACATATATCGTGGCGTTATGCCCAATGTCATGAGCGTGCGGCCAAGCGCATATCCGAACAAAAATACCAGTGGCTGTGTATGCAACATCTGGTTAATGCGCTGATCGCTGGGATCGTCGGTATATAGGATCTCCTTGTATTGGACGCCGGTGAGGTTCCTGAGAATCGAAAAGCCCTTGTCCATCTCGTTCCGGAAAAATTCGTTCGTCTCGTAAAGGCCTTTGCCCATGTTCTGATATTGGGAGCCTCCGCCGGAAAAGACAAATACGACAGATCTGCGCTGAACATTGGCTTTTCTGGAGCGCACCTCTTCTTCCAACTTCCCGAGCCTGCTTGCAAGATCGTTTATCGAGCTGCACACCAGACCCACGCGATGTTCGAAATGCTTCCTGCCCGTTGCGAGGGTAAAGGAGAGGTCACACAAGTTCACCTCCTGACCGGATCCCAGAAAACCGGAGAGCTTATGGATGTAATTGACAAGCGATGTTTTTGTTTTTGCGGAAAGGATAACAGGCATTCCTGCCGAGACCGAGCCGACATGCTTCACCGGAGGTGGCTCTTCCAAAACAATGTGGGCGTTTGTTCCACCGATACCGAATGAACTTACTGCGGCTCGCAGCGGGTTGTCATCCGCGGATCGAAGTTCGGAGAGTGTTGCGTTGACGTAAAACCGGCTTTCTTCGAACTTTATTTCCGGGTTGCCCTGCTTGAAATGCAGGGTTGGCGGAAGCTTTCTGAATTTAAGACTCAGCGATGCCTTTATGAGTCCCGCTACTCCTGCCGCGGCATCGAGGTGTCCAAAGTTCGTCTTCACAGAACCCACGGCGATCTTCCTGCCTGCATTGCCATATGCCAGCTTAAGCGCTTCCATTTCTACCGGGTCGCCGAGTCTGGTGCCCGTGCCGTGCGCTTCGACAAAGGTGATGGTGTCCGGTTCGACTTTTGCGAACTTCAGCGCCTTACGGATGCATTCCGCCTGCCCATCGATGCTCGGCGCAGAGAACCCAACCTTCCGGCTGCCATCATTGTTGACATATCCTCCCTTGATCACGGCGTAGATATTATCGTTGTCGTTCAATGCGTCGGCGAGTCTTTTCAGAACAACCACGCCTGCGCCTTCGCCGACGGTAGTGCCTGAGGAATCCTTGTCGAACGCACGGCAGTGTCCGTCCGAAGAATTGATCATCCCCTCGCGATGAACATAGCCGCGCTGGATGCGTGTGTCGATAAGCGCTCCGCCTGCAATCGCCATCCTGCTTTCCCCGAGGAGCAAGCTTTTGCATGCCAGGTTTATGGCAACGAGCGAGGTGGAGCAACCGGTATTTACGGAGAACGCAGGCCCTTGCAAATTCAGCTTGTAGGCGATCAGCGTGGCGAGATAATCCCGGTTGTTGATGTGATGGAGTGTGAAGTCATCGACTTTTTCATTTTGGTTTTTCAGGACAGAGAACATCTTCCAGTTCAAGTCGTCGCGCGCACCAGCAAAAATACCGATCGGGCCGGATCGTTGATTGTCCGGATCATAGCCTGCATCTTCGAGCGCTTCCCACACGCATTCGTGGAAGATCCTGTGTACCGGATTCAATAACGCAGCTTCATCCGGCGTATAGTTGAAGAAATTGTGATCAAACGAGTCCTTGTTGTCGAACAGTGTGCGGACATTGACAAACGCAGGATTGCCCGTGACTTCTTCCCCGACGCCGATCGATGTCAATTCCTCCCTTGACAGATACCGAAGTGACTCTTTCCCTTCCACGAGGTTGTCCCAATATTTTCTCCAGGTATCAGACCCCGAGAACCGGGATGCGATCCCTACGATAGCGATCTCCAGCCCGTTGTAAGCGCGTTTGTTCATTCAGATTGCTCGTTTACTGCTAACAGTTTTAAAGTTTGATCCATAACATCTATCGACTGGTCTTCGTGAAGGTTGACCGGACCGGTATTCGCCGATGGCGCACCGTTGCTGACAAACTCTGCCAGCATCGATATGTTGTGATATTTAAATGCATCCACTACCGTTACCTTTTGACCTAGTTTGTTCTCGATAAGCCAAACCATTTTCACGATCTTCAGGGAATTGCCGCCGAGATCGAAAAAGTTGTCGGTAACACTGATGGGCTGATCGCCAAGCACCTCTTTCCAGATCTGCATCAGCACATCTTCGACATGATTCCGCGGCCCGATGAATTCCCTTTTTTGTTCTTCAGGGTTCGGCAGCCTCCGTTTGTCCACCTTGCCGTTGCTGGTCAGGGGCACGGCATCTATCTGCACAAAATGAGAAGGTATCATGTACGGAGGAAGCGATTCACTCAGGTACGTCCTGAGCGATGATGCATCTATTTTTTCCGATGACACCAGGTATGCGATGAGCCTCACTTCCCTTTGTGTGTCCCGTGAGGGAATCACCAACGCGGACGAAACACCCGGAACGCTCTTGAGGCACGATGTTATCTCTCCAACTTCGATCCGATAGCCCCGTATTTTCACTTGCTCATCCTTTCTGCCGATGAACTGGACCGTGCCATCAGGCAACCACCGACCCAGGTCACCGGTCCGATAAAAAACGGAGTCCCCATACCTGCAAAATTTCTGTTCGGTAAGCATCGGATCATTAAGGTATCCGCCGGTAACGCCAACGCCGGCGATCAATACTTCACCGGTCACGCCCATCGGCACGTGTTGACCTTTTGAGTCCGCAATGATGACCTCGCAATTCCCGAATGGTCTTCCAAGCGATAGAACCGGTGAGTCGGCTTCCATCTCAATTCTGCGCATGAGCTTTCCGACAGTTGTTTCAGAAGGGCCATAGTGGTTATACACCTGACAACTTCCACTTACCTGCCGTACCTTTGTAACCACATCCCTGGTAAGGGTCTCTCCTCCGAATATCAGGCACTTGCGTGGCACAAACGTATGGTGGCCCTGTTGAAGTGCAGCCCAGTGCGAAGGGACGATCTTCAGACAGTCGATCTGCGCAGAAGACATTTCCTGCGGGCTCATGACATCAGTTGAAGAAAAGACGCGGAGGGTTTTGCCCAGCATGAGCGCAGGGAATATCACTGTGTTTCCGAGATCGGCACTCGCCGTCGACACCAGGCCGAAGGTCTCACATTCCCGCATATTCGTTTGGTCTATTACTCCGAAGGAATAGTCGAGAATTGCTTCATGGGTGACGGGCACACCTTTAGGTTGTCCTGTGGATCCCGAAGTATAAACAATGTATGCCGTGTCCGTTGCCTTACATTCCGTTTGATCGTCAGGTGATGCATCGATGCTGTCCAGCTGCAAGTCGACGGCGAATAACGAGCCGGCAAAATTGGGAAAATCGAAAATGTAGCTGGACTGGGTGATGATCACTTTCGCACTTGTGTTCTGCAGGATAAACTCCTTACGTTTCGCGGGAAGATCCGGCTCGATGACGACATACGCCGCACCCGCCTTCATGATCCCAAGCATGGCGATGATCATTTCCGCTGACCGGTCGAGTACGACGGCCACAACGTCGCCCCTGCTTACATTGCATTGGGAAGTAAGATAACCGGCAATGTTGCGACTCTGCTCGTCCGCTTTCCCATACGTGACGTTCTGATCCCTGAACGCTATGGCGACATTCTCACCATTCGCTGCGGCGGCCTGTTTGAACAAGTCTATAAAACTTTTGTCTTTCGGATAGTCAACGCTTGCCCTGCCCAACTTTTCCAATGCTGTCCTCTCTTCTGCGAAATATTCAATTTCCTCAACGGGAACGCTGGGATCGTCAATTACGGCATTGATGAGGCTGGTAAAATGCTTTGCCAGTTGCCGGACGGTACGCTCTTCAAAAATATCGGTGTTATAGGCGATGCTTAAATGAAGTCCGGCAGGCGTATCTGTGCAAAAGAGTGTAAGATCGAATTTACTGACTTCCTGCCTGGTGCCCTCGAAGGCGGAGATTTTCAGATCCCCCAGTTTCACATGCTCTGCATCGCGCTGCCCATCTTCCGTTTGAAGCACAAGCATCGTGTCGAACAGTACACTTCGTGAAACATCTCTCTGCAACGGAAGCAGATTGACGAGCTCATCGAAAGGAAAGTTCTGATGCTGGTAAGACTCAACGGTCACCTTGCGTACTTTTTGCAGGAGCGCAGTGAAAGTGTCGTCATTGCTGAATGTTGTTCTGAAAGCGAGCGTGTTGACGTAGAAGCCTATCTGGTCCTGGATGTCGATATGATCGCGGTTGGCAATGGATGTCCCCACAACGATGTCCGTTTGATTTGTGTATCGGAACAGCAATGCTTTGAACGCCGCCAGGAGTCCCATGAAAAGGCTGCAGTCATTTTTTAAACATAATTGTCTGAGACCCGTGACCACTGCGACTGGAATTTCAGCATGAACGGACGCGCCACTGTATGTTTTGACTGCCGGCCTGGGCTTGTCGAGTGGCAGGTTGGCCACTGGTATCTCGCCATCGAACATATTCAGCCAGAATGCGCGATCCTCCATGAAAGAGCTGCTGCCCAGATTTTCCTGTTGCCAACACGCATAATCCTTGTACTGGATCTCCAGAGGCTTCATTTGCACGGAAGCGCCCGAGGTAATGCTATTATAGTGTGCAAACAATTCCTTTCTCAGTATGTCCATCGACCAGGCATCGCTGATGATGTGGTGCATCACATAACAGAACACGTGGTGGTTGGCCGCGGTCTGATAGAGAGATGCGCGCAGCAAAGGTGCACGGGAGAGGTCGAAAGGCTTTGCTATCTCCTGTTGTATGGTATTGGCGAGCGCATGGCCGGATTCGGCATGACCGTCATGCAGGGTTACTCGGAATCCTACCTCGGTGATGGGCAGCACATGTTGGTACACATTGCCATCTGAACCCGCGCGGAAGGCTGTGCGGAGAATTTCATGGCGTTCAAAGATCTTCATGAACGCGGCTTGAAACGCGTCTGCATCCAAATTTCCTTCGAGGTGATACACGCCCGAAAAGTTGTAAGCCACGTTGGTGTCGCGTAGCTGACTCAATACCCACAACCTCTTCTGCCCGCTGGATAAAGGATAAGCTTCGGCCAAAGGTGCGCGACCGATCCTTTTGAATCCGCCGGTATGCTCACGGTTGGCACGCAGAAATTCCAGGATGTCTGCCTTCAGTGCACGGATCAATTCCTTATCCGCTGGCGTCAGGGATGAAACATGGCCGGATACTTTCAACTGGTCATCCTGTTCCTGCACGGCGATCCCCCTGGAGTGAAGCTCGATGATAAACTGCAGCGCGTCTTTCATTTTTAACAGTCTTTGTTTATTGTCTACGCCGGGACTACGGATTTTTCAAGGGCAACTACCTCCTGATGGATCATGTCGAGGCCGTGCCTGAGATTTTCATCTGAAACTGTAAGTGGTGGCATGATCTTGATCACCTGGTCGTGATTGCCGCACGTTTCAGCCAGCATTCCCTTTCTGAACAGGCTAGTCACGACTTGTTTGGCGCTGGTGCCGTCCATCATCTCGATGCCCCAGATCATGCCAACACCACGAACGTCGGCAACATGCGGAGTAAGATTTTTCAATTGCTGAAGGCTATGCTCCACCAGTTCAGCGCGCACGCCGATACGCTCGGAGAACGAGTCGTCCTTCCAGTAGTTCAAGGCTTCGGTCGCTGTGCATAGCGACAAATTATTGCCCCTGAAAGTACCATTGTGCTCTCCGGGTTTCCACACGTCGATTGACGGATCGATCAGGACAAGTGACAATGGAAGGCCGAAGCCACTGATGGATTTGGACAGCAAAACGATGTCGGGTTTTATGCCACAGCGTTCGAAGCTGAAAAAGGTACCTGTGCGACCGCATCCAACCTGGATATCGTCGACGATCAGAACGATCTCGTGTTCCCTCGTAAACTTTCTCAGGCGCTTGAGCCAGCCCTGCGAAGCGATGTTGACTCCTCCTTCCGCTTGTATGGTCTCCAGAATGATCGCTGCCGGAACATCCACACCCGAGCCGGACGTGCTGATCATTTTTTCGAGGTACTCGAAGGTGTCGACATTTTCTCCAAGGTAACCTTCATAGGGAAAGAAAAGCACATCCTGCGACGGGAGGTTTTTCTGATAATCTTCGAGACAACCGGAAAGCGCCAGCGACGTTGCCGTCATACCGTGAAAAGAGTTTGTAAAGGCGACAACCTTCCTGCGACCCGTAACTTTGCGTGCAAGCTTTATCGACGCCTCGACGGCATTCGTGCCTGTGGGTCCGCTGAACTGAACATGGTAGTTCAGATTGCGGGGCCGGAGAATATACTCATTGAATTTTTCAAGAAAGGTGTCTTTCATCAACGTATCCATATCCAGGCAATGGACAACGTGGTTGCGGTCTAAAAAACGTAAAATGGCGTTTTTGAACGAAGCGTCGTTGTGGCCGTAATTCAACGCACCTGCGCCACAGAAGAAATCGAGATACTTTTTTCCCTTGATGTCCGTCATGAAATCCCCATCTGCGGACTCGAACACCGCCGGGAACATTTTAGCATAGCTGTTAACATTCGACTCATTTCTCATAGATTTTTGATTAGTGGTGTTAAAAAAGGAGAGTGTCTTCACTTTCCACTGTTTTATTTTTTATGGTTGATGCAGCATCAACATATCTGGCGAGAGATCGTATATCGGGATTGCCGAAGAAAAACTCGAGGCCGATCCTTACATTGAGCTTCTCGTGGATCATCGAAATGACTTTGATGACTTTCAGGCTATGACCGCCGAGTTCGAAAAAATTGTCCTGCACGCCGATCACTTCCCTATCGAGTATCTGTCGCCAGATCGCGCAGATGTGCTTTTCTGTATCGGTTTCAGGTTCGAGCACGGTCTGGCGATCCCTTCCGGCGATATCCGGCAACAACTTCCGGTCAATTTTTCCGTTGGTGTTTCGCGGCAATTGATCGAGTTGGCAAAAATATGCCGGCACCATGTAGGAAGGTATTTGCTTTCTCAGATGGTCGGCCATGGCGCCTTCCTGCACAATATCTCCCGAAGTGGCAAAATAGGCGGCCAGTGCTTTTTCACCTGAGGAGGTTTCTTTCATGACCACTACCGCTTCCTTCACCGCAGGATGACCGAGCAATGCATTTTCTATGTCGCCCAGCTCGATGCGAAATCCCCTGAGCTTGACCTGATGATCCCTTCTGCCGACGAATTCAATCGTACCATCCGCCAGCCACCTGCCTATATCACCTGTTTTATACATGCGTCCGCCCCCGGCCGTGAAAGGATCCGCGACGAATTTCTGTGTTGTCTTTTCCGGATCGTTCAGGTATCCCCTACCCACTCCGATTCCCGAAACACAGATCTCACCATACTGCCCGATGGGCTGAAGCTGATCGTCGACATTCAAAATATGGATCTTCATATTTCGGATAGGTCGTCCAACGGGTACATTACTCTGACCATTGAAATGATCCATGACATGAAGCGTTACATCATCCGAGGCTTCTGCGGGACCATACGCATTTACCACCCTCTGCCCAGGGTACAAGCCGAACCATTGTCTTATCAGGTTCGGACTTACAGCCTCGCCTGTTACCAGCAGGTATCGGATCTTGCGGACATCGTATACGCCATCCTTGACGGAACATTCAAGTATCTCCTGCAGGTATGAGGGAACAACTTGCAGGATTGTAATTCCGTCATCGATGACCTGCTGCAGAAATTGCCGCGGATCCAGAATCAGATCATAGTCGTACATTACCGTGGTGCCGCCGCAGATAAATGCGTTCAGCATCTGCCAGACTGAAATATCGAACGTATATAGTGCATTCTGGCAAATGCGGGTGTGCTCATCCATGGATAAGGTCTCCTTCATCTCGATCAAGTGGTTGAGCATCCCGAGGTGTTCGATCATTGCGCCTTTTGGCGCGCCCGTTGATCCGGACGTAAAGATGACATAGGCAAGGTGCGAGCTTTGTGGTCTGTACGCACACTCGGGGGAATAACGATCCGCCATCTCACTGAAAATATTCAATTCGTCTTCGTCGATCACCGCGATCGCCCTGCTCTTATCCAGTATCGCTTTGATCCGTTCATGCGGATGCAGGGGATCGATCGGCATATACGCCGCGCCTGCTTTCAGTATGCCAAGGATCGAGATAACGGCCCATTCATTGCGGGGTAGCTTTACGCCGATGATGTCGTCCGGAGAAACAATGTACTTCTCCCTGAGATAGTTTGCGAGTTGATTGGTGATGACGTGTAGCTCATGGTAGGTGAGCCTGGCAGCGCCACAGATCAGGGCAATGTGATCCGGCGTTGCGGCAGCCTGGTCCCTGAAGTGATCAACAAGAGTTTTACTTTGATCGAACCAATGATCGGTGCTATTGAACGCCTCGAGCAATGTTGCTTTTTCTTCCTTCGTTACGAACTCGATGGCTGCAACTTTTGCCGACGGCTGTTGGCTGATGCTCTGTAGCACTGTCAGGAAATGTCCGGCAAGTCGCCCGATGCTATCCCTGAGGAAAAGATCGGAACTATACTCGATCTGAAGGATCAGATCGTCACCTTCATTTCCAAACTCGAAAGAGAGATCGAATTTGCTTACGTTGCTCTCGACGATATTTGCGTCCCGGATCGTGAAGCCAGCGTCGTCTACCGAATGCGCCTGATTGCCATAGGCCTCCACATTCTGGTAGGCCACCATGACGTCAAACAACACGTTCCTGCTTGAACTGCGACTGACCTTCAGATCTTCCACCATCTGATCGAACGGGTAGCCCTGATGTTCGAATGCCATCAAAGTATTTGCGCGGATCGACGACAGCAACTCAAGGAACGTTTGATCAGGCTTGATGCTGTTCCTCAGGGGCAACGTATTGACAAAGAAACCCAGCTGACCTTCCAATTCGGGCCGTATTCGTCCGGCAACTGGCGTACCTACAATGATGTCATCCTGTCCCGTATATTTATAGAGAAGGATCTTGATGGCGGACAGCAATGTCATAAACAGTGTTGCACCCTGTTTGTCCGAGATGTTCTTCAGTGACTGGCTAACATCACGCGGTATTGCAACCCGGAGTCTCGCCCCATCGGCCGATCGCACGTGCCTTCGCGGATGGTCCAGGGGTAATTCGAGAACGGGCAGATCTCCACCGAGTTGTTGCATCCAGAATTCCCGACTTTCCATAAGCTCCCCGCTGTCGACCGACTTCTGCTGCCATTCTGCATAATCCTTATATTGAACAGCCAACGGAGGTAACAGGCTCGCCGAAGAAACATCCGGAGAATGGTAAAACATCATGAGCTCCTGCATCATGATCTGCATCGACCACGCGTCGGAAATAATATGGTGAAGGGTATAAACTAAAAAGTGTTCCCGGTCCTTGCCTGTGACAAGCCCGGCACGTATCAGAGGTCCTTTTGAAAGATCGAAAACATGATTTTGATAATCCTTGACGATGGACCTGAGTGCGCTGTCGTTATTCAGGGAGTCGACGTGATGCAGTTGAAGTATAGCCGGCACATCGGATGGGTCGAGAATGACTTGAACCACGTCTGTCTGCGGATCCGTTCTGAAAACAGTTCTCAGACTCTCATGCCGGCCGACGAGTCGTTTGAATGCACTGTCCAACCTGTTGAAGTCAACCGTTCCCGAGACACTATAAACGCCGAAGATGTTATAGGAAGTTCGGCCCTCTTCGAATTGATTCAAGACCCAAAGCCTTTTTTGGGAAGACGATAAGACATATCCCGGCTTCGGTGATGCCGGCTCGATCGGTGTGAATGCAGAAGTCTTCAATGACCGGATAAGCGTCGCCTGTTGATTTAGGATATGGCATTCAAAGAGTTGTTTCAGCGAAACCCTGACATTAAAAACCTGCTGGATCCTGGTTGCCACCCGCATGCATTTCAGGCTATTGCCACCGAGCAGAAAGAAGTCATCATTCCTGCCGATCTGCTCCCTGCCCAGTATGCTGCGCCACACGTCAGCCAATTGTTCTTCGGTCTTGTTGGAGGGCGCTTCGTAATCGTTCCCCGTGCTTGCTTTGTTCGACGGGGCGGGCAAGTTCTTCCTGTCAATCTTGCCATTCGGCATCACAGGAAGTTCACGAAGCTGCATGTAGTCATCCGGTAACATATACGCGGGCAGCTTTTGCTGCAGACCCTGTCGGAGAGCTGCGGACGAAAGCGCTTCGTCGCTCACCACATACGCTATCAATTGATCTTCATGGTTCAAACGCCATTTGGCTACTGCGGCCGCCCTGACATTCGGGAGTTGTTGCAATGCGCTTTCGATCTCGGCCGGTTCTATTCTGTTGCCCCTTATCTTGAACTGATCGTCATTGCGCCTGAGGTATAGAATATTTCCGTCGGATAACCTTTTCCCGAGATCACCCGTTTTGTAAAAACGCATTCCGGGAAAAGAATCCAATCGAATGAAATTCCGTCGGGTCAGCGCCTCATCGTTAAGGTATCCCCGTGCAACGCACGTTCCACCGATAAATATCTCACCCGTGACCCCGGGAGGTACCAATTGTCCGAACTCATCCAACAGCACCACGGTATAACCTTTCAACGGCATGCCTATGGGCACTGTATTCGTATGAAGCCTCAGATCGTCATTCGTGCTGTGCCGATACAAACACGCCGATATGGTGGCCTCGGTGGGGCCGTACTTGTTGTAAAAGTCTATATTCGCCGGGAACCTGCTACGAAGGTCGGCAGGGCACGGTTCTCCCGCGGAGACAATCCTGCGCAGTTTGAAGTTATTTCGCCACGGCAGCTGCCCAAGGAGCGTCGGCACCGTATGAAGATGCGTGATCGAATTTTCGCCGATAAAATCTGCGATCATTTCAGGTGTCGGATGTTCCGGCATGACGTACAGGCACGCGCCATTACAGAGCGCGATAAAGACCTGCTCGATTGAAGCATCGAAGGTGAAATTGGCTAAGAGAAGCACGTGATCATCGGCACTCAGCGCATACTCCCGGGATATAGCCGAAATGTAGGTGGCCAGTGATAGATGCTCAACGAGGACACCTTTCGGCCTTCCTGTAGAGCCCGACGTAAAAATTGCATAGGCAAGATCTTGAGCGTCCGCAGGAAAGGTCATGTCGCCAGGCTCCGCCGCTGTTTCCATCACGTCTAAAACATCTGCCTCGCGGAGCACCATTTTCGGTTGCACTTCCGACAGAATTTGCCGGACTCGCTCTTCCGGCGCATCAGGGTCGATCGCTACGAAGGCCGCCCCGCTTTTCAAAATGCCGAGTATGGCGATCAAAGGCAAATGCGACCGTCGCATTCGAAACACTACGAAATCACCTGTTGCTATACCTTTGCATCGAAGAAAAAACGAAAGGCGATCCGCCTCGCGGTTCACCTCATCGTAGGTGTATCGCTTTTGTCCGAACACGAGCGCTACCGAGGATGGATTCCTGTGAACCTCCCGTTCGAAGAGTGTCACCACGGTGTGAGTATCCGCCGAATGAGCGGCACCGGTGGATAATGTCAGCAACCTCGCTTGTTCCTGTTCTTCCAAATAATCCAACTGGCCAATGGCCCTTCCCGGGTCTTTGAGGAACTGCTCCATCAACCGGGTGAGGTGATTGCCCATCTGCTGTATCGTGGAACTGGCGAACAGGTCAGCATTGTATTGGATTGCCAGCCCAAGCCCATCGTCAAGTTGAAGGAAATTAAAGGTCAGATCGAATTTGCTCTTTCTTTCCCTTGCAAGATCCACCTGGCGCGCCTGTACATTATGAAAGCCATGCAGCTTCTCTCCGGCATCTCCACCCTGCAGTACCATCATCACATCGAAAAACGGATTCCTGTTTTGATCCTGAGCGATATTCAGGTCTTCGACGAGATGATCGAAAGGATAATGCTGATGTCGATGAACAGAGAGCGTTTGTTCCTTCAACGACGCGACAACGGTTTCCCCGCTCATCGACGGAGATATCGCAGTTCGAAATACAAGCGTATTGATGAACAATCCGATCTGGTCCTCAATTCCTCCGATGTTCCTTCCGGCAAATGGTACGCCGATCAATATGTCCTTCTGCCCGGTATACCGGTATAGCAGTATATTGAGAATGCCCATCAGTGACATGAACATGCTGCAACTCCGGGAGCGGTTGTACGCTTCCAGCTTCGTAAAAAGGACTGGAGGGATCGACACATTTTCTACCGCTCCATGGTAGGTCCTCCCCAGAGGCCTTTGGAAATCGAATGGAAGCTCAAGTCGCTCAATTGCTCCTCCGAGCTTTTGCATCCAGAAACGCCGGGAATCAGCATAGACGCCCGATGTGATGGAGGCTTGCTGCCATAGTGCAAAATCGCGATACTGAATTGGAGGTTCCGGTAAATTGACCTGCCTGTCTGCTGCCAGCAAATTGTAGATCATCTGCAACTGCCTGATAAAGATCCGGATGGACAACCCGTCTGCAGCGATGTGATGCAGCACATAATAGAATACCCATTTTTTGTTTTCACATCGCAGGAGTGTCGCTCGAAGTGGTGGCTCGCGATCGAGGGCAAACGGTTTTGAAAAATCCCCTTGAACGATCTCTTGCACGGCTGCATCGGATGTCGGTCTGTCTGCATCCTTAATGTGCAATCTTACGGCTCCGGGGCTCAAAATGTATTGAGACACCTCACCCTGCTCATTTTCCCTGAATATCGTGCGAAGCGATTCATGCCGATCTGCAACAGTGTTGAAGGCCTCTTCGAACACCCTCACATTCAGATCTCCTTCAAGGATATAGGAGCCCGGCATGTTATAGGCAATATTGCCTTCGTCAAACTGACTAAGGAGCCAGATCGCCTTCTGCGTGAACGAGAGCGGGTAATATTCCCGCGCTGGTGATCTGGGTATGACAAGGTTTTCGGACGTCCCTTCGATCTTCCTACGATCACTTAGAAACTGAATGATCTCGCGTTTGTTTTCGACCAATAGTTTCTTATCGGCATCAGACAACTCCTGAACCTTGCCCTTCAGTTTCAGATTCTCACCTGATCCGTCGATGTCGATAAAAATACCTTTTGATTTCAGACCGGTTAAGACCGATAAGCTATCGTTGTTCATTTACAATCTGCTTTGCTCTTTTAAAGAATTACTTCGTCAGCGCTTTCTGCGACGCTTTGCGATGCCGTGGCCCATTGGGCGGCATCGATGAAGGACGATATCCGGGCTATCGTTGGATAAGTGTAGAGATCCCTGATCTCTATCGGGCATCCTGTCTTCTCGCGGATGATGAGAACATTTTTGGCGGCACTGAGGCTGTTCCCTCCCAGCTCGAAGAAGTTGTCGTTGATGCCGACCCGGGGGACATCGAGGATGT
>CBHTUB010000086.1:0-15483 GCA_966095595.1 uncultured Chryseosolibacter sp. | reverse complement strand
TGATATGCAGGTAAGCAATACCCTGATAGTTCAGCTGCCTGGCTATGTCTTCATAGGTCGCATCAGTCTCATCATACGCATGCGTTTCATTATAGGTTCCATAGGGAGAAATTCTCACGCCCACTTTGTCTTTTCCTATTGCATCCGACACACGTTCTGTGATCTCGAGGAGGAAGCGTGATCTGTTCTCAACGGAGCCGCCATATTCATCCTTGCGTTTGTTTGAATACGGGTTCAGGAATTGTTTGATGAGATAGCCATTGGCTGCATGGATCTCCACGCCATCGAAGCCTGCCCGTACCGCATTCTCTGAAGCGATTACATATTCGTTGATCGCGTCTTCGATGTCTTCACCCGTCATTGCCAGCGGAGTAGGGATATCCAGTACCCCCTGGTTGTCGACCCACATTTTTGTTGTTTCAAGTTTTACGGCTGATGGAGCGACCACTACTGCACCCGCGGGAAGATTTCCAGGGTGAGCAACACGTCCGGTGTGCATGAGCTGCACCACGATCTTGCCACCTCTTGCATGCACGGCATCCGTTACTTTTTTCCAGCCCTTGATCTGTTCTTCATTGAATATGCCGGGAATCCGCGCATAGCCAAGTCCGTTTGGCGAGGGCGACGTGCCTTCAGTGATCAATAAGCCTGCTGACGCGCGTTGTGCATAGAATTCGGCGATCAGGTGATTGGGAACATTGTTGATGGCGCGGCTTCTGGTCATTGGCGCCATCACGATGCGGTTTTCAAGGCCGAGTGAGCCCAGCGTGTAATTTGAAAAAAGGTTGCTCATACAATCTTTATTTATTGTGGTATTTAAATATTTATATATTTAAAAGTTTCGATGTGTTTACTACAAAAAAAAGCGGCTAATCGTTCTTCAACTTTTCAAGAAAATTCAAATAGTCATTTAACACCTTGACATTCAGGGTGTATTTAAAATTTCTTCCTTCCTTTTCCGGCTCGATCAAACCGGCTTCAACGAGGATCTTAACGTGGTGGGATACCGAGGGCTGGGCCAGATCGATGATGTCATGGATCTCGGCACAGGGCGCGCAACCGCCCTTTTTTGTGATGTGTTGCAGGATGATCAAACGATTTTTGTCCCCCAATGCCTTGGAGATCTTTTCAATCATTTTCAAATCCTGCGTTTTGGTTACTGGCATAGTCTGCTCTTTACAAACGTAACAATGAAAGTTCAGGAATAAAAGTTCATTTGACCGCGCGGCACCAACCAAGACCGATATCGTCACCATCACCTACTGCCCATTGCCCATTGCCCATTGACTATTGCCCATTGCCCAATGACCATTGACCATTGCCTGACTGACACTAATCGAATTCACCACTATTTCCTCATCACACCCAGCACCGTCATCACCACAAACAAGATCAGCACAACTCCGAGCCCTGCTCTCAGGTCGAACGCATCGGATATAAAACCTATGATGGGCGGGCCGAGCAGAAAACCCGTATACCCAACAGTAGTGACCATCGCGATTCCAACGCCTGATGGAAGTCCCGTTGTGTTGCCGGCAATGGAATAGGTGATGGGAACAATGGAAGCGAGACCGATGCCGACGATAAATAGGCCGGTTATTGTCATCGCCGGTTCCGGGTACGTTAATGTCAGTGTTAAACCTGCGATAGCAAGCGATCCTCCGGTCGCGATCAGTTTCGAATCGCCGAACCGTGAGCGTATCCTGTCTCCGAAGAGACGTCCGATCGTCATCGCCGTAGCAAATGCAGACAGGGCAAGTGGTGCCTCGCTCTTGCTCGCGTGAGCGATGTTCTCCATATAGTTAACGCTCCATTCCGACATTGCCCCTTCGCCGATCATGCAGCAAAACGCGATAATGCCTACGCTCATCAATGCAGGACTGGGTACCCGGAACAATGGTCCTTCATTGATGGTGGCCTTGTCTGGCCTGTCGTAGACCAGGTTTCTGCTTACCCACAGTGCTGCGATGAGCGAGGCTGCGGCCACAAGTGAAAAGTGTTTTGATAACGAGGAACCCAGGTCTGCAAACAACGCCCCGCTCCAGGCTCCAATAGCCATGCCGATGCTGAATAACGCGTGAAACGATGTCATGATAGGCTTCCGGTATTTCTGTTCGACGATCACAGCCTGGGCATTCATGGCAACGTCCAGCATACCCGTAACAACGCCGGTTATAAAGAATAGAGCCATCAATCCGACCACACCTGGCATAAGCGGGATGAACGCGATCAGCAGTGCATAGGCAATAACAGATATCAGCGTAACGCGCCTGCTTCCGTTTTGAATGATCACCCAACCTGTGAATGGCATCGCGATGACTGCACCGGTCGAGAGGCAAAGCAGCACAAGCCCGATCATGCCATCGTCGGCATTGAACATCTCCTGGATCCTCGGTAGCCTCGACACCCAATTGGCCAGGATAAATCCATTTAGAAAAAAAGCGATCTTGACGGCGATACGATTGAGGAGCACGGTTGAATTATTAATCAGACTATCAAAAAAATTTAAAATCCAGCGCACGGAGTGGTCAAAGATCCGCAAGGGCACAAAGACATTGCATGGAATCTAAAATCTAAAGTCTTCAATCTAAGATCTTAGATCGCATTTTATTGACCTATCTCGCTAACGCTCTCTAATAAAAAGAGCCCTGCATCACTACAGGGCTCCGGTTTTTTTAGTCTTGATTACTTCGCATACGCCACACTTCTCATTTCGCGGATCACCGTTACTTTGATCTGTCCCGGGTATTGCATGTCTCTTTCGATCTTTTGCGAGATATCGAAGCTGAGCTGGTTAGCGCGGTCGTCGGTAGCCTTTTCTGCATCGACGATAACACGAAGCTCGCGGCCTGCCTGGATGGCGTAGCATTTCTCTACACCCTCAAAGCTCAGTCCGACATCTTCGAGCTCCTTGAGACGTTTGATGTATTGTTCCATCACCTCGCGACGTGCGCCAGGTCGTGCACCGCTTATCGCATCGCATGCCTGAACGATAGGTGAGATGATGTTATTCATTTCGATCTCATCGTGGTGAGCACCGATGGCATTGCATATTGCCGGGTGTTCCTTGTATTTCTGGGCGAGCTCCATGCCGACGATCGCGTGCGGCTTCTCAAGTTCTTCCGTCCATACCTTACCGATGTCATGCAGCAGACCAGCGCGTTTTGCCTGCTTCACGTTGAGGCCGAGCTCTGCCGCCATGATGGCACAAAGGTTGGCAACTTCACGCGAGTGCTGCAGGAGATTCTGACCATAGGATGAGCGGAAGCGCATGCGTCCGACCATTTTCACAAGCTCGGGGTGAAGGCCGTGGATGCCAAGGTCGATAACCGTTCTTTCCCCGATCTCGATGATCTCGTCTTCGATGTTCTTGGTTGTTTTTGCAACGATCTCCTCGATGCGCGCAGGGTGAATGCGACCGTCCTGTACGAGGCGGTGGAGCGACAATCTGGCGATCTCGCGTCTTACCGGATCGAATCCGGAAATGATGATCGCTTCCGGAGTGTCGTCGACAATGATCTCAACGCCGGTTGCTGCTTCGAGTGCACGGATGTTACGACCTTCGCGCCCGATGATCTTTCCCTTGATATCGTCGCTTTCGATGTTGAACACGGATACGCAGTTTTCGATGGCGTGTTCGGTGGCAGTGCGTTGAATGGTCTCTACTACGATCTTCTTGGCTTCCTTGGTTGCCGAAAGCTTGGCCTGCTCCATGATGTCCTTGATAAAGCTCGAAGCCCGGGTCTGCGCTTCGTCCTTCAGGGACGCTACCAATTGCTCGCGGGCTTCTTCGGCAGTAAGCTTTGAAATGTTTTCGAGTACCTGGATCTTCTGCTGGTTGAACTTGTCGAGCTCTTCCTTCCGCTTTTTCACGTGCTCCAGCTGCGCGCTGAGGTCGGTCTTGATATCCTCAAGTTCGGCCTCCTTACGCTTCAGGGTCTCGATCTCCTTGCTGATCACTTGCTCGCGCTGCTTGATCTTCTGCTCATTGCTGATGATCTGATTTTTCTTGCGGTTTGCTTCCTCTTCAAATTCACTCCTCATTTTGAGGATCTTTTCCTTTGCTTCGAGGATCTTGTCCTTTTTCAGGTTCTCGGCGGCAATTTCCGCCTCCTTGAGGATCAATTTCGACTTTTCAAGGGTCTCTTCGTGGGTTTTCTGCGCCTTGCGTTTAGAAAGAAGAGATCCGATAAGCAATCCGATCGCTATCGATACGGCGGCGCTTACTAGAATAACAATAACAATTTCTGACATAAGAGTGTAAAGGGTTATCTATAACCCCGGTGCCAAACGGCAGGAAGGAAGGAGGAAGGTCTAAAGAATAGACTGAGAAACGAGGTTATTGAGCTGGCTAACTTTCTCAAATACGGTCTGGTCGATTGCCTGGTGCGTTTCTTCAGCGGCCATTTTGTCAACAATACAATCGAACGCTACCATAGCCAGTAAATCCTGTTTGTCGTCGATGCCGAACTGTTCCCGGTAAGATTTCAGCTTTTCATTGATGAGCTTGCCGGCTATTCGCACCCTCTCTTCGTCTGTCCGCTTCACCTTCATCGGGTATTCGCGGTCGGCAATCTTGATCTTTATCGAAAGTTCCTCCATCAATTATCTTACTGGTTGCTATCTACTTAAATGAGCGATGCACTTGTCAGTCTCTCGTATTTAATCGTCTAGTTTTTTCTTCAACTCCGAAAGACTTCCGTTTTCCGGGTGTAAATTATCCACAATTTTAGTGATTTTCAGTTGATTATGAAAACTGGCGATCTGCTCGTCCCGCATCTTCATTGCCGATTTGAGTTCCTGATTCTCGTTCTTCAGCGCCTTTACTTCATCTTTCAGGCTTTTGTGCTCGTTGATCAGCACCAATAATTTCCGCTCCAGTCCGTTCAGATTTGTTTTTAATAGCTCTTGATCCATCATTATCGGGGTTTCCGCTATTATTTCGGGCTTCTGATTGTTACTAAAAAATTATTTAAATCGGCTCCTATTTTCTGATCACCGCCCCAAGCCTGGTCTCTAAGGCAGCCATCAGCCGTTCCATCGTCTTCTCGATCTCCTGGTCGGTGAGCGTTTTGTTTTCATCCAGCAAGGTGAAGCTCAACGCATAGGCTTTTTTGCCCTGAGGGATCTTATCACCCTCATAAACATCAAAAGCGACCACCTCTTTGATAAGTTTTTTCTCTGTTTGCATTACCAGCTCTTGTATCTGATCGAATTTGACAGGAGCATCCAGCACCAGCGAAAGGTCACGCTTGACTTCAGGAAATTTCGGAACGTCTCTAATTACTAACTTAGGGCTTGCCGCGCTGAAAAGCAAGGACGCATACAACTCGCCATAAAATAAATCCTGCTTGATACCGAAATCCTTTAATATGAGTGATTTAACTTTTCCAAGTTTACCCACTTCCCTGCCGTTCGAAATGATTTTACTTCCATAGTCGAAAAGCTGATCTTCTGTCTTCTCGAATTTTATCGACGACAAACCACATTTGGCGAGAACATTGCTAGCGTATTGCGCCAGATCATAATATGAAACCGGCGTCGTCTTACGTTGCCAGTTCTCGGTCTCGGTATTACCGGAGACATACAATGCCAGACGCTCTTCTTCGACGTATTTATCGTTTTTCTTCGAATAGATCTTTCCGAATTCGTATAGCTTGAGGTCCTTTTGCTTGCGGTTGATGTTGTAGGCACACACCTCAAGGCCCGTAAACAGCATCGTCTGCCGCATAACGCCCTGCTCCTCGCTCAGCTTATTGAGAATTTCAACAACATCACCATCGAATGACAGCTTATACTTTTCCTGATAGGCTGCATTCGTCAGCGAATTGGTCCAGATCTCATAAAAACCATTTCCCACCAGTTGCTCGCCGATGGATTTTTTGAACTTATCGAAGTGCTTCGCCGGAAACTCGGAAACATAGTCGGTGCTCGCCGTATTGCTCAGCTCGATGTTGTTGAATCCGTAGATCCTCAGGATCTCTTCAATGACGTCCGCCTCCTGCAACACATCGACACGATATGGCGGAACGGATACTACATAGCTGTCGTCCTTTTTGCTTTCGATCCTGATGTCGAGTGAGTCGAGGATTGCAAAGATCTCGTCGCGACCGATCGTTTTACCGATCAGACGGTTGACATTCCGATCCTTGACCGTAATGACACGATTTTCAATTTTCGACGGATAAATATCAATTACATCGGAGGAGATCTCTCCGCCGGCAATTTCCTTTATGAGAAGCGCTGCGCGTTTTAGCGCATACACGGTAATATTCGGGTCGGTTCCCCTTTCATATCGGAAAGAGGCATCGGTTTTTAGCTGATGATGCATCGAAGTTTTCCGAATATAATTTGGAGAGAAATACGCACTCTCGAGGAAAAGATTTTTTGTGCTGGAAGTAATACCGGATTTGACACCGCCGAATACACCTGCAATACACATGCCTTCTTCCTTCGCGTTGCAGATCATCAGGTCGTTCGACTGGAGCGATCTTTCTTTGCCATCGAGTGTTATGAATTTCGAGCCTGCAGGCAATGTCTTGACGACTACCTTGCCTCCCGTGATCTGATCGGCATCGAACGCGTGCATCGGCTGGCCGAGCTCGTGACAGATAAAGTTTGTGATGTCTACAATGTTATTGATTGGGGTCAGTCCGATGGCGAGCAAACGATTCTTGAGCCATGCAGGGGATTCAGCCACCTTTACATTGGTCATCGTTACCGCCGAATAACGTGGACATGCGTCGGTATTTTCTACACCGACCGGGATGCTCAGATTTTTGTTATCGGTTTTGAATGCATCCACAGCCGGAAGATTCAGTTTTCTTTTCTTCGAAGCCTTGATATCCCTCGCTACACCTATGTGTGATGCAGCATCCGCGCGATTGGGTGTCAGACCGATCTCGATCACGAAATCCGATTCAATGTTAAAAAACTTGTCGGCAGGAGTTCCATTTGCGGTGTTCGTGTTCAATACCATGATGCCGGCGTGACTTTCGCCGAGACCGATTTCATCTTCCGCGCAGATCATACCTTCTGAAAGCTCACCGCGGATCTTTGCAGACTTGATGGTAAAAGGATCGCCTTTCGTAGGGTAGACGGTAGCGCCGGGAAGTGCCACCACTACCTTTTGTCCTGCAGCAACATTTGAAGCTCCGCAAACAATTTGCGACGGTTTTCCTGCGCCAACATCTACTGTCGTGATCGACAATTTATCGGCATTGGGGTGTTTCGCACATGTCAGCACCTCCCCGATGACCAGCCCCTTCAGTCCACCCTTCACGGTGTCGAAAGGTTCTACCTTCTCAACTTCCAGTCCCGTTGAGGTCAGAACTTTACCGATCTCTTCTGCCGATTCAGGGATCTCGATGTATTGCTTAAGCCAATTATATGAAATGGTCATTCGATTGAAATAAAACCCTCAAAAATAACAGGTTTGTATCAATCAACAAGCTGCCAGTCCTGAGCTCTGCAGCGAGCCCTTTAAAAAGCTCAAAGCCCGCAGCTCAAACCTCGTAGCTGTTATGGTTAATGGTATGCTTTCTCTCCCGCCTTGATAGCAACCTTCAAAAGATTTCCTGAGGGAGGCAGTGGGCACGAGTATGTGCTGTTATAGGCACAGTATGGGTTGTAGGCTTTGTTGAAATCAAGTGTGATCGTTGTCGCGCCCGGTACTTTGCTCACATCGAGGTATCGCCCGGAACCGTAGGTTTCGATCGCGCTGGTTTCGTCGCCAAACGCCAGAAATAACTTCCCCCTGAACGGTCCCATGTCGATCATTTCAAGAATGAGCAGGCGATTTTTTATTCCGTCAAGAGTAAAATCAGCGTAGGCATATTCAACATAACGTTCTTCCTTTCCATCATTTGTCTGCAGTAATACAACCTGACGATTCTTTACCGGTACGAGATCGGCGATGATCCGATACCGCATGTCCGGTTCGAAATATTTCAGTCCGGAAAACGCGTCTTTGTCAACGATTGGCGATTCGCTTGCCGTCTTCATGAACTGATCTTTCTCCCTTCGCTCCTTGTTGATCGACTCGATGTAGGCCGTATCATCCTGACTTCCCTGCAGTGAATAGAATACAATTGCGATCAGTACGGCGATCACGAGAATAAGAACAATGTTTTTCGATTTCATAATATTGAATCTGACTTAGTGCGTTACTGTAAAAATCCAATCCCGATAATTATCGGGAGTAATCTGAACTGATTAATCAATTTGCCTCTAAGCTAAAACAATAGTCCGATCTTTCACCGGCATCAAATGCATCATAGTGGGGCCTGCTGTTTGTTTTCCCAGTCAGAGATCTCCGCTTCGTATTTTTTCAATAGCTGAAAGAATATGGGAATGGCTGTATCCGCGAGCTCGCCTGGCGCGTTGGCAAGTATACAAATGGCGATGTCTTTTCCCGGATTCAGCGCCACTTCACTTCTGAAGCCGGTGACGTAACCGCCGTGATAGATCAGCGTGTCAGAAGGATAGTGGAGGATCCTCCATCCAAGTCCATAATAAGACTTGCTTCCTTTTTCCATTCTTGCATAGTTCCTGTTTTTCGATCGGGCTTCCACTGCCGGAGAGAAGAGGTGACGCAGCGTGGCCCGTTTTATTACGTCTTCGCGATATCCGAGCAATGCTTTCATCCACTGAGCCATATCGGAAATGCTCGCATTGATGCCTCCTGCAGGCGCTACATTATAATATGTATCGTTGATGCGCGTCGGCGTCCATTGACGTTTGGTGATCCGGTGGGGCCGCGCAATATTTTTGTTGGCCATCAGTGTCTTGAAGTTCATTGATGCGTCGGACATCCCGAGTGGTGTGAAAACGTCTTCCTTCATTTTCTGTTCGTATGATTTGCCCGTGGCGCTTTGAATGACTTCGCCGATCACGCTATACGCAACGTTCTGGTAGCTGTATTCTTTTCCGGGTGCAGCAAACGAGTTGACGTTCTTCAGATGGTCGAGCAGGGTTTTCAGATCCAACCCCTCTTCGACCAGATTGGTATACTGACTTGATTTCAGACTGAAGCCTGGAAAGTAAGAGACAACTTTATCGTCCCAATCCAGGATCCCATCTTCTACGAGTGTACCCGTAAGAAATGATGCAAAGCATTTTGAAACCGATGCAAGCCGAAACACCGTGTGCAGATTGATGGAATCTCGTGTGCCGGCGGCTTTCACACCGAATCCGCGCATATACACAACAGTAGAATCTTTCACGATGGCGATGGCGGCACCGGGGGCGTTGGTCTTCTTCAGCAGTCCGAGAATCTCATTTTCGTACTCGCGGACCAGACTTGTAACAAAAGGGTTCGGCGGTCGCTTGATCTCCGCTGGCTTACTGCCGGTTGTTTGAACCTGTGATGTTTCCGATGAAATGAAGAATGGCCTCACAAAAAGGAAAACGATGATCAGTATCACCACAGAGCCAAAAACCCAGTATGTGTCGCCATTTCTTTTAGCCTTTCTTTTCATCGGGGCTAAAGTAGCCCTTCATCGGCAAAACTAAAATACTTTTGACCAGCGATGATAATGTGATCGAGCAGTTGAACCTCGAGCAGACGACCGCCTTCTTTCAATTTTTTTGTCAGTTCGACATCAGCATGGCTTGGATTGGGATTCCCGGAAGGATGATTGTGGCCAACAATAATGCCGCTTGCGAGTTGTTCCAGCGCCAACTTGAAAATAATTTTCGGATCCACAACCGTTCCGGCAACTCCGCCCTGGCTGATCTGATGTTTGTGAACTACGCGGTTGGCACGATTGAGCGAAAGCATCCAGAATTCTTCGTGAGGAAGATCGGCCAGTTGCATATTGAGAAGCGTGTAGGCATCGCGTGACGTTGCGATCTTCGGTTTTTCTTCGATGTCGAATTCCTTGCGCCGGCGACCCAGTTCGAGCGCTGCTACTATCCCGATCGCCCGCGCTTCGCCGATCCCGCGGAATTTCATCAGATCCCGCACCGACAGACGAGCAAGATCAAATAAATTGTTGTTCACACCGCGCAGTAATTTTTTTGCAACGTCCACTGCACTCTGTGTGTTCGTTCCGCTACCCAATAAGATTGCAATGAGTTCGGCGTCTGATAATGCGCCTGTCCCTTTGTTCAGGAGCTTCTCCCGGGGACGATCTTCCGGCGACCAGCTTTTGATGCTGAGAGTTTTGATGTCTTCAACTTTCATTTAGAGGATTCTTAGTCGTGTTGAAGATACCAGCTTTAGAGAGAAACGCCAACCCCAAATAAAAAAGCCCCGCGTTCGGCAGGGCTTTTCAATATATCGGTGCGATCAGATTACTTTCCGATCTTGCCAACTGCTTTTGCCAGCTTTGACTTCTGGTTGGCAGCTTTTTTCCAATGGATAATGTTCTTTTTCGCCAGCTTGTCGATCATCGAAGAAACTTCTTTCAAAAGAGCCTCTGCTTCAGACTTAACTGTAGTGGTCCTGAGCTTCTTAACAACCGTACGGGTAGTCTTGTGCTGATAGCGGTTTCTTACGCGCTTTGCCTCGTTTGCACGAATTCTCTTTTCTGCTGACTTGTGATTTGCCATGTTCTTCTATTCGAAAATAAGGACTGCAAAGGTAAGGGTAATCAGGATATTTGCAAAATCATTGTTCGTCTTTCCTGGAATTTTATGAAAAAGTGCGAAATTTTACAGGAAATGCAGTTTCTGAGTTTGTAACAGCGGCAATTTTGCTATTTTTCGGCCACTATGAAAACTCTCTCGGGGACCTGCAGCCTGGCAGTTCTGGCTGCCCTTTTATCATCTTTTACGTGGGGATTCTACGGCCACCAAAAAATAAACCGCCATGCCATCTACTCCCTGCCTCCCCCGATGTTCGGGTTCTACAAGAAAAACATCGAATACATAACCGAAGCTTCCGTTAACCCCGACCGCCGGCGCTATTCTGTTCCGGACGAAGCACCGCGACATTATCTCGATCTCGACCATTATGGTGACAGCGCTCTATATAAAGTACCCCGCTTTTGGGACGATGCCGTCAAATGCTACTCCGAAGACACTTTGAAAGCCTACGGCATCTTGCCCTGGCATATAGCGAAAGTTTATGCTCAGCTCAAGAATGCGTTCATGGTAGGAGATCCAAAACGGATCCTGCGCCTGTCTGCCGAGCTCGGGCACTACGTCGCGGATGCGCATGTTCCGCTGCACACCACTGAAAATTATAACGGACAACTAACCGGTCAGGACGGTATTCACGGTTTATGGGAATCGAGACTACCCGAATTATTTTCCACTGACTACAGTCTGCTCATCGGCAAAGCTGAATACATCCGAAACGTTCAGCTCGCCGCCTGGAAGGCTGTGGAGGGTTCACATCTTGCGCTCGACTCCGTGTTGAGATATGAGCAAGCTCTCAGTGAAAAAATCGGCGACGGCAAGTATTCATTCGAGACAAAAGGTAAGCTGACCATAAAAGTCTATGCACAGAATTTTTCGAAGCAATACCACGAACGGCTGAACGGCATGGTAGAGCGCCGGATGTGTGCTGCGATAAAAATGATATCGAGCCTCTGGTACACCGCCTGGGTAAACGCCGGCGAGCCCGACATCGAAAAGCTCATCGACTACGAACCCACGGAGGAGGAATTGCAGGCGCGTCGCGCGGAGTTGGAAGAGTGGAAGAGAAAGAATTTGGTTGTGAGAGAGCATGAGTAGTGTTCAGGGAGGAAAAGATGGCATCGAATTTTGCGATAAATGAGTTCAACGACTTGATATTCCAAATTGGAACATCAAGTTGAGCGCGCGAGAAAGCCACCATACGCATTTACAAAACAAAAATGTTGTCGCTTCATTTGGAGATCACAAATTGTGATCTCCAAATCTTAAACGGCAAGTGCCGATAAAAACAGAATCACAAAAATCGAAACTTGAAGTGGTGCCTCGAATGCGACCACATGATTATATAGAAGAATAACACCATGACAAAAAACGATACGTTTTCCGACGACGTGATCATCGATAAGATTCACCTGATAAGGGGCCAGAAAGTGATCGTCGATCAGCATCTGGCGGAGTTATACCACGTGGAGGTGAACCAACTCAGGAGAGCCGTGCGAAAGAATAGCGCTCTGTTTGCTGAAGATTTTGTGTTCGAGTTGGGTAAGGACGAGGTGGAGACTCTGGTAACTAGAATTGGCAGTCCAGGCTGGGGCAGCGTCAAATATGCGCCCATGGCGTTTACCGAACAGGGAATTGCTGCGCTCTCGGGTATCCTCAATAATGGACGTGTTGTGCTGGTTAACATGCATATCATGAGGGTGTTTATGAGGATGCGCGAAAATGGTGGTTGACAATGATCGGCGTATACCGAAATTGGAGCTTTCTATGAAGGTCGCGAAACCATTTGTATAAATAACAAGGCTATGCTGGATTTCTGTTGCGAAAAATTTCAATTCTTTTACTCTGGAGAAAAAGAATATGGACTGAACATTCGAATTGTTGAACTGAGTGATGAATTGATCAAGCGAGCTGGATTGACGATTAATCGAAGTTTCCTTATAACCGAAGGGTACTCTGGACGGATTGTCGATTGTAAAAAAACCATGACAATTAATTTTTGCCCTTTTTGTGGACGAGAGCTTAGGAAGTTTTACGACCACGAAAAATATATTCAGGAAGAAGTGAATTAAATCTTTTTGGGAGTCTTTGATGAGAGATTCCTCCATCTGTTCCGCTGGGACAATTATATTTGACGATGCTCCTAGGCGAGCTGAATATAAATACTACTGAATATCCATCACAGAAGCCAACAGGGGGCAGAAATACAGTGAATTCCATAAAATGAAAATCCATCCTCGGGACTATGGTAAACAAAACAAAAACTGGTGTTGCATACTTTGGAATTTTGCTGGTTTTAAATTTTGGCTGCCATGGGCATGCGACGATAGGATCTCGTTAAGATCCAATGTACAGAGGGTGACGATCAAAGTGCCTGCGAGAATGTTAGGTTTCGCTTACTAAAAGGCGGACGGTTAATCAGACGAGGAAAAGTTGAAAATGACGGTAGCGTTGCGCTAAGCAACCTAGGGCAAGTCCCCTATTCATTGAGGTTCACTAAGGAAGGCTACATACCACTTGAATTCAATTTCACTCCTTAGGAGCTGAGAGGCGTAATAATTTAAGGATGACTAGGAGTGGTGCGATTTATTGAGATTCGTTGCTTCGTTGACTTTGAGACTGCCTATAAAATATTTAACGTAAATTCAATGTAAGAGATCATGAAACAACGCCTTTTTAAGTTGATTGTTCTCTTCTTATTGATGATTTGTGTTTTAGCCATAGATCGCTTTTTTTTAATGCGAAGCCGGGTAGAAGGAGTTTGGACTTGGGAAAGTGGAGAACTATTGGGCGATCCAATAGCATTGAAACAAAGTTTTATTTTGGAAGGCTTTTATTTGAAATTTCATAATGGCCGCAGTTTTTACCTAATCGGCTGCTACTCGAATCACTTAATACTTTATAACTTCGAGACAAAAATATTCACGCATTACGCCCATGACCGATAACTGATAGTCAGTTATGTTGCTTCGTGGAAGGGCGTAACAACCCGCAGCGGGGTAGCTTCGGCTGTGTAAAAGATTTTGCTCTGCTACTCGCCTAACCCCTGAATTATTTGAAGCGGTGCCCCTCTTCCATATGGGAAGGAATGCCTACGCCACGATCAGATCAAGTGTAGACTATTACGTTAAAACCTTCGGTACATCAGTTCGGATGAATAAAATAGTTAACATACAACTTGTCATGTTCGTCCTGACTTTCTTGATTTTAAGCTCTACGCTAAGGAGAAAATAAATTTACCACGTCAGCATCGGCACGCTGCGAACCAAGCTGGTGTAAACTTCCAAATTTCGGAGGCATGTAAATTCTCGATCGCACCTAAACATAATCTCGACCGATGGCACATAAAAATTCCATTCGATGTGCCATCCCTGGCTGATTTAAATAATTGTCTGCTCTTTTCGTACCTTTAACAAACAGTGTCATCGGTATGAAGCGGCTTTGGATCATTCTATCATACATTACTTCATTAACCTCGTTCCCTGCGGCTGCGCAACATACCCGCGCAGATCAGGCCGTAGTCATCAACGATGAAGTGAACGAACGTAACTTCATGCCGTTCGAGCTTACCTACCTGACCGACACCACCAACACCATGACCTTCGAGGAGATTTCCTCGCCCGATCGCTCAAAACAATTTTATCAGCATACCAGCTACCAGAACAGCGACTTCATTCCAAATGCAGGTTACTGGATCAGGCTTCCGATCTGTCACACAAGAAATACAAAAAAGATCTGGTTGCTTGAATTTTACGATCAGACGATCGATCACATCGAAGCATACATACCGAACGAGCATGGCAAGTACGACAAGGTCTACATGGGCGACAGTCAACCGTTCGATAAACGTATGTTCATGCACAAGAATTTCGAGGTTACGCTCCACATGAAGTCGGACACGGTGATGTACTACTACTTCAAGATCCGCTCGCATGACTTCGCCGATATCCGCATAGCGCTCAGGTCCATCAACCGCTTTATTTATTACGCGCTCAATGAATATTTCCTGTTCGGCACGTTCTACGGGATGATCCTCATCATCACGTTGTACAATTTTCTTGTCTTCAGCGCCATCCGCGAGATCAAGAACATCTATTATATAATGTATATACTAAGCGTTGCGGCGTACGCGATGAGCTATGACGGCATCGCCTTTCAGTATTTATGGCCCGGGCATCCGGAGTGGAATAACTATGCAACGGGGGTCGCGCTTTATTCGGTGATCTTGTGGGCGCTGATCTTTACCAGAAGATTTTTGTCAACGCGCGCGAACGCTCCGCGGCAAGACCGGTTATTGTTGGGAATGATATATATACGCTCGGCGGTTTTCCTGGCTGAAGTTCTGTTCTTTCCTGAATATCTGCCGTACCGCACAATGGACATCGTGCCGCTCTCACTCATATTTTATACAGGCATCAGCGCCTGGCAGAGGGGGTACCGGCCGGCGAGGTTTTTCGTCATTGCCTACGGGATCCTGTTCATCGGATTTTTCATGCGGACGCTGGTGTATTTTGACGTCCTGCCATTTACTACCCAATCACATTACAGCCTGCACTTCAGCTTTGCGCTCGAAATGCTCTTCCTGACGTTCGCGCTCGGAGACAGGATCCGGATCCTGAAAGATATGCGTGACCGCGCCCTGAAGCGGATCATCCATCAGCACGAGGTGAACATGCAGCTAAAGGACAAGGTAACGCGGGAGCTCGAGCAAAAGGTAACGGAGCGAACGGTGGAGCTTAACCAGAAAAATGCTGAGTTGGAGGAGAGTAACCAGAAGCTGGCCAGGCAATCGCAGGAGATCAACCAGATCAATTCCATGCTCGACCTCGACAACTGGAAATTGAAGAACAGTATAAAAGAGGTGTTGAGCGAGCGCCTGCATGAAAAAACGATGGACTA
>CBHTUB010000085.1:0-15675 GCA_966095595.1 uncultured Chryseosolibacter sp. | reverse complement strand
AACAATGCCTTGTTTAGCGATCCGATCGATGCGCGTGGACTGTGTCAGGCGTTTGCAGAACATTTTATAGGTGCAGATCCGAACGGTATTCTGGCTGGGCATAATGACGATCGGTTTGAAGCTGCAATCCGCGATGGTATAATCTCCTATCGGAACATCGGCGTCCGGTCGATGATGATCATGTCGCAGGAAGTACAGGTGCTGGACGATATGCATGCGTTGGTGAAGATCCAGTGGAGGTGCGTATATGAGCTCGGAGCCAGGAATGGCGAGATCACTTTTGCCAACTATTATCTTGTACGGAGCGAAAACAACGATGTAATCAAAATATTCTCGTATGTCACAGGTGATGAAAATAAAGCATTCAGGGAGAATGGCCTTCTCTGATGTGCACGGCAAATGGATCCTTGCGAACAGGATACTGGCGATCGGGCTGATCGTTTTTACGTTTTCAGTTTCCATACCTTTGAGCATCAGGTCCTATCTACAACATGGCGGACCCTGGGGGTTTGGCATTATCGGTCTTCATATCCTCCTGCCGCTTTGTACCTATATCCTCTTTGCTGTTGCGGCTTTGCTCAGGAATGAAGAATATCAATGGAAAATGTTCATTGCAGCGCATCTGGTCAGTCTATACGTGGGACTGATCGGTTTCCTGATATTTCCAATTCTTCCGAAATCGGTTCTTCTTATTCCGGCTATACTCGCCGTTGTGGGTATCTTCTCAAGAAAGCTGTTGCCTGTCTACTTATGTGTCATGCTTTCCCTTGGCGTTGCTGCCAACATTGTTTTATTGAAGTGGGAGCTGGATTTTGGCAGGCGTCTTCCCATTATCGAGCTGTTCCATTCGGTTTCCGCGCCCGAACCGGGATTGTAAACGCTGACTTTAATCACCAGGGATGATGATATGGGTCATCGTCTCCCGCGCGGAAGCATCGTAGGTTTGCTTACCGCAGTCTCTGAAAAGCGCGGAGCCAAATGCGACACTACATAATTCCATTCAGCAAACTTTCCGTCAGGGATGTTTCGAAGGTAGGAGGTAAGAATGCTTCCCTGGGCGAGATGATCACAACGCTTTCTGCCCTTGGCATTCAGGTGCCCGACGGGTTTGCCATCACAGTTGATGCTTACTATGAATTCCTTGCCTTCAATAACTTGTCGCCTTTACTGGAGGATACGCTCAACCGGCTTGACAGGCAATCTTTGTCCAATCTCCCGGAGATTGGTAAGAAATGCCGGGAGATCATGTTATCAGGCAACTTGCCGGACGATGTTGTGAAAGCCGTGAGGGAGGCGTATAACAGGTTAATGGAAAAAGGTTTGAGCCATTCCGTAGCAGTGAGGAGTAGCGCGACGGCTGAGGATTCGCCTGAGGCAAGCTTTGCAGGTCAGCATGAGTCATATTTGAATGTGAACGGTGCCGATAATGTCATCCGGTCGATCAGGCAGTGCTATGCTTCGCTGTTCAACGATCGTGCGATCAAGTACCGGATAGACAATGGTTTTTCGGATATACAGGTCGGCTTGTCCGTGGGTGTTCAGCTTATGGTGCGTTCGGATCTTGGCAGTGCTGGCGTGATCTTCACTATTGAACCGGAAAATGGAAACGAAAACGTGATCTATCTAACGGGTGCGTGGGGTCTTGGAGAGAGTGTTGTTCAGGGTGCTGTGAATACGGACGAGTTTTATCTTTTCAAGAAAGCGATCGACAGCAACGGTGAGCCTATTGTTTACCGCAGCCTGGGGAGTAAGGAACAGATGTTGGTTTACGGGGATGCAGGTAAAAGTACAACCTGGCAGACTACGAAGCAGGCGCTTCGCGATCAATTTGTTTTGTCTGACGAAGAAGTGAAATTACTCGGAAGGTGGTCGCTCGAAATTGAGAGGCACTACAAGTTGCCGATGGATATCGAATGGGCGAAAGACGGGGCTACGGAGAAAATCTACATCGTGCAGGCGCGCCCCGAAACGGTGCATGCACATCGCCGGAGCCTGGTCCTGAAGGAATATCATCTTGAATCCAAAGGAACTCCCATTCTGGCGGGAAAAGCTGTTGGCCGGTCGATCGTGAGTGGAAAGGTCAGTATAGTCAATTCGCTGGCCGACGGTGCGAAGGTTAGACAGGGAGATATCATTGTTGCCGACATCACGAACCCCGACTGGAACGCTTTGTTGAAGAAAGCGGTGTGCATCGTGACGAACAAGGGCGGACGAACCAGTCATGCTTCGATCATTGCGCGCGAGCTTGGGATTCCGGCGGTTGTGGGGACCATAGATGCTACCAAAAAACTTGTAGACGGTCAGGAGATCACGGTGTCGTGCGCGGGCGGCGACGAAGGACTTATTTATAATGGTCGCCTGGCCTGGAAAGAGAAGGATATCGAATTACGGGCGGTGGCCAATACGAAAACCCATCCGATGTTCATTCTCGCCGATCCGTTGAAGGCACTTCTTTATTCTTCCTATCCAAACAAGGGCGTGGGACTTATGAGAATGGAATTCGCGATCAGCAATACCATTCAGGTACATCCGATGGCGCTCGTGAAGTTCGACGATCTTCCGATGGATTCCGATAAAAAGCAGATCGAGGCACTGACAAGACACTATGCGGATAAAAGGCAATTCTTTGTTGACAAGCTCGCTGAGTCGATTGGCCTGGTAGCTGCAGCTTTTTACCCTAAAGATGTCATTGTGCGCATGAGCGATTTCAAAACTAATGAATATGCCCGACTGTTGGGCGGTAAAGCGTTTGAGCCCGAAGAAGAGAATCCGATGTTGGGATTCCGCGGTGCAAGCAGATATTACAACGAACGATACAAGGAAGGGTTTGGGCTGGAGTGCGCAGCTGTAAAAAAGGTCAGGGAGGCAATGATGCTCACCAACGTAAAGGTCATGATCCCGTTCTGCCGCACTGTGTCGGAGGGAGAGAGGGTTTTGCAGACCATGGAAGCGTTCGGCCTGAAGCGGAAACAAAATGGTCTGGAGGTTTATGTGATGGCGGAAATTCCGAGCAATATATTACTGGCGAAGAAATTTGCGCAGCTGTTCGACGGTTTTTCTATCGGATCCAATGACCTCACACAATTGACGCTGGGCGTCGACCGGGATTCTGCCATCGTAAGCAATCTGTTCGACGAGAACAACGAATCGGTAAAAATGTTGATACATAATCTGATCCGGGTGGCACACGAAAATGGCGTTAAGGTTGGTCTTTGCGGTCAGGCACCCAGTGACTATCCCGACTTCGCGCAGTTTCTCGTGTCGTGTGGAATCGATTCGGTTTCCTTCAACCCCGATGCCATTATTCGTGGTATACAAAATATCAGCGAAGCTGAAACCAGCACGTCGCGGGTGGCTGCAACTGTATGAAAATAAAAACTAAAATTATGAAGATCGATAATCGTGATATTTTTGAACAAATCGGCAATGTGTTTTATGCCATTGCTGCGGATCAACACGTGAACCCGCTGGAGGTTGGCGAGCTTAAGCTTCTGATTGCAAACGATTGGCTCCCGGGGCAAGCAAATGCCGTCGAAGGCTCCACTTCCGAAGAAGCGCATTGTATACTGATGACAATGGACTCTCTTCAAGGCACGAAGGCTACCGCTGAAGACGCTTTCCGTGAATTCGAGAAATTCTTCAAGGCGCATCCGGAAGTCTTTACCCCTGAGCTGAAGCAACGGATATCCAGAACCGGCCGGGACATTGTCCAGATATTCAGAGAAGATAAAAAAGTACGCAACAAACATTTTGATGAGGTGCAGAGACTGCTCCAATCACGTGAATCCATTGCTCTTTAAGATGAAAGACATCATACATCCTTCAATCATCGGAAATGAGCCTGGCGTGCTGCGATGGATACAATTCGTAGTATTCGGATCGGTCATTCTCTATTTTGGCCAGGACCTTTTCATCCCGTTGAGCTTTGCGTTGCTCATTAGTTTTGTGCTTTATCCTGTTTGCCGCTGGCTCGAGGGAAAGGGCGTCGGCCGATTGAGCGCTATCGTCATTTCCATTTCGTTGTTGATCTTGCTGGGACTGACAATCGTGGCACTTCTCGTCAGCCAATTCGTTTCATTTCTTGATGAATGGCCGAATCTTCAGGTAAAGCTCGGTCAGTCGATCGATGAACTGAGCAAGTTCCTGACAAGTGTGTTCAATATTCCGCCTGACGATCAGAAGGATTTCATCAACCGGTTATCGGATCAATCAGGAGGAAATCTTCTGCAGGTGATCAGCTCCACCATTTCAGCCTCGGCATTTTCGCTTGTTTTGCTCGTGCTCATTCCGGTGTACGCAATTCTTATTCTGTATTATCGCAGGTACTGGATGAAAATTCTTGTGCGTTTATTTCCTCATGAAAGACAGGAAGGTTTAAGAGAGATCATGTCCCTAACCATAAAGGCCTATTATAATTTCATCAAGGGAATGGCGGTTGTTTATCTGATCGTAGGAACCCTGAACAGCGTTGGCTTGCTGATACTCGGTGTGCCCCATGCGATACTCTTCGGCTTCATTGCGTCGATACTTACCTTTATTCCATATGTGGGCATTATCGTGGGTTCTTTGCTTCCGATTACGATGGCCTGGATCACGTATGATTCGATCTGGTATCCGATCGGCATCATCGGCATCTTTGCATTTGTTCAATACCTCGAGGCAAACGTTATTTTTCCTTTGGCGGTTAGCAGCAGGTTGAATGTGAACACATTGGTGATGTTGTTGGCGATATTTGCGGGAGGTATATTGTGGGGCGTGGCCGGAATGATACTCTTCGTGCCATTTGTTGGCATCGCCAAGCTGATCGCGGATCATAATCCCAGGTGGAAGACTGCTTCGATGATCCTGGGCGTGGATGATGGAAAGTAGGCGCAACCGTTACAATTATATTACCGTTACATTTTTACTATGGCGCAAAAACTGAATAAGGAATGGCATCTGGCCCATCCGATGCCGGTAAAGCCGACTATGGAACAACGGATCCAATGGCATATAGCCCATGCGAAGGCGTGTGCATGCCGGGAAATGCCAGAATCCATCCGGAAGCAAATTGAGGAACGGAAAAAAGTTGACTGACAACTTCAGGCGATGGAATAGGAGTCGGGTGGTTTCGGAACGTCCGGCGGCGCCGTTGGTGGTGTTGTCAATGGTTCCCTGCCGGGTTGGATCTCAGGCTCTTTGCGCGGCCACACATTAGGCTCCGGTTCTTGTGAGGGAATCGTTTCGGGATCTTTCCCGGGTTGCGGGATCTCACTCGGTTTTTTGGGCCCGCCGTTCCTGAGATAATCAAAGAAGCGCATATTCAAATTCTTTATGGGGAAAGTTGTCCCTTGTGCATTTTCAAATTCCATGTCCATATTGGGTGATCGATCCTGTTCAATACTCCTTCTGCAATACTGCCCTTGAAGAAATGTGCGAAACCTGTTCTGCCATGTGTTGCCATGGCGATCATGTCGCCCTTTATCTCGTTCATGAACTCAAGGACTCCGCTACGCTCATACCGGTGATTTCGAAAGTTCAAGGTGAAATCATGGAGGTCGTAATATTTTGCGAAGCGCTCGAGACGTTGGTGGGCCTCGTGATCATCATAAAAATGGAGCGGTGTATTGATCAGCAATACGTGAAGCTTCGCATTCAGGAGTCGTTGGAACTCCTTGAGATCCTTCATTAAATCGTTCTGATCGAGCTCGAGCGTGGTCGGGAAGACGATATTCCTGATGGTGTCAAGCCTGATCTCTTTTGGTATGGAGATCACCGGAACCGGCGAGAATCTTGCTATTTTTTCGGCTGTCGACCCGATGAAGAATTCTTCAAGGTCGCTTGCGCCATGAGTGCTCATCACCACGAGGTCGACATTATTGTCTTCGATATACACACGCATCCCCGGCACAACGTAATCGTTGATCGTCTGAAAATAGACCTGAACGTTGGATGCATATTCTTTCTTCATATTCTCAAACGCCCTGTTCGCCGCTTCGATCGCTCTTGTCAACACCTGAGGATCCAGTGAATAGGGTTGAATTCCGAAAGTTGTCTCCGGCAGAAGTGGCAACTCGTTCATGTGAACAACATGCACCTCTGCATTGGCTTTTGATGCCAGGTCGATCGCAAATTTGAAGGATGCTTTGGACGGAGCGGAAAAATCGGTCGGAACGAGGATCTTTTTCATGGTTTGGAACTATTGCTACTTCAATGTAAGCTACACCCGATCCTATAACGACAGAATGATGGCAATCATGTTGCCGGGTGATTGTCGTCATGGTTTGCCGGGACCTGCGTGTAGAACTTGTCCGCAGATTCCATTTGCAAATGCGAGATAGAGATCACTTTTCCACGTTGCCCATTATTGCCTTGTTGCTTGCAATCACCGGCGTTGGGTGCCGCCATATGTCCGGGCAGGCGATTGCTCCCATACAGGACAGGTCTGTTCACAATGCGACGCTCTCTCCCCCCGTGGCATCTCATATGCCTTCGGATTCGCAGCATAGTGCATATAAAGGTTTAGCCGTCAACCCGATCAGGAAATTCTATTCCCGCAGGCAGGAACGTTTGTTCTGGACTTCCAATCAGAGAACGACCATCCAGGCTGACTCGGTTATTGCTTTCATTGGAAACATCAGGTATTACGGACTGCTTCCGGATAGCTATCACCTGTCGGAGATCAAAGCCCCGGCCGATCAGCTGGCTTCGATGGAAGATATCTTTCGGTATGAGGCCCTGCTGACGGATGCGTACATCTCGATGATCAGACATATCTGGCTCGGCAAGAGTGCGCCTTCCACGCCCCGGTCGGATTCAATATGTGTTGCCCTATTGGAAAAGGCGTCTATCGAAGGTGGAGTGATCAATAACTTAACCGCTCTCGAAAATTCGTTGCCTGGTTACAGATCGTTGAAGCATGGGTTGCAATTGTTGATCGACTCATTGCCTGAACAGCAAAGGGAAGCGATACTGTCAAATTCGATTTCCATAGATGATCACCTGATCTCGAAATTGAGAACCATTGACGTTAACCTCGAACGTTGGAGATCGGAGAAAGCCAGTTTCGGAGATACCTATATTTTGATCAATATCCCGGCGTTTATGCTCTACGTCGTTCGCAATGATTCCGTGATCATCGAATCAAAGGTGATCGTTGGTACTCCTGAAAAGCAGACTCCGGAATTGTCGAGCGTCATTGAATGCTTTATCACCTATCCCTACTGGCATGTGCCGCGTAAGATCGCTATAGAGGAATATTTGCCGGTGATCCAGAAGAACACTTCGTTCATTGAACGCAATAATTTCGATGTCATCGACAGGCACGGAAATATAGTCGACGCGGACAGTGTGGACTGGAAAAAGTTCAATGAAAATTACTTCCCTGTGCGCCTTCGTCAGCGGGAGGGTACGGAGAATGCGCTGGGCGTGATAAAGTTTGTATTCGATAATCCATATGCCGTTTTCCTTCACGATACCAATGCGAAGAGGCTGTTTCGACATCGCGTTCGTGCATTCAGTCATGGATGTATCCGGATGGAGAAGGCAGTCGAGCTGTCGCACTACCTGGTGACTGGCAGTCTTGAGAAGAGATCGAAGTATGTTGACCGTTTTTTAAAGGAGGAATCACGTCATACCGTGCAGCTTAAGAAGCCGATAGCGATACACGTCAGGTACTTCACTGCCGATTTTGTCGGAGGAGGACTGAATATCTACAATGATATCTATGCCAGGGACAGACCTATTTCCGCGCGATTGTATACCGATACATTGATCAGTGATCTATAATTCAAACATCAATTTTATGAAAAACGACTTGCAACTCAGGGAAGATGTGATGGAAGAAGTGAAATGGGATCCTCTTCTATCCGCCGTAGCCTCGCAGATAGGCGTCGCCTCGAAGGATGGCGTGATCACCTTATCCGGAAAAGTAGATACCTACATACAGAAACATGCTGCTGAAGCCGCGGCACAACGCGTCGATGGTGTAAGCTTCGTGGCTGTCGACCTGGAGGTAACGCTCGGCGTAAAGAACAGGCTTGACGACACCGCCATCGCTGAGGCCATCAGGGCGGCATTGGGGCATTTGTCTAACGTTAATTCTGAAAGCGTCGATGTAAAGGTAGATGATGGCGTTGTTACGCTTGACGGAACATTAAAGTGGCATTATCAGCGGCAAGCTGTCGAAGACTATATTAAAAATGTCAATGGCGTCAGGCATGTGAACAATAACATTCAATTGTCGGACGAGCCATGTGATGCAAGATCGGTGAGGGAGCAGATCAGCGCTGCCTTTCATCGCAATGCAACATTGGATGCTACCAATATCGGTGTCGATATCAGGGGGCAGCGCGTCGTGTTGACCGGCAGGGTTCGGTCATGGGTTGAAAAGAAAGATGCGGAAAACGTTGCGTGGTCATCGCCGGGTATAAAAGCGGTGGAGAATAACATTGTGGTTGAGTCACCTTATGTCGATTGACAGGATGTATCCATGAAAGCTTTGATCACAATATTCGTGAGCATTGGTGTCGGCATTGCCTCATCATTTGCTCATTGCGATACAATGAATGGTCCGGTCGTAAAAGCCGCCAGGGAGGCGCTCAGGACCAACAATGTGAACCTGGTCCTGATCTGGGTACAGAAAAGTGATGAAGAAGCGATCAGGACTGCTTTTCAAAAAACTGTCGAGGTAAGAGGGTTAAGCCCGCTTGTACGGCAGATGGCAGATGCCTACTTCTTTGAAACATTGGTAAGGATCCACCGCGCCGGGGAAGGCGAACCTTATACAGGCTTAAAGGATTCAACCGATGTTGCAAAACCGATTGCAGCAGTGGAGCGTGCCCTGAAAGATGGGTCTGTCAATGTTGTCTTGTTGATGCTTAACGACGCAATGGCGAGTGGAGTGGGCGAGAAGTTCTCTTTGGCTATGGAGAGTAAAGATTACCGGATCGACGACGTGGCAGCCGGACGAATATATGTTGCAAGGTATGTGGCCTTAATGCATTATGTCGAAGCGCTCTACGATGCTGCAGAACACCCCGCCATGCATGATCATCATCCGGCAGCTGGTTCGGTGGCCGAAAAGCACTCCGAAAGTCACGGCGATTCTGCCCATGAAGAATACGCCGGAATTCACGATGACCATTTCTTTATATACATCCTGATCATTGCCAGCCCCATGTTGATCGTCATCACTCAAATAATGATCGGTCGGAGGAAAGCGATCAGATCTGTTTGACCTGGGTTGACGTGGGATCTATGGCCGACTTACCTGCTAAGGTAGTACCTCAGCCCGTTTGTAAAAGTCATTCCGCTTCCGTATCGCGGATTGCCTTCGAGCTTGTCGGCATGTGCGTGCGCGGACGCAAAACCGCCCGAGAAGAAATAGCACAAGTTTTCGCGGTGGTTAGGCACCACAAATAATTCGACACCCATGGCTCCATAGTAGCCGCGGTGGAGCTTTTTGCTGGAGAAAATGGTATTCGGGGAAATATTGTAAGACCCCCCTTCAACAAAGAATTTTGCCCGATCACCCACGCGCACGTTGTAAACTATTCCTGCCCAGTACGTGTTGAAGGTTGCCCAGTGATCAGATGTGGTTTTGTATTGCTCGAGCCACGTACAATTCATCTTCATACGAAGCCTAACATTGGCCGACAGCATCGGCGGAGATGAAAGTTCGACGCCCACGGCCGGGTCGTACTCGTAATGACCTGCTGTAACAGCAATGGCAATACCCTTTGACTGCGGATAAGGAGTATCGGATTGGGCCAGTGTCTGTTGATGATTGATGACCAGCATTGCCGCCACAGCTGCCTGTAAGAGATACCGTGAGTTCATGATCAATTAAAGTTTCGCCAACATGTCCCTCAACTCCTGTTTGCTCTTTCCGAGCTTTTGCTGAAGGCGTCCGATAAGTTCCTCTTCCTTTCCTTTAATGAACAAGAGGTCCTGATCGGTAAGGTTTCCAAATTGCTGCTTGAGCTTGCCTTTGATGACATTCCAGTCACCTTTTAGTTCGAGCTTTACCATAGTATTTCGTTTTATATGAAGGCAAATTGAGTTTTTATCCTTTCAGACGATATGAGTTACGTCATACATCGCGAAGACTGTGGTCATTTCGGGCGATCGGAAGATCCGATCGTCTGGCGTCCGGATCGTTTATTTTCTGTCCGGGCACGCCTTTTACGATGGTTTTTTTGCTACATTAGTTAAAAAGAAACACACAGCAAGATTGGAACAAAAGACCATTTCCCTGGAAAATGAGGCTGGTTTCCGTGTTCTCTTTGAGTGCGCTACCATCAGTATTCTGGTGATCGATGCCCATGGGAGCATTGAGTTGGCAAATCCGTGTGCCGAGACACTCTTTGGATATCAGCCTGCCGAACTGATAGGACAACGTATTGAGGTCCTGATACCAGAGGACTTGCGTTCCCGCCACACCCATCATCGCAAAGGATATTTTGAAAAGCCGAAAGCGCGTCCCATGGGACTCGGGATGGAGCTATATGCGCGGAAAAAAAATGGAGAGGTTTTCCCCGTGGCGATCAGCCTTGGTCACTATGAGCTGGAAGGAGAGCTGCTCGCCGTTGCGTTTGTCACGGACATCACCGATCAGGTCAAAGCCAAAAAACTTGTCGCCGAGCGTGAAGCCTGGTTCAGGAACATGGCCGATAATTCTCCGGTGATGATCTGGGTTTCGGGTACAGACAAAAACTGCACGTATTTCAACAACACGTGGCTCAATTTTACGGGGCGAAAAATTGGCGACGAGCTTGGATCAGGTTGGTCAACCGGTGTTCATCCCGACGATCTTGAAAAATGCCTTGCGGTCTACCATGAAGCTTTCGATGCACGGCAGTCATTCACCATGGAGTACAGACTGCGTCGTGCCGACGGTCAATACCGCTGGATCCAGGATGTTGGAAAGCCCACTTATGTCGACGACACCTTCACCGGATACATCGGATCCTGTAATGACATCCACGACCAGAAGATGGCAAAAGATCAGCTCGAGGAGCTGGTGCGGATCAGAACAACCGAGCTGTATGACGCGCTGGATCGTGAGAAGGAGATGAATGAGATGAAGTCACGCTTTGTCTCGATGGCATCGCACGAGTTCCGGACTCCGCTGAGTATTGTTTTGTCGAGCACTACACTCATTGAAGGGTATGGGGCGGCCGATGGGGATGAGCGGGTCAAAAAACATCTGGCACGAATAAAATCCTCTGTCAATAACCTTACGAGCATTCTGAACGACTTCCTGTCACTCGATAAGCTCGAGCAAGGCAAGGTAGAAGTGGAGCGGGAAACGTTCGATATGGTAGAATTTATGAATGAAGTTGTCGAGGATGTTCAGACGATCAGGAAAACAGGTCAGCAGGTGACGATCATACATAATGGCAAAAGCGAAGTGACGCTTGACCAGAAAAAGTTGAGGTATATTCTTGTGAACCTGTTGTCGAATTCGATAAAGTACTCACCCGAAGAATCACCGGTGAGTGTGTCATCACATGTTGATGAACGGCATGTTGTCGTTTCTGTTTGCGATCAAGGCATCGGCATTCCGGAGGAAGAACAAAAATTTATGTACAATAAATTCTTCCGAGCGAAGAACACGGGCAACATTCAGGGCACTGGTTTGGGATTGACGATCGTGAAAAGGTACGTGGAATTAATGGCTGGAGAGGTTTCGTTTGTCAGCAAGCCAGGTGAGGGAACTACGTTTACCATCAGGCTTCCAAAGTAAGATTTGAAAATTTCCGGTTTATGAAAACAGTCTTGATCATCGAAGATAATCTCGAGATCCGTGAGAACACTGCCGAGCTCCTGGAGCTGGGAGGGTACAATGTCGTGAGTGCCGAAAATGGCAGGCAGGGACTCGCCATGGCAGTCAAGGTGAAGCCAGACATTATTTTGTGCGACATCATGATGCCGGAAGTGAATGGCTATGAAGTGATTCGTGAGCTTAAGGCCAATGCCGAGACGGCCGCAATCCCGTTTGTCTACGTCACCGCCAGTGGCGAAAAAAGCGAAGTGAAATTGGCCATGGATATGGGCGCGAATGGTTATGTCAGAAAGCCATTTGATACAAAAGAGTTGATGCAGGTGATCAGCAGGTGCCTTGCGTGAGGTTTCGCGACGTACGTGCGTAAGCCATAAAACGTTTTCCCCATTTATAGACTTCAAACCATAGTACCGAGACCGCCCCGGTTATCATGCACTTCAACAACTCCCGCGGGGTAAGGATGTCAAAATGAAAAAAAGATCTCAGCGGCGCGATTAGAAAGATCAACGTCGTTATGGAGATGGTTATGGCGATCACCATAGGCATCAGCGCGTTTTTATACCTGAAGGTTGTAAGCATGGAATAATGGAACGATCGGTTGGCCAGCGTAAGAAAGATATTGGAAGTTATCAGCGTAACAAAGATCATGGAGGTAATTACCGGGAGCGCACTGTCTGTTGATGCAGCACTCCAATAAATAAATATCAAGCCGGCAGTGATAACAAGTCCCTGGACGACGCTGATGGCCAGCTCGTGCATTCTGAAAAAGGTCTTTGTGAACGTTCTCGGTTTTTCGCTCATGATATTTTTTTCGACAGGTTCATTTTCATAAATGATCGAGCAGGTTGGTCCCATGATCAACTCGAGGAAAATAATATGTACCGGCGTGAAGACAGCCGGATACGCCCATCCGAGCACCAGCGGAAGAAATACGATGAGTATGGTCGGAATGTGTACCGAGATGATATATTGGATGGCCTTTTTCAAATTGCTATAGATCTTTCTTCCCGCAGAGATCGCCTGTACCATTCCGCTGAGGTCATCTTTCGAAAGCACGAGGGCCGAAGCCTCTTTTGCCACTTCGGAGCCCTTCGAACCCATCGCTATTCCAATATGCGCTGCTTTCAGGGCGGGTGCATCGTTAACCCCATCTCCGGTCATGGCCACAATGTGATTATTCCGTTTGAGTGCTTCGATCACTTTGAGCTTTGCCTCCGGAAACATTCGTGTGAAGACGTCGGTACCGTTAACGGTTTGGAGGAGATCGTCGTCGGATAGTGACATCACCTTTTCCCCTGTTGTAAATCTGTCGCTGTTCCTGAAGTTGATCTTTCGTGCGATCGTTTGTGTTGTCAGCGTATTGTCGCCGGTAATAAGCTTCACCGACAGCCCTGCGTTATAGAAGCTTTGCAGGACATTCGCGATATTTTCTTTCGGAGGATCGTAAAATGCTACCAGGCCCTTGAAGGCAAAATTAAAGTCGTATTGTTTTTGCGGAAGCGTTACATTGCTCTCCTCAACATCGGCAACGCCAAGTACCCGGAAGCCCTGAGACGCCAGTTTGTCGAGAGCATCACTGATCGATTGTTTTTGTACGGGGCTCAACTCGCATACTTTTAAAAATGCCTCCGGCGCCCCCTTGGCTGCAATGACCTTTTTCCCTTGTTCATCCATGAAAACATGTGTCATGATGGGTGGAATGCCTCCGAGCGGATATTCATGGACCATCGTGTGGGTCAGGCGTTCGTCAATCGTGTGTGTCGCGGCATATACCTTGTGCAGCGCTTTTTCCATCGGGTCAAAAGGGATCGGCTCGCTTGCCCACATTGCCGTCGCTATAACGGACTTTGCCTTATCGAAGTCGGCGCGTCCGTAGATCGTATCGGACGCAAAGTCATAGACACTGATCAGTTCCATTTCGTTTTTTGTGAGCGTTCCGGTCTTGTCGACGCAGATCACCGTAGCGCTGCCGAGGGTCTCGACGGTTTTTGTTTGCTTGACGATTATGCCGAGTTGGATCAATCGCCACGCACCCAACGCCATGAATGTTGCGAAGGCAACGGGAATTTCTTCGGGCAGAATGCTCATTGCCAGTGTAAGCGCCTTGAGCAAGCTGTCCAATACGGAAAAAGTGTTCATGTAATTGACGACCCAAATGATGATGAAGATCACGAAGCCTGCCATGGCCATTTTGTGAACGAAATCTTCTATCTGTATTTGAAGCGGTGACTTTTGTTCCTGTATTTGCTCCAGGCTTCTTCCGATCTGACCTACTTTTGTTTGTATGCCGGTTGCCGTTGCCTTGCAGATCGCGAGCCCGGATGACACGAGTGTTCCCTGAAAGACAGAGCTGCCCGCCAGGCCCGATTTACTTACAGGGAGTGACTCTCCCGTGAGGATGGACTCATTCACGGAAAAATCGTTCGCCCGGATAATCAGTCCATCAGCAGGAATGATCACGCCCTCCTCCACGATAAAATGATCGCCTGGCACTATTTCTTCGGTGGGCACGTGTATCACAATCCCCTCCCTGATCACTTTCGCTTTCGGTTGCGAATAGGCCTTCAACGCTTCGAGTGCTTTCCTGCTTCGCGATTCCTGATATAAAGAGATAAAAAATACCGCAAGGACAGCAGCGACCATAAAGATCCCTTCAGCATAGGCGTTTGTAACAAAATATAATGTTGAGGCCACGATGAGCAGGATCAGCATAGGCTCTTTGAGTCCCCTCATCACCGATTGGATGAATGGATTTCTTTTCCTGATGTCGATCCTGTTCCAGCCGTACACGTTTCTTGCTTCCACTACCTGGCCAGGCGTCAATCCTTTAATGCCTCCCATTTCTTGCATTGCGCAATTTATCGTTGACCCGGTGAAAGGCGCATGATGATTGTCATTGTCGGGAGCGACGAACGTCATGAGGCAAGGCGACGATAAAAATCTTCTTCATAGCTGATCGCGGTCATCGTTAAGGGTCGGGATCGAACCTAGATTTGAAATAAAAATAAAACACGGAGGTATTTATGAGCTTAACACTTAGAAAAAACGGAGGTCTTCCTTCGCTGCTTTCCGACTTCTTCGGAACATCCCTGATCGATAAGGAATTCTTTGATCTCGATAACGGATTTTTGCCGTCTCGTTTGGGCATTAATGTTCCGACTGCAAACGTCACTGAAACTCCGAAGGAGTACAAGGTTGAACTTGCCGCTCCGGGACTTGAGCGCAAGGATTTCAACGTCGAGGTTGATAACCACGTTTTGACGATCAGCGCGGAGAAGGAAGAGGAGAAAAAAGAAAAGGACGGAGAGTATTCGAGAAGGGAATATTCGTTCAATTCTTTCAGCCGCTCATTTACCTTGCCTGAAAATGTCAGGGAAGGAAACATCGACGCCAAATATGAGAACGGTGTTCTCAGGGTGTCGATACCAAAAGCAAAAGAAACGCCGGTGAAGCCCGCACACAAGGTAGCCGTGTCTTAAGAATTGCCATTCATAGAGAGGGTTTAGGTTTACCTTATTCATTCAGATGGTTTGCAATAAGGTTGAAAGGGCGGATCACCTCCGCCTTTTCGTTTAAATCACATTTAAGGAAAAATACAATGAAATCAGATATTCAGATCAGAGAGGATGTGCTGGAGGAAATCCGGTGGGATCCTCAACTAACAAAGATCGCTCCGCGGATCGGCGTATCCGTGGTGGATGAAGTGGTAACATTGACCGGGCGCGTAGACTATTACTACCAGCGCATTGCTGCGGAGAAGGCCGCCCAGCGTATTGCAGGCGTAAAGGTTGTTGCTGTCGATATCGACGTCAATGGCGCTGAGACCTCGGAAGCCATTACCGACTCGAGTATCGCATCGGCCATACGGAATGCCCTTTCGTGGCACAGCGGTGTGAACGAAGATCTCA
>CBHTUB010000084.1:0-15813 GCA_966095595.1 uncultured Chryseosolibacter sp. | reverse complement strand
TTCCGGGATATTCGATTTTTCGCTGTCATTCGAGAAACACGGATATGATCCTGACTTTCTCGGTACAAAGACATTCGTATCGCCGCTAAGCCATTTTGCTGAACGACTACCTTTGTCCATCTATGTCCGCGAATTCGATCGAGCGGAAGATGTCATGATCGACTTTGATCACAACTACGGGTATTTTGACAATCGGCAGGCGCAGGCATTCGTGAGCTATTTCGAAACGGCGCTTGATAATATCGTTACCGCCCCCCGGAGCTTGTTGTCTGATCTGGATTTTGTTCCGCCCGAAATAAAGGACAAGGTCATCAGAGAATATAACCGCACGGATTTCACGTTCGGCGAAGCGCTGACGGTGTGCCAGGTGGTGGATCACTGGTCGGCGACCACTCCTGAAAAGATCGCCATCCTCGATGACGCTAATGCCTACACCTACCTGGAAGTAAAGAACTTCACTGATCGGTTTGCGTTCAAATTACAGGAACTAACCTCCGCGAACGGCAACCAGGTCGTGGCAGTGCTGATGGATCGTTCGGCGACGACGATTATGGTGCTGCTGGGTATTTTGAAAGCGGGTTATGCCTATCTGCCACTCGACCCGGCATTTCCCCCGGAACGACTGAAGTATATAGTAGAGAACAGCGGATGTGGGGTGCTGGTTACTGATCAACCGGAGAGCGACTTTGTCAAGTCTGTGCCGTGCAAAGTACTGGCGCTGGAAGGTGTGACCGCTGCGGAGTGTAAGGCGGACGATCTCGTGCACTTCGAACCACGGTTGGATGGCAAGGCCTATATCATTTACACGTCAGGTTCGACGGGACATCCGAAAGGCGTCGTAGTGAGTCATCGTTCGCTGATGAACTTCCTCAGAAGTATGACAATCGCGCCGGGCATCGGTCGCAACGATCTGCTTCTTTCGGTTACGACCTATTCTTTTGACATCTCGATCCTTGAATTTTTCCTGCCACTCATCAACGGCGCCAGGGTTTTTGTCTGTTCTTCCGCCGATGTGCGGGATGCCAGTCGGATAAAGGACAAGATCGGGAGAGTTAAGCCCACGATCATGCAGGCAACGCCGGCGTTTTATCAAATGCTGGTAAACAGTAAGTGGACACCGGAGAACATGAAGATCCTTTGTGGCGGTGATCTCTTGCACAAGGCGCTGGCCGACAAGCTCATTGAATCCGCGGCTGAAGTGTGGAACATGTACGGTCCGACTGAGACCACCATCTGGTCCACCGGCAAGAAAATGGAGACTGGTGATGACTGTCACAATATCGGCCGTCCGATCCATAACACGCGGGTGTACATTCTGGATGATCATGGCGCGCCACTTCCGCCTGGAGCCATTGGAAGAATTTTTATTTCCGGGAAAGGGGTTGCCCTCGGCTATCACAACAATGCCGACCTGACATCCGAAAGATTTCTACCCAATTCCTTTTGTGAAGGCGAAGTGATGTACGATACGGGAGATCTCGGCATGTGGACGCATGACGGCGAGGTGATTTTCTACGGACGAAGTGACAACCAGGTTAAGATCAGGGGATATCGGATCGAGTTGTCGGAAATCGAGCTGGCACTTTCTGAAGTGACCGGTCAGGAGGAGGTAGCGGTCGTTGCAAAAAAGGGCGGTGAAGGTGACTCTATGCTACTCGCGTTCATCCGGGGAGATCATTCTGTCGATACCCGGGCCATCCGGAAAAGTCTGAAGACTAAACTTCCGGGGTATATGATTCCCGATGTCATTCGAATCGTCGATAGCTTTCCGTTAACACCCAATAATAAGATCGACAGAAAAAAGATCGCCGAAAGCTTTACGGAGGAAATTCAGATCTCAGATGAACAGACACGGCTCACGGACAAGGAAATGGTGATGATGACCTTGTGGGAACAGGTGCTCGGTAAACAGTCATTGGATTCCCGCAGATCATTTTTTGAGCTGGGCGGACATTCGATAAAGGCAAATCAACTTGTCGATCTCATCAATGCAACGTTCCGGACAAGCATCTCCCTGAAGGAATTCTTCGATAATCCGTTTATCAGTGACCTCACACGTATCACCGAACGTTGCAGTGAATCCGTGGGCAAAATTACGCCAGCCGCCCGGAAGGAATCGTATGATGTATCACCATCCCAAATGAATCTTCTCGATGGGTGCAGGATGGACGAAGTATCGGCTTCGTATAATATGTATTCGCTGTTCGCGATACGTGGGAATTTCAATCCGGAGGGATTCAGGCGTGCGCTGCAATCGGTGATGGATCAAAATGCGATCCTGCGAACGAATTTTATCTGGACTAATGACATACCCCAACAAGTGATCAGGCCTGCGGAGGAAGATCCACGTATCTTTCTTCATGTTTCAGCGCGGAATTTTGAGCATGTGGTCGAGATCGCAGAGCATCATGCGTTCATGCCTATGGGCCTTGGCGCCGATCCGTTGTTGAGGTGTTTTTATATTGTGACGGATGATGGCGAGAAGTATCTGTTCTTTATCACCCACCATCTAATCATGGACGGAATTTCGTTTGATCACCTCGTGCGTGCGTTGGCAAATGGTTACAACGCTATACCCACACAGCAAGACTTTTCGATTCAGTATCATGACTATTGCGAGTGGATAAACGAACACTTGCGCCGGGATAACGGTCATGCTGCGGAAGCGTACTGGCAGAAGTTGTTGTCGGGGTGGAAGCCGGCTGAACTCTTCCACCGAAGCGTTCCGAGACAAAGCTTCACAGGGCAGGAGATTGGCTGGATGATCGACGGGGATCTTTACCTTAACCTGCAAGAGACAGCCACAACGCTGAACGTGTCTCTTTATTCACTTCTTCTTGCGTCTCTCTCGAACGTTGTTTTCATTACCAGTCAGACAAATGATTTTTGTATCGGCGTTCCTTTTTCGGCCAGAATTCATCCGGAAGTCTCCCGAAAGATCGGAATGTTTACCAACACTACCATTTTCAGGCAGCAGATCGAAAAGGGCATTTCGTTTGGAATGATGGCCAAGGCTACGCAGCGGCAGCTCTCCGATACAGCCGCGCACCAGCATTATCCCCTGTATAAGATCATCAGCAGCACGAATTTGCCGGCCGCTCCCTTCGAAATAACGGTTTCATATTTAAAGACGGATGAGGACCATGCACGCATTCGAGGATTCGATGGATTCGAGCTTGAGTCGGTCGCACTGAAAAATACGATGAGCAGAATGCCTGTGGTCATCAGCATTAATGATGTGCCGGGCAAACTGTCCGTTGTCATGACATTCGATAAGCAGATGTACGACGATGAAATGATGGAAATCTTCATGCATCGTTTTCGTCAACATCTCACCCAGTTAACTCCGTCAGCGGTTCATCGCGAAGTCTCGTCATTCGACCTGAGGGTTGAAGCCGAGAAACGAATGGCGTCTGGCGTTGTGGACATTGCGTTCAACCTATAAAGTATTTTCCAATTGAGAACAGTCGCTTTCCTCCTGGATCCTGATCCCGGCCACGTCTTCCCGGCTGTTGCGCTGGGGGAGGTGCTTGCCCGCCATCGGTTTGACGTGCATTTCTTCGGGATTGCAGATCTGGAAGCATTGGTTCCGGAACAATTTCAATTTCATTGCACGTTTGGCGATATCTATCCCAAAGGTTTTCTGATGCACTATAAGGAACAACAGAAAGATAACAGTTCAGCCATCAGAAGAGGAGATGTAATATTCCGGCCGCATTTTTCTTCCATCATCGGAGGTCATCTCGACGACGTCATTGCAGGCGTGAGCCCGGACGTCTTCGTCATCACCTATTCGTTGTCGATGGAAGCGATGTTTTTCAGAGCAAAGTATCCGGAGCTTCCTTTTGCAATTGTGACCACATGGTTAAGACCAGGGTATCTTTCGCCCGCAAAGCAGGTGATCGATGCCCTCAAAACACTATTGCCCGAAGAAAAGAAAAAATTGATCGGATTGCTGCCGGGACAGGACATCAACAAAGGCATCGTGGAGCTGAACAGAATACCTGAATTGATCGCGTGTCCCGCGGAACTTGAATTTCCCGACCGCCCGCTTGTGATGAACGCAACCTATATCGGCGGAGGCATCCGTAGCGCTGCGCGGCAGGAGAGGTCACGCTTTCAGTATTTGTCGGAGCACAGAAAAATCGTTTACCTCAACCTCGGATCCCAAACCCAACTCTTCATCGATGAAGCCCGGCTCGTGATGGTGGCGGTTTACAATTACTTTTTGCGGTCAGATGGCAACGAATGGTGCCTCATCATGGCGCTGGGTGATGTAGATCTGGAGTTGCAGTCGGTTGAAGGAAAAATCGAGATCATGAAATGGGCGCCTCAGCTTGACATACTGGCCGTAGCCTCTGTGATGATCACGCACGGAGGACTCGGAACGATCAGGGAATGCATCGCCAACGAGGTGCCGATGATAGTGATCCCGATGATCTACGACCAGTTTGAAAATGCAGGAAGAGTAGTAGTCCATGGATTGGGTAAAAAGATATTGCGTGAAGAACTGTCCGCTGCAACGATAGACGCTGCGCTTAGAGATGTCGTGGGAGATTCGCAGGTCAAAAGTAACCTGGCACGGATGTCCGCCAATTTTCAGAATCAAGACCACCTGATCGTCCAGGCTTTTGAAAAGCTGATCAATCACACTGCGGTGATCGAAAGATCATGATCAGCAGAAGAGGTATTGTGTATGTCCCAATGTAAAAGATTCCCGTTGTCCGGAAAATGGAAGACAAGATCATAGCTGCATATTGGCTCAATAAGCTTGCTGCCAGGAAGAACTACCTCGCGCCAGCGCAAGAGGGGGCTCCCGTGGTTTGCGCGCGTGCGATAGATGGTAAATTGCTTGCGGGTCTTCGCGCGATCACGGGATCCAATAGACATGCTGCCTTTGTGGTTTTTCTGACCGCCTATCACGTCCTGCTACGCCGATATTTCAGAAATTATGATGACGTTGTTGCCTGTCCCGGACTGTCGCCCGGGAAAAAAGAGCTTTGGTTCGTGTTCCCTCAGGAAGAATCCTGCAGCTTCAGGGAGCTCATCATGAAGGTAAAGCACGAAGTGCAGCAAGTGATGATGCATATGGATTATGATCCGGAAAAACTCCTTGAGAAATTATCGGTAGACAGAATAGAGGTTTCTCCGTTTGCGTTCGTCTGGTCTCCAATGACGCCCGACGTCTTTGATCGGAATCCGTTATTCAGCTTATCGGTTGATGAAGAAGGTGATGAGGGGCTTAGAGTGACCGTCAACACGAATGTGGGTTTTGCCGATCCGTTTGTTGCGAAGGGATTTTTGGATCACTATTGTGAATTGCTGAGCCGGCTGGACGTTGAGCTGAGCCGACAGGTGAGCAAACTCGGGTTGTCGCGACAGGATACGTTGCGGGAGTGTGGTGATTTCGTGAGCGCACCGGCATCGACACTGTGCGATTTGTTCAAGGCAAAAGTTAACACGTGTCCCGACAGGATTGCCCTCATAGAGGGTACGACCAGGTTGACGTTTGAAGAGTTGGATCGTCGCGCGAATAGGCTGTCGGGATCCCTTCATGAAAACTTCCGGATAGCAAAAGGCGACGTTGTAGGCGTGATGATGCCCAAATCGATCGATGCTGTTGTTTCGATTCTTGCTGTTTTAAAATGTGGCGCAGCCTATCTGCCCGTTGATGTCGATTATCCGAAAGCGAGGAAAGATTACATCGTCACCAATAGTGGACTTAAACTTCTTCTCATAAAAGGAGGGGGCGAAATATACGACCAGGCGGCACCCGCCTATGACATTGATCGTGTCAGTAACGACGGTGCAGATAACACACAGATCCCGGTTACCGTTGACCCTGATGATCTGGCCTACATTATTTATACTTCGGGTTCGACAGGCAAGCCGAAAGGTGCGATGATCCCGCATCGGGGTGTCGCGAACATGTGCCTGGCGCAAATCGATGCATTTGATGTCAAGCCAGGCAGCAGAGTGATTTGGTTTGCATCATTTTCATTCGATGCTTCCGTTTCCGAGATATTCATGGCGCTTTGTTCCGGCAGTACGCTTTTGATACCTGACACACAGGCTTTGACAGATCGTCATTTGTTTGTCGACTTTGTCAGGGAATCGCAGGCAGACATTGTTACCCTGCCACCGGGCTATCTGGATCTCTTGACAAACGACGACCTCGGTCCGTTGAAGACGATCATTACCGCGGGAGAAGCTGCGAATCCCGCGAGGGCCCACGATGTCGCGGCAACAAGAAGATATTATAATGCGTATGGCCCTACTGAATGCTCCGTATGCGTGAGCATCTATAGGGTAGATGGTATCAATCCCTACACCCGGAAGATTCCTATCGGTAAACCATTGCGCAACCTTCGTGTGCAGATCCTTGATGATCAACAGCGAGACGTTCCCGATGGGGTAGAAGGAATTATTTATGTTTCCGGGTCGGGTGTTGGGTATGGTTATATCAATAATGATCTATTGACCCGGGAGAGATTCATCGTGGTTGACGGTGTGCGGATGTACAATACCGGGGATGTTGGGCGGTGGTTGCCTGACGGCAACCTCGAATTCATAGGCAGGTATGATAGCCAGTTGAAAATACGCGGATACCGGGTGGAGATCGAAGAGATCGAACAGGTTCTCATCACTCTCCCGCATGTGCAGTCAGCGGTAGTGGCCGCAGAGAAACAGCCCAGCGGCGAGATGATCTTGCATGCATTTTTTATCTCGGACCGTTGGAACCCGGAAGAATTGGCGATGGCACTCCGGGATATGATTCCTTCCTATATGATCCCGCAGCGGTTTCACGCTGTTACATATTTTCCGCAGACCTCAAATGGCAAAGTCGATAAGCGCAGCCTGTTGGAGCGGGCCGTGCAATCAAACAACCATGTTTCTTGTGTCAGCATCACGGGAAATGATATGGAGCGGAAACTGGCATCCATTTGGAAAATGACGCTTGCTGTTCAGAGTGTATTGCGCTCCGATAATTTTTTCGAAGTCGGGGGGCATAGCCTGCACGCGATCAGGTTACTGAATGAAATTGAGAAACAATTCGGTGTCCGCATACCCTTTTCCGCCTTGTTCAGATCTCCCACGTTCCTGGCTTTGTCAGATATGGTGAAGCTGGCCGAGCAAAATGGAGTCTCTGAAATCCCGCGCATACCTGCAAATGACTCTTATTTATGCTCGTCCTCGCAGACACGCCTGTGGTTTCTCAGCCAGATGCAGGAGACAAGTGCTGCCTACAACATGCTGGCAGTACTTGAGTTAAGGGGAGAACTAAAGAAAGAAAAGCTGGAGCAGTCATTCCTGACAGTAATCGATCGGCATGAGTCTCTGCGCACGGTATTCAGGCAGAACAGCTCGGGAGAGGTGCGTCAGATCGTTTTGGAAAGCGGACAATTGGGCTTCGGTTTATCCTGTCTGGATGTGAGCGGGGAGACTGACCCGGAACAGAAGCTTTCGGATTATCTGAAGAAGGAATCACTGAAGAATTTTGATCTGGCCAATGGTCCGTTGCTGCGCGTTACGCTGGTATCGGCCGGAGGAGATAAACATGTTCTGTTGTGCTGCATTCACCACATCGTGAGCGATGGATGGTCTCTGGGTGTTCTGCTTCAGGATGTATTTACTATTTACAGTCAGCTTGCCGATGGCAGGATTCCCGGATTAAAACCGCTGGCGATTCAGCACCGGGACTATGTGTCCTGGCAGCATTCTCAGATGGAGACCGAACGATTTACGAGGGACAGAGCATATTGGAAGAAACAGTTTTCAGAGGGCAGTCCCGTGCTGGAGCTGCCCACCGATCATGTTCGCCCGGCGATGAAGCGTTACGGCGGAGGCAGGGTAAGTAGTCATATAGATCCGAAGTTGCTGTCGCGGATAAAAGCCTGCAGCCATCAGCACAATGCAACACTGTTTATGGGATTGGTAGCGATGGTAAAAGGTTTGTTGTACCGCTACACGATGCAGGAAGATATCGTTATCGGTACAGTGAGTGCAGGCCGGGATCACAACGATCTTCATGATCAGATCGGATGCTTTATCAACACACTTGCGTTGCGAACCCAATTCTCAGGAACCGATACCTTTTCACAACTTCTCGGCCGGGTAAAGACGGTAACGCTGGAAGCATTCGAGCATCAGCATTATCCGTTCGAGCTGGTGGTCGCCGAAGCTGACGGAGGACGGGAGATGAGCCGTCATGCCTTATTCGATGTAACGGTCGTGTTACAGAACGGAGGTTTGGATCTGCCCGTGCTTCCCGGGAACCTGAAGGTGACACCGTACAAGTCGTCCGAAGGCTTCACCAGCAAGTTTGACTTGTCTTTCGATTTCATGGAGGATGCAGGTGGATTGAACCTGATAGTGGAATACAGCACGGACCTGTTTGAAAGGGAGACGATCGGGCGTCTGGCGGGCCATCTGTGTCAGTTTGCGGAAGCGGTGATGATGAGTCCTGATGCACCGTTGTCGGCCATAGATTACCTGAGTTCAGATGAGAAGGCCGGGCTTGTGTCGGGTTTGAGCGAACCAGGTGATTACGACAGGCAGGCAACGATCATCGGCCTGTTCGAGGAGCAGGTTGTTCTGAACGGCGATCGTATCGCGTTGAAGTTCGGAGAAAAGGAATTGAGTTACCGGACGGTGAACGGTCTGGCCAACCAGCTTGGCTGGTATCTCCGGTCGAAGTACAATGTGGGTCCTGATGACCGGGTAGCCCTCCGGGTTCCCCGTAATGAATGGATGATCATCAGCATACTCGGAGTGCTGAAGGCGGGAGGCGGATATGTTCCGATCGATCCTGATTATCCGTCAGAGCGTATAGCGTATATGTTGTCGGACAGTGGTGCGAAGGCAGTGATAGACGAACGCGAGCTGTCTGTCTTCAGAAGCGAACAGGAGCAATGGAGTACGGAGAATCTTCCGCTGATCAGCACGGCAACAGACCTCGCCTATGTGATCTACACATCGGGAACAACAGGACAGCCAAAAGGGGTAATGATCGAAAACAGGAACATTGTTCACTTCATTGAAAATCTACCTCGCCGGTTATCATTGATACCCGGCCTGACGATGGCAGCCACGACGAATTTTACCTTCGACATTTCGGTACTGGAGATCCTCGGCAGTTTATTGAGCCGGCTTCAGTTAACATTGTTTGACGATACGAACCCGGACGCGATCCTGCACGCCATTGATGCTGGTGCTATCGACGCGCTCCAGGTCACACCTTCACGATTGAACCTGCTCTTCGAGGCTACACCGGCAGCGATGGCCATCCTTGGCAAACTAAAGGTTCTGCTTGTGGGTGGTGAACCGATGAGTGAAAAAATGCACCATCGACTGCGCACGCTTTCGACGACGAAGGTCTATAACGTTTATGGTCCTACGGAAACAACGATCTGGAGTACGTCCGCCCCCGTTCAGGGCACAGAAGCGGTATCGATAGGAGAACCATTGGTGGGCGAAGCGGTTTACCTGTTATCTCCCGATAATCAATTGGTGCCTTTCGGCGTAAATGGTGAGATCTGCATTTCAGGTGAAGGTGTGGGAAGAGGTTACCTGAACCAGCATGAGCTCACAGCCTCCAGATTCGTACCGGATCCGTTCAACCCCGGTCGCAGGATGTACAGGACCGGAGATCTTGGCAGATGGATGAAGGGAGGACTACTGATGTTTGCAGGCAGAAAGGATGAACAGCTAAAAATAAGAGGCCATCGCATCGAGCCGGGTGAAATCCAGAACGCGTTGTGCAGGCACCCGCTGATAGAAGCCTGCGTGATCACAGCCTTCCCTCATCCAACCTTAGAAGACAAGCTGTTGGTAGCTTTCTATGTGGCGAGATCTTCTGTAAGCCCTTCGGACCTGAGTTATTATCTCGGCAAAATGCTGCCGACGTATATGATACCCGGTCATTTTATTCCAATTGACGCCGTTCCTCTAAATTCGAGTGGAAAGGCCGATGTGAAAAGTCTCCGGGCTCTATGGCAGGGTGCTCTGCAATCTACCCGGCCAGTCGCGCCAACTTCTCTGTTGCAGGAACAACTGCTTGAGATATGGCAGGAAATCCTGCAGAAAGAAAGTATCGGTGTGCACGAGAATTTTTTTATCGAAGGTGGCAATAGCCTGAAAGCTGTTAAGCTATTGAATCTGATAAATCTTCGCCTCGATGTGAACCTCGAGATAAAGGACATTTTCCTCAATCCAACCGTAGAGGCCCTGGGCAATCACATCAATGCGCATCAATGGGTCAACCAACCTGTCGGCAGCGACTACTCTGACAACAGTGTAATCGAAATATGATCGCGGCATTGAGACGCTGATCGTAAACAACAATACATCATTTATAATACGAGTTGCTGAAGAACTTCAGTGAATTACTGACATGAAACACGTTATTGATATCATTCTTGAATTGTCAGAGCGCAAAGTGGCGCTTTTCCTTAAAGACGGTAAGCTGATGATGAGAGATCCGGATAAGGCGATATCCGATGAGCTTCTTGTCAGGATCAAGGATAACAAGGAAGAGATCATTGAGTTTTTGACAAAAAACACTGCCACACAAGCACGCATCAGGCGGGTTTCCGATGCTGATGACTATCCGGTGTCTTCGGTTCAGAAGGGAATCTATGTTCTAAGCCAAACCAATTTCGCAAATGCAGCTTACAACATCGCCGGTGTTTACGTCTTGAACGGAACGTTGGACAAAGAAAAGCTGGAGCAGTCATTCCTGACAGTAATCGATCGGCATGAGTCTCTGCGCACGGTATTCAGGCAGAACAGCTCGGGAGAGGTGCGTCAGATCGTTTTGGAAAGCGGACAATTGGGCTTCGGTTTATCCTGTCTGGATGTGAGCGGGGAGACTGACCCGGAACAGAAGCTTTCGGATTATCTGAAGAAGGAATCACTGAAGAATTTTGATCTGGCCAATGGTCCGTTGCTGCGCGTTACGCTGGTATCGGCCGGAGGAGATAAACATGTTCTGTTGTGCTGCATTCACCACATCGTGAGCGATGGATGGTCTCTGGGTGTTCTGCTTCAGGATGTATTTACTATTTACAGTCAGCTTGCCGATGGCAGGATTCCCGGATTAAAACCGCTGGCGATTCAGCACCGGGACTATGTGTCCTGGCAGCATTCTCAGATGGAGACCGAACGATTTACGAGGGACAGAGCATATTGGAAGAAACAGTTTTCAGAGGGCAGTCCCGTGCTGGAGCTGCCCACCGATCATGTTCGCCCGGCGATGAAGCGTTACGGCGGAGGCAGGGTAAGTAGTCATATAGATCCGAAGTTGCTGTCGCGGATAAAAGCCTGCAGCCATCAGCACAATGCAACACTGTTTATGGGATTGGTAGCGATGGTAAAAGGTTTGTTGTACCGCTACACGATGCAGGAAGATATCGTTATCGGTACAGTGAGTGCAGGCCGGGATCACAACGATCTTCATGATCAGATCGGATGCTTTATCAACACACTTGCGTTGCGAACCCAATTCTCAGGAACCGATACCTTTTCACAACTTCTCGGCCGGGTAAAGACGGTAACGCTGGAAGCATTCGAGCATCAGCATTATCCGTTCGAGCTGGTGGTCGCCGAAGCTGACGGAGGACGGGAGATGAGCCGTCATGCCTTATTCGATGTAACGGTCGTGTTACAGAACGGAGGTTTGGATCTGCCCGTGCTTCCCGGGAACCTGAAGGTGACACCGTACAAGTCGTCCGAAGGCTTCACCAGCAAGTTTGACTTGTCTTTCGATTTCATGGAGGATGCAGGTGGATTGAACCTGATAGTGGAATACAGCACGGACCTGTTTGAAAGGGAGACGATCGGGCGTCTGGCGGGCCATCTGTGTCAGTTTGCGGAAGCGGTGATGATGAGTCCTGATGCACCGTTGTCGGCCATAGATTACCTGAGTTCAGATGAGAAGGCCGGGCTTGTGTCGGGTTTGAGCGAACCAGGTGATTACGACAGGCAGGCAACGATCATCGGCCTGTTCGAGGAGCAGGTTGTTCTGAACGGCGATCGTATCGCGTTGAAGTTCGGAGAAAAGGAATTGAGTTACCGGACGGTGAACGGTCTGGCCAACCAGCTTGGCTGGTATCTCCGGTCGAAGTACAATGTGGGTCCTGATGACCGGGTAGCCCTCCGGGTTCCCCGTAATGAATGGATGATCATCAGCATACTCGGAGTGCTGAAGGCGGGAGGCGGATATGTTCCGATCGATCCTGATTATCCGTCAGAGCGTATAGCGTATATGTTGTCGGACAGTGGTGCGAAGGCAGTGATAGACGAACGCGAGCTGTCTGTCTTCAGAAGCGAACAGGAGCAATGGAGTACGGAGAATCTTCCGCTGATCAGCACGGCAACAGACCTCGCCTATGTGATCTACACATCGGGAACAACAGGACAGCCAAAAGGAGTAATGATCGAAAACAGGAACGTTGTTCGTCTGGTCAAATGCGACAAAAAATTGTTCGATTTTTCATCCGATGACGTGTGGAGCTTCTTTCATTCGTATTGCTTCGATTTTTCTGTATGGGAAATGTACGGGGCGCTTCTCTTCGGAGGAAAAGTGGTTGTTGTTCCTTCGGAAGCGCTGCGAGATTTTGACACTTTCGCACGGATTCTTCATTCTGATAAGATAACCGTTCTCAACCAGACGCCGACGTCTTTCTACAACCTGAGCAAGGTCGTAGTTGAACGTAATCTCGACCTGGATATCCGATATGTGATTTTTGGTGGCGAGGCGCTGAGTCCCGGAAACTTGTTGCCATGGAAAACAAAATTCCAGTCATGCAAGCTCATCAACATGTACGGCATTACCGAAACGACCGTACACGTCACATACAAGGAAATAACGCTGAAGGAGATCGCCAGTAATAGTGCCAATATCGGGACGCCGATCCCGACCCTTTCATGTTATGTTCTTGACAAGGATCTAAACCTGGTTCCGAGGGGTGTATGGGGAGAGTTGTGTGTCGGAGGCGACGGCGTGGCACGTGGTTATCTCAACAAGGCGGAGCTCACTGCAATCAAATTCGTTCCGGACGCGTTCACAGGCTCGGGAAAAATATACAGGTCGGGTGATAAAGGTCGCTTGCTCGCAAGCGGCGAACTCGAGTATGGCGGACGGATGGACGATCAGGTGAAGATCCGTGGATACAGGATCGAGCTCGGTGAAGTACAAACAGCCCTGAAAGCGTTCCCTGCGATCCAGTCGGCCGTAGTTACTGTCTGGGAACATGATGGTGAGAAGCAACTTGTGGCTTACGTTGTCTCTCAGGAAGCGCTGGACAAACAACAGCTTCGCGAATTCATGGCGACGAGATTGCCCCATTATATGATACCGGCTTACTTCCTGCAGCTGGGGTCGTTGCCGTTGACATCCAACGGAAAGCTCGACAGGAAACGTCTGCCGTTGCCGGATGACCGTGCTGCCAATGATAACATACTATATCAGCCACCGGCGAATGACCTCGAAGAAAAACTGGAGGCTATATTCTCCGAAGTACTGAAGATCAGAAGAGAGCGGATTGGCGCACAGGGCAACTTTTTTTCCCTCGGCGGTGACTCTATCAAAGCGATGAGGCTCGTGTTCAGGCTGCGTACCGAACTGCAAAGGGAATTGAGTGTAGCGGACTTATATGAGAACCCTTCCATAAGCTCTCTCGCAGGTTTCCTCGGCAGGGCAAGTCAGCATGCTGGCAATATGGGCGCAATAGCGGAACTGCATCGCACCGGATTGGAAAGGATATCGGCGTTCGCGAAGCTGATAGAAGATGAAGACAAGTCGATCGGTAAGCTTCCGAAGCGTTACCATGAAATTTATCCGGTGACACCGATCGAGCACGGAATGATCTATTCCTCATTGCTCAGGCCGGAAGAGCCCGTATACTACGATCAGTTCAGGTTCGATGTTGTTATTGACGACAAGGCAGCCTTTGAAACAGCGCTTGATGCCCTTGTTCAAAGGCACCCGATCCTCAGGACAAAATACTTCACAACAACGTTCAGTCAACCGGCAAAAGTTGTTCTGGAAGAGATCCGGGTTCCCGTTCGATATGAAGGGCTTGCCTCATTGTCTGCAGAGGTGCAATCGCGCACCATCGAAGCTTTTCTTCGGGAGGACCAGGCCATACGCTCATCGTTCGACGACGTGATCCTCTGGCATCTCACGGTCTTCCAACTCGGCGAAAACCGTTTTACCATTGTCTGGAGCTTTCACCATTCCATTCTCGATGGCTGGAGCGTGTCGGTGTTCAACTCAGAGCTTACGCAGCTGTTGGCAGGAGGTTCGGCAGTGCAACTTCCTGCACTGAAGAATTCATACAAGGATTATTGCGCGATCTTAACGGCCAGACAAACGTCAGGGGAGGTGATCGCGTTCTGGCGCCAAAAACTCGCCGGCTACAACAGGAACAAGCTCCCGTATAACTACAAGGGCACGCGGATCAGCAATACGGTGGGAATGAAAAAAATGTCTCGGCGCACGGATACGGCCCTGCTGGGCAAACTTCAGACGATATCACAACGCGAGGGGATTTCCCTTAAAAGCATCTGCGTTGCCGCCCACGTTTACCTGATGCATGTCGTCTGCGCGGAGCACGAAGTTGTCACCGGTATGGTAACACACGATAGACCGGAATTGGAAGACGGCGATAAGATCCTGGGATGTTTCCTCAACACCGTTCCCCTCAGGATCGATGTGGAAAAGATCTCAACGGTGCGCGAGTTGCTTCATACTGTACACGATCTTCTTGCAGAAGTACGTTCGAAGGAGATACACCTCGGCGAAGTTGCAAGGATTATCGACGACAAGGCGTCGTCCGGTAACCCGATCTTCGACACGCTGGTCAACTTTACCGATTTCCATGCGTACGAAAGCATCAACCATAGCTCAGGCATCAGGTCCAGAGGCGATATGCACGAAGATCCCGACGGCATTGCAGCTGTGTCGTCCGAGATGACCAATACTTACTTCGACCTCGAAGTTGACAAAACGCTGGACAGGCTGTCGGTGAGGATAAAATTTACACCCTGTTATTTCGCTGATGACGAGATCAGGGCGGCTCTTGATCTTTACGTCAGTATTCTCGAACAGTTCGCCTCGGACCTTACCACGCCACTGCCAGATCTTGAGATCATTAGTGCCTCCGGGAGACAGGAGATCGTGGTCGACTTCAACGCCACCACGCAGCCCTATCAGCGTCAGAAGGCACTGCACATGTTATTCGAAGAGCGGGCGAAGCTCAAGCCATCAGCGATCGCACTTCGACAGGGAGGTGCGACGCTTACCTATGCGCAGTTGAATGCAAGCGCCAACAAGCTGGCCCGGCATTTTCTTGCCACGGGGGTAAGGAATGGTGACAATATCGGCGTGTTGACAACCCGTTCGTTCGAGATGATCATCGGCATGCTCGGTATTTTGAAATCGGGCGGTGCCTATGTGCCCATCGATCCGGAGTATCCGTCAGACCGGCAGGCGTACATCATCCGAAACTCCGGTGTGTCGAAAGTGATCACCAACGTTTCTACATCGCTTGTTCAGCTTCTGCCAGACGTCCAGTTCATCACGATGGAAGCCGGTATGCCGGAGGGCTATTCAGATGAAAACCCGGACGTTATCATCGATCCAAAACAACTTGCATACACCATTTACACCTCCGGGTCGACCGGACGACCTAAAGGCGTGATGATCGAGCATCACTCAGCCGTAAACCTTATCGAATGGGTAAATGAGCAGTTCAATGTTGGCGAGGACGACAGGATGTTGTTCATCACATCGATGTGCTTTGACCTGTC
>CBHTUB010000083.1:0-15845 GCA_966095595.1 uncultured Chryseosolibacter sp. | reverse complement strand
TGAGCCGCACGACCAAAATATTTTTCAGCCTCAGCATGGTGCTTGATCTCGTATTGGCACTTTCCAATGTTGACGAGCAGCGAAGCAAAATCGGAAGACTGATCGAGGCCGGCAGATTCGTAAATTTCTTCTGCCTGATTAAACGATTGAAGTGCTTTTGGATAATTCTTGTCTGCCAACGCAGTCAGACCATGATAATATAGAGCCTGAAGGTAAACAGTAGAGACCTCCTGCGGCGGTGACGTCAATGTCTCCTCAAAAATCACCTGCGCTCCCGATGTATTGCCGGAAAGATATCGCGCGATACCGACATTCAGCTTCGGTTCGAACAAAGAAGGATCGGACGACGGATAAAATTGTTGAAGGATGCCATACGCTTTTTGAAATGCATCTTCCGCCTCGTTAAATTGTTCGAGTGCCTGATGAAATGTTCCCTTTTGTGACAATGCGCCTGCATACAAAACGTCCTGTTTTTGTCCGCGAAGGACCACTTCTCTATTTGCATACTCGAGCGCCTTCTGATATTCATTCTGCTGATAAAGGACATTTTGCAAGAGGCGAAGGATAGCGCTCTGATTGTCGATCGATGCGTCGCCCTCTTTCTGGAAGCTGTTTAAGGCCAGTTCTAAAAGTTGCCGGGCCTTCTCATAGTTATTTGCTTCATACTCCTTTTGTGCCTGATTATAGTCGACTTTCCATTGCTGGCCTTGGCAAATAGTAGTCGCTGTCAGTAATAGGGCTAGGTAGAGGGTAAATCGCATTTTATAGGGTTCCACCAAAGATAGCGAACAGCCAAAACCTGGCGAAATATATTAATGCGAAATACCCCAAATCCGGTACTCGAAACCTATATGTATTTAAGCTTCAGAACTTGCCGGATTACAGAGCCTTTTGAAACGGTAACTTTTGCTTTTTCAAATGAAGGAGGACCAAACATTCCCATGGCATTGTTGCCAAATGCAAAACCCTCTTTGGGAATCCCAATGGCATTACTGTCGATATCTCCATTCTCATTTTCATCGTGAATTGCACTGAGCGCGTATTCGCCGGGTTTAACATTCTCGAATATCACGGTCACTTTACCGGCCGCCGCTTTGACTACCTTTCCAATGGTCGCTTCCTTTAGAAATGTCGATTCGGAGTCGAATAGCCCGACACGAATGTTTCCCGTAGTATTCCGGATATTTTCAATCGTTACTTCAAGGCTTCCCTGACCATAACAGAATGCCGCAACGTTGAAAATAATGGCCTGCAACAATACAATCTTTTTCATAAGCTTTTTTTGTCCAAGTAAGGCTATTCACAATCGTTTCAATAAAAAACCATCCCGATCTGTCGGTTTGGGATACTGGATTGTCCGGATTTCGACTTCAGCTCATTAAATTTAAATATTAACACACGGATAATGCCGATTCACATCTTAAATGGAGACGCGCTGGCTTCTAAATTCCCCCTGGATGAGCCCGTCATTATTTTCAGGGAATGTCTGATTGAAGGCCCCAAATCCAGTCCCAACTTGTCTGATTTCTGGACTGACCGCGCAAAATACATCACCCAGGCATTCGATACGACTCCCGTGGAATACCATGAGAATGTTGTAAGGGAGCTTTCACGCCTCTCAGACACTGGCGAGGAGATCTGCTGCTGGTTTGAATTCGATCTCTTTTGTCAGGTGAATCTCTGGTTTGTCATTCACTACATTGACAGATTCATCAAGCACTCGACCGTTTCCATTGTACAACCCGATCCGCTCCGTGATATGCAGTGGAAAGGCTTTGGGTTTCTCGACGCCGGCCAGTTGTTGGAGCGCTATGTTAACCGGACAAAAGCCGATCAATCGGAACTGCGCTTAGCAACTGCGTTATGGGACGCATACCGGAAGGACGATTTCAGGATGCTGCAAGATTTATCGAAGCACAAATCCCCATGTTTTCCAAAGCTCGAAGAGGTCATCAACGCTCATCGGCAACGATTTCCCAAAAAGGGCTATGGAAGACCAAAGCAAAAACTACTCGACATCAAAGGCCGCGGAATAACTCAATTCGAGAAAATTTTTTCCGCCTTTCAGGAAACAGAATCTATCTACGGATTTGGAGATACGCAGGTAAAGCGCATGCTGGAGGAACTTCATCTGCTACCGTAACAATATCTTACCCGAGCTGACCCAGCGGGTTCCACGTTGTATTCGGTACAAATATAATCCGGGATCCAGGTCGGCAACAGAGAAATAAAAAAGAGGGTTGAGTATTTCCTGGGTCTTGACAAGCTTTCCTGTTCTGTCATAGAAATATATACCGAGGCCATCACCGTCGGTTAAAACGGCAAGATCCTGCGTTAGTAAATCCACGGGATTAGGGAAAAGGACGAAGCTGATTTCATCAGCATAATAAATGACAGCATCATTGGTCTGAACAGTTTCTTGCGATTTCAGAACAATGATTGCGCGATAAACCGTGACCCCGGACAACAAATCTTCATCTGCGAATGAAATGATCTCCGATACGCCCGACACGGGTGTCTCTCCGATAGCCTGAAATTCATCCAGTATTTTTTTCTGCCAGATGATCCTGTCAACATTGAACGTGGTACTCAGTATTAGCGTAAGCGTGCCATTTCCATTTTCTACGACAGCGTTCAGGCCTTTGTAATAACAGTTCACGCCCTGCGCAGTAATGTCATAGCTGGCACTGCGATAGCCCGCACTGCCATCGATCACAGGCTCTACGGCAAAATAATTTGAAGGCAATTCCGCGCGATCCAAAATCGCGACAGTATCGGTTACCGACTTAACCAGCTCCAGATATTGCGCACCCATCGTATAGATATTATAGGAATTTGCGTTGTCTATCTTTTCCCAGGCGATCATCGCAGATTCGTCGCAAACATATTCAACTTCAATCCCCGGCTCGATGGAAACGATGAACGACTCACTGACAAATGATTCTCCACCGATTTCCATCTTCAGTAAAACGCGTCCACGAAACCCGGGAACAAGGGCATAGTATCCGTTCGCCAGGTCGACATCAGAAAGTGAAACATAAGTCTGGCCGTCGTCAGTGCTCGCGCTAAGCGTCCCCATTCCTTCAAAGGTCGATTTCCACCTGATCACCATATCGTCCGGATTCACCCTATCAGACGACGTGGGATATGTAAACATGAAATCGTTTTCCTTTTCAAAATGATAGGCAATAGAGAATTTTTGCGCTCCTTCGAATATTTCTTTACCGTAGATATTGATCGTATATATGCCGGCGACAGGCTGTTCAAGTGTGATATACTCGATGTTATTCAAATGATCCTCCTTACGCTTCGCAGGTAAGGCAAGGGAATCGGCGTTTGGGAAATGGCTGAGGACCCAGGGACGCACTATCGCACCTTCGGGCGTTGTTATCGACATATCGAGGTCATTTAACAATGCTTCCGAAGAGCCTGAGGCCACCGGCGGATCAATCCAGTTAAGGCAGACTTTTGCGGTTTGAATCCCTGAAGGAATGTCCAACTGGATTTGAGTAGAACCGAGCGCACTCACCTCTGCACTTTGATGATTGGAGGCGTCGACGATCTCGATTGCGCTATTGGCATTGAGGGCGCCAAATCCCGACTTATGGTCCAGGCCTTTGGGGCCAATGTCATCTGCTGACGCTATCAGCACAGCTTTCACCATGTCGATACGTGGGAGGATGCCGTTTTTAGTGCGGTAATGCTGCTGGATAAGCGCGACCGTACCAGAGACAAAAGCCGCAGCATCGGATGTTCCCTCAGGCCCGAACGCAACCAATTCCGGTTTTACGCGACCATCGAAAGCTGGCCCGTTGGAGTTCCTTTCGTCCAGTTCGTAAAATTGCTGATGGCCTCCTGCCACGATTACGTTCTTTGCCATCTTCATATTCCCGGTCAGATTGCTATAGCCGGCAATATTCTGATACTGACCTTCGGTGCTCGTAGATGTGCCTGAATTTCCCGAGGAGAAGACGTTGATGTTGTACGGATCAGAAACCGCAAGAATGTCGTACGCCCGGGCTTCCGGCCCATAAAAACTTTCGATGGATGTGCCATAGGAATGATTCTGTAACCAGGCATTATTCGATTGAAGCACGTCCATATCATCTGGCAGAAGATTTTCATAGCTGGATGAAAGTATTTCACTTCGCCATGCAATTCCCTTTGCGCTCATGATAGAATTACCGCCGCCCGCAATGATCGTCGCAATCTGATTTGCGTGAAGCGAAATGATCGTATCGGCAAGCGAGGTACGTACAAATCGATTCTTAAGATCAATATCTGTTGTATCTATCGCCCTCTCTTTTATGGATACCGTCAACCCCTCACCGTTCAACTGAGGGACTCTGTCATGTACGAGGTTGATCCTGTTAACCGACAGATCCTGTAGTGTATTGGGAGATTCGTCCCTCGGCGTTGCTGATGGCTTGATGAACACAACATTGTCGTCTTCAACGAGGTCGGCAAACTGGCTTTCGTTTTCAATCAATATAATTGCGGTTGAGGTACGCGGGTCGGCAGTCCTGATGGATAATTTATTTCGAAGTGCGTGGGTGCAAAACCCTTCGAGGTTGACTACTTCGATCACCATCTGCGAAGGGAAACGAATTTTATTCTCTATTTTACCTGAAAGCTTCCATTTATTACTGACATTCTTAACAATGGAAATATTTTCTTTCGAGAATAATTCACCAAGCGCAACTATATAATTTTCATTGGAGATTTTTCGAAAAAATTTGATCGCCCCATTCTTTTTTAACCGCTGAATTTCAGACGGACTGGCTTTTAAAATAAAACTTGTACTCGAGTCAACATTGTTTTTCTCTATAAGATAATTGCGAGGTTGTGCTGTTTGCGCAAACACACAATGAGAATGAACACCTGAGAGGATCAGAAGGAAAACGAGAGCGACCTTACAGAATTTTACCAATGTCAATTTCACAACGCACTAATTATGTGTTCATATACTTTTTCAGTATAAAAACTTGTGAAGTTAATATTTAATGATTTATTTCACTTCGATTCATAAACCATTAACCTAAAGTAAAGATGAAAAAACTTTATGCTTTCTTTAGCGTAGCCCTTATCGGAGTTATGCTTTCTTGTCAGGAACAAGAAGAAATGAAGAGTGGAATTCCTAACGATGTGATCAGCCAGTTACAGGCTGCTGGTTTCGACACAAGTGAGGGGTTGAGAAAATCAGGGGACGGATATATCGTTGAATACGACATCTTCCTGACTGCAGCTCAGATCCGTGAACTCTCATCAAGTGTATCAGTTAGCAAATCCGCTACCGAAGAGCACTACAGAACATTCAACCTTGTTACCGGAACACCTCGCACCATCAGTGTATGGATGGACCCAGGTTTCGATTCTTATATGCAAAATGCATTTGATGCCGCTTTGGCACGTTACAATGCCCTGAATCTGAATCTTACTTTCCAGAGAGCAAGCACTTCAGGTGGTTCCAACATCCAGATCATCGCGATGTACGAAGAACCAAGCGGTGGCTTTATCACATTAGGTCAGAGCGCAGGTTTCCCTTCATCAAGCGGTCAGCCTGCAACGCCAATCAAACTGAACACATATGCGTATAACTCAACCACTCAGCGTGCGGATGCAACTACTGTAATCGCTCACGAGATCGGTCACGCAATCGGTTTCCGTCACACAGACTACATGAGCAGAAGATTCAGCTGTGGTTCTGGTGGCAACGAGGGACAGACTAACACCGGCATTGGTGCAGTCTACATTCCTGGAACTCCCACTAAAGGCGAAAAAGGTTCTTACATGCTTGCATGTTCAGATGGAACCGACCGTCCTTTCACAACTGGTGACAGAACAGCATTAACAACTGTATACTAGTCTCTAACACAGCCTGTAATAGAAACCGCTTCGTTCTGAAGCGGTTTTTTTTATTTATGAACCCTGTAGTACATCCAGAGAAATGCTACGTTTTTCCGAATTAAATCCCACAACCTCACATTGCGCCAGATCTATCCCGTTGACATATCTATCTCGAATAAGCTTGCTCAACTCCAATACTTTGCGTGTAGCCATATCGTGATATATCCGGCGCACATTTAAATGATTCTCTTTTTTTTGTCAATCGATCAAATTGAGTACAGTGACATTGTCGACGTAAGTGCAGCTGTATTTCGCAAGCTCTAGTACAAGCGTATGAAACACACATAGCCATGACGTAGTTTTAATGCAGCGTTGTAAGGAATTCATGACAACACTGCATCAATATTACTGCAAGAAAAATTTTTGTAATCGCCCTTTGCAGTGAGGCTTGTGAAGTTGATATCGAATGTCTTACTTCGATCACATTCATAAATCATTAACCAATTTCAAAAATGAAAAAACTTTATGCCTTCCTGAGTGTAGCGCTTATCGGAGCTATGCTTTCTTGCCAGGAACAAGAAGAATTGAAGAACGAAATTCCCAACGATGTGATCGCCAGGTTGCAGTCTGCGGGTTTTGACACAAGCGAAGGATTAACGAAGTACAAGGATGGATACCTTGTAGAGTATGATATCTTCATCGCTGCCAAAGACCTTGCTTCACTATCAACGCCAACTACTGTTGCTGACGAACACTATCGCACGACGTACATCGTAACCGGTACACCGAGAACAATTCAGGTGTACATGGATCCCGGATTCGATTCTTACATGCAGAATTCTTTTGATGCAGCTCTTGCCCGCTACAATGCGTTGAACCTGGATCTCACATTCCAAAGAGCTACAGATGCTGCAAGTGCCGACATTCAGATCATCTCCTTCTATGAGAACAGCACAACCCTTGGTTTCAGCGCGGGATTCCCTTCATCATCCGGAGACCCAGCCAGCCCGATCCAGCTCAACACAAAGTATTACAACAACACTACTCAGCGAGCTGATGCAAAAACCGTTATTGCTCACGAGATCGGCCATGCTATTGGATTCCGTCACACCGATTACATGAACCGCAGATTTAGCTGCGGCCCTGGCCCTGGCAGCAACGAAGGAACTGCGGGCGTGGGCGCGATCTACATTCCCGGCACACCAACCGGAGGGGAGTCAGGTTCATACATGCTTGCGTGTTCAAACGGTACTGACCGTCCTTTCACAGCGGGTGATCAGACAGCTTTAACAACTGTGTATTAATCTGAAGTTTGTATTATTAAAAAAACCACCTCGCAACGGGGTGGTTTTTTTTGCGCATCACCGCGAGCTAGTCCATCCGATTTCTAAAAAGAGTCTCTCCATCCTTCCCGCCGACCTTAACTCTGCTCCAGGGGACCTTGACGTATGGGCCGCCGCCAATATTCCTGACCCCACAAGACCAACTGTAAATCAATGAATGCTGACGTGCTTTGCCTGATGACAGAATCGTTCAACAGCAAATGATAAGGTGCCGTGAATCATCTGTATTAACCCCCACTGGATACTGCAAAAACAAAAGCCCGCCCTGTATAATATCTTCCTAGTTTTTTCAATTCGCCAAAAACAAGCCACCCGGAAACCGAATGGCTTTGATATCATCAAGCTTATTAACTACACCTTGATCTCAACGTCAACACCGCTTGGAAGTTCGAGCTTCATCAAAGCATCGACCGTTTTGGCGCTGTTGCTGTAGATATCTACAAGACGCTTGTAAGTGCAAAGCTGAAACTGCTCGCGTGACTTCTTGTTCACGTGAGGTGAACGAAGCACAGTAAACTTTTCCTTTTCAGTTGGAAGGGGAATTGGACCGCTAACTACAGCGCCAGTTGCCTTCACGGCTCTTACAATCTTCTCAGAAGATTTATCAACCAGGTTGTGGTCGTAAGACTTTAGTTTTATTCTGATTTTTTGATTCATGGTTCTTTGGCTTTAGGAGATCGTCTAAATCCTATATTAAGTTCTGTTAGTCAAATTTAGGCAACTGTTGCACCTTTCACATTCTCAATCACCTTATCTGCAAGGTTTTTAGGAACCGGAGCATAGTGAGAGAATGTAAGCGTAGCAGAAGCACGTCCTGATGTGATCGTACGCAGGTCTGTTACGTAACCGAACAGTTCTGAAAGAGGAACATCGGCCTTGATAACCTGTGAACCTGCACGTGTATCCATACCCTTCATCAAACCTCTCCTTCTGTTCAAGTCACCAGTCACTGAACCCGTATACTCATCAGGAGAAAGTACTTCAACTGACATGATCGGCTCGAGCAACTGAGGAGCAGCTTTTCTTGCAGCTTCCTTGAAACCTATACGTGCAGCCAATTCGAAAGAAAGGGCATCAGAGTCGACATCGTGGTAAGAACCGTGGAACAACCTTACTTTCATCGAGTCGATAGGATATCCTGCCAACGGTCCGTTAACCATTGCCTGGGTAAATCCTTTCTGAATGGCCGGGATGAATTCACGGGGAATAACACCACCAACGATATCGTTCACAAACTCAAGTCCTTCCTTGCCATCCTCACGCGGAGAAAGCTCGAACACGATATCCGCGAACTTACCTTTACCACCCGTTTGCTTCTTGTAGACTTCTTTATGCTCAACGGACTTCGTCAGTGTTTCTTTGTAAGCAACCTGAGGCGCACCCTGGTTGATCTCCACTTTGAATTCACGCTTCAGACGATCGATGATGATCTCGAGGTGCAATTCACCCATACCACGGAGAATCGTCTGACCAGTTTCCTGATCTGTATTAACGCGGAGTGTTGGATCTTCTTCAACAAGTTTACCGATCGCCATCCCCAGCTTGTCAGCATCCGCCTGTTTCTTGGGCTCGATAGCATAACCGATCACCGGCTCAGGGAATACCATCGATTCGAGAACAACCTTACGTTTTTCATCGCAAAGTGTATCACCGGTCTTGATATCCTTAAAACCTACTACCGCACCGATGTCACCGGCAGCCAGTCTTTCGATCTGGTTCTGCTTGTTGGCGTGCATCTGGAATACGCGGGAGATACGTTCTTTATTTTCAGAACGTGTGTTATAAACGTATGAACCTGAATCAAGTGCTCCCGAGTAAGCACGGATGAAGCAAAGACGTCCGACGAACGGGTCAGTTGCGATCTTGAATGCAAGGGCAACAAACGGTTCTTTTTCGTCAGGCTTGATGAATACTTCTTTTTCAGTGTCAGGGTCTGTACCCACGATCGTATCCTTATCCAGCGGTGAAGGAAGGAGTTCCATCACGTAGTCAAGCATCGTTTGTACACCTTTGTTCTTGAAAGACGAACCGCACACCATAGGAACGATCTTCATATCGATCGTAGCCTTGCGTAGAGCAGTCAGGATCTCCTGTTCACTGATTGAATTAGGATCATTGAAGAATTTCTCCATCAATGTCTCATCATAATCCGCTACTGCTTCGAGAAGTTTCTCTCTGTATTCAGCAACTTCGTCCTTCATATCATCGGGAATAGGAACAACCTGATAGGTCATACCTTTGTCGTGCTCATTCCAAACGATACCTCTGTTATTTACAAGGTCAACAACACCTTTGAAGTTGTCTTCAGCACCGATAGGCAACTGGAGAGCAACCGCATTGCTGCCGAGTCTTTCTTTCACCTGCTTAACAACACCAAGGAAGTCGGCACCTGAACGGTCCATCTTGTTGACGAAACCGATACGTGCTACTTTATAATTATCAGCAAGGCGCCAGTTTGTTTCTGACTGTGGCTCTACACCGTCGACAGAGCTGAACAAGAACACAAGACCATCCAATACACGAAGTGACCGGTTTACCTCGACTGTGAAGTCAACGTGACCAGGTGTATCGATGATGTTGATGTGATATTCATTGTTTCTATACTTCCAATGTACGGTAGTAGCAGCAGATGTGATGGTGATCCCACGCTCCTGTTCCTGTGCCATCCAGTCCATGGTAGCAGCGCCTTCATGAACTTCACCAATTTTATGATTTACACCAGCGTAGTAAAGAATACGTTCAGTGGTAGTTGTCTTTCCCGCGTCAATGTGGGCAGCAATACCGATATTTCTGGTGAATTTAAGATCTCTTGCCATTGATAATTAACAATTAGAATCTGAAGTGTGAGAATGCCTTGTTTGCCTCTGCCATTCTGTGCGTGTCATCTTTCTTCTTCATAGCGGCACCTTCACCTTTAGAAGCTGCGATGATCTCGGCAGCCAGCTTATCCATCATGGTTTTTTCACCACGAAGACGTGAGTAATCGATCAACCACTTGATGCTAAGGTTTGTCCTTCTTTCAGGTCTGATCTCAACAGGAACCTGGAATGTAGCTCCACCAACACGGCGGCTCTTAACCTCAACTGAAGGCATCAGATTGTTCATCGCTCTCTTCCATACCTCAAGACCACTTTCCTGAGTTTTCTTTTCAACCTGAGCTACAGCATCGTAGAAGATGTTATAAGCAACACTCTTCTTACCGCTTTCCATGAGGTAGTTTACAAACTTGGTCACCAAAGTATCATTGAACTTTGGATCAGGAAGTAAGTATCTTTTCTTTGGCTTAGACTTTCTCATTGTTCGATTCGATTATTTTTTACCTTTTGCCGGAGCACCTTTAGCTGCTGGAGCTGCTGCGCCTGGTTTAGGTCTTTTTGCACCATATTTAGATCTGCCCTGCTTGCGACCATTCACGCCAGCAGTATCCAGAGCACCACGGATGATGTGGTAACGAACTCCCGGAAGATCCTTAACCCTTCCGCCGCGGATCAACACGATTGAGTGTTCCTGAAGGTTATGACCTTCACCCGGGATGTAAGCGTTAACTTCTTTTCCGTTGGTCAGGCGAACGCGAGCTACTTTACGCATAGCTGAATTCGGCTTTTTAGGCGTCGTTGTGTACACACGTGTACATACGCCTCTGCGCTGTGGGCATGAATCCAAAGCTGGAGATTTTGACTTGAAAGTCAGTTTCTCGCGGCCTTTTCTTACAAGTTGTTGAATGGTAGGCATTTATCTACTAATTATTTAAACCTTTTGAAATAAGGACTGCAAAGGTAGTCAGAAGATGGAAACCTGCAAAAGGGAAATCAAAGAAATTTCTTTAAAAAACACGTTTTCAGCGGGTTATGAGGTGTTTTTTCACTCTGCCGGCTTATGTATTTCCAAAATTAGCCATCCAACAACAAAAAGCACCGCAAACAAGCCCCCGACCGCTGTGATTTCACTGTTATGAAAAGTGTCCATTTTATACGGAGCCGGTAAATTCAGGGATTCGCCTAATTCGGAGACCCAGAAGTCGGATTTTATCAACTTATCGCGACCCGGTCCCGGTGAGCTGTAGGTTATGTAACTGGTGAGATGCATTGGGCTCGACTCAACTGTATACCGGCTTTTTTTAACTCCGGAGCCCCCCGCTTCCCTGGTCATTGGCGCATTCACCTTGAAGTATTCCCTCACGGACACAGGTGAGGCGCGGACATGCGCGCCGGGGGGAATAAATGACGAGTTTTCCTCATGAGTCACGACCCCCTCAATAATGCTTTCATTAGAGGCGAAAGCCGGCATCCACTGCAACTCTGATCCGCGACTTTCTGCCGTCAGCTTCGATGTACCTGAACTATAACTCACGGTTTGCCCGTCCATGACCAACACCGATCTATCCCAATCAATCTCCAGAGGCACGTTTGTCTTATTAAAAAAGCTCACTGCCACAGGGCAGCCCTTGCCTTTGAACGACCAGGTGATCCTGACGGAATCATCTTCGTAATAAATGAGCCCATCATCTGTTTTTGGCAGAAGACTATTCAGGGTCGCATATTGATATTTTGTACAGCTACATAGAAAAAAAGCCAGGATTGGCAGCACGAGGGATTTCATAGGGGTTAGTTTCCCAATGCAAAAGCAATAAATCTGCCAACCATCAGGGAACAAGAACCCATCCGGCTACATAGATCGTGGCAACAGCAAGTACCATGACGGCTTTTACGCCAACCGCTTTGGTAACATAATACTTATCATCCCGCCCGCGATACGATTCAAATGCTTCAGGCTTCAAAAAGCCCTGCGATATTTCTTCCACCCAAAATCTGTTGGCTATTGGGACAGCGGTGTTATTCAGAGTCAACATTAATGTGCTTTGGAATTGAAGGGGCGATTGGATCTCCTTAAAATTCTGAACTTGCAAATTCCTACCGGCAATCCCGATCGTTTTCATCTGTGGATACGAGAGCCTGAAAAAATCCCGGGTAACTGCATTGACCGTACCGTCCAGAAAAGAATGTGGCGGGATTTCCGTAAGATGGTTCGCCGGCTTTTCCGCACCTTCGACCAAAGGATACCTCCGCTCCGACCATCTAAATGTTTGGCTTTCCGCTTGTGCAAGATTGCCGCGCTGCCAATCTCTAGTCTGAACTACGATTGTTGAAGCATTCCAGTTGATGTACAGAGGTCGCGATAACTTGTTATAAAGCTGAAAAGTAGCCGGGCATTCCAAGCCGGAGAATTTGTAACGTAGCAGGAAGGTATCGGTATCTACGACGATCTCACCTTTTCTTGTCTTAGGCAGATCAGTGGCCAGAGTAGCATATTGATATTTAGTGCAACCAGTCGCCACCAGAGCGTATACGACCAAACCAATTGCAATCCTTATCATAGAGCCGATGCATTTAGGAAATAACGACTCACCCGGGCAATTATTGGGCGGACTACGCTTCCCCCATAGTTCCCCCAAAATTCATCGGGAACTTGGGCATGTCTTCCGTGCGTTTGATCTGTCCAAAGGCAGCCTCGTACTTATCGATATTGTCTTTCAGCGCGAGAAGGAAACGCTTGGCATGCTCGGGCGTGATTACAATCCTCGATTTCACTTTTGCCTTCGGAACGCCTGGCATTAGCCTGATAAAGTCGATCACAAATTCGCTATTTGAATGAGCGATCATTGCAAGATTGGAATAGATACCCTCGGCGATCTCCTCTGTCAACTCGATATTGATTTGATTCTGGCCTTGCTGTGCCGATTGCTTTTCTGAGTTCTTATCTGCCATTTGTTTAGCCATTTAGTGAGCGGTTATAGAATTGACAAAAATCAAATTACGTTAAAAACAGCGATAGTCACCAATCAAGCTTTGAGCATTGACTGATGACTATCAACAGTTACTTTATGATATCAGTTAGTCCTGAAGTTCCTTTTCCCTGTCGCGGGTTCTGGTTTCAGCTGAAGTCAATGCGTTATATTCATCTTTGTGAGTAACGATGAGATCATTGAACTTACGCTGACCTGTACCAGCAGGAATGAGGTGACCAACGATGACGTTCTCTTTCATACCCATCAACCAGTCGGTCTTACCACGGATAGCAGCTTCGCTCAACACCTTGGTAGTTTCCTGGAATGATGCAGCAGATAACCAGCTCTCGGTCTTCAATGAAGCCTGAGTAATACCCTGCAGTGTAGGTCTTGAAACCGCTGCAAGCGCATCTCTCACTTCCACAACCTTCTGATCTTTCCTTCTGAGCGATGAATTTTCATCTCTCAATTCACGGGCAGTAATGATCTGACCAGGCTTGAAGGTCTGTGAATCACCCGCCTCGGTCACGACTTTTTTATCGAGAACAAGGTCGTTTTCCTCACGGAACGCAAACTTATCGACGTATTCGCCAGGCAGGAAGTTGGTATCACCCGGATCGATGATCTCTACCTTCTGCATCATCTGACTTACGATTGCCTCAATGTGCTTATCGTTGATCTTTACACCCTGCAGACGGTATACTTCCTGGATTTCATTCACGAGATATTCCTGCACTGCAGTAGGTCCTTTGATCAGGAGGATATCCGAAGGCGTGATGGAACCGTCAGACAATGGCTGACCAGCTTTCACAAAATCGTTATCCTGAACAAGGATGTGCTTAGACAGAGGTACGAGATAACGCTTCTGAACACCATCACGTGACTCAATGAAGATTTCCCTGTTACCACGCTTGATACCACCGTATGTCACCACACCGTCGATCTCACTCACAACCGCTGGATTGGAAGGGTTACGAGCTTCGAACAATTCAGTTACACGTGGAAGACCACCAGTGATGTCGCGTGACTTACCCATTGTGCGGGGGATCTTGGCAAGTACCTGACCTGCTTTGATCTTCTCACCTGCATCAACAGCAAGGTGAGCACCTACAGGGATATTATATCCTTTTGTATCAGACTTACCCTTAACAACGATCGCAGGGTTCTTGGTCTTGTCTCTTGTCTCAGTGATCACTTTTTCACGGTGACCAGTCTGCTCATCAGACTCTTCCTTATAAGTAACACCTTCGATAATTGATTCATATTCAATTGAACCGTCAAACTCCGAAAGGATAACCGCGTTGTAAGGATCCCAGAAGCAAAGCTCATCGCCTTTCTCAACTTTCTGTCCATCCTTCACTTTCAGGAACGTACCATAAGGAACGTTGTTCGAGATCAATACTCTGTTCTTTTCCTTATCCACGATCTTGATCTCACCGGTACGACCCATTACCACCTGAACAGGGTTGTTGTCGTTATCGGTAGTGTCGATCAAACGGATACCTTCAAATTCAACTATGCCGGGGAACTTGGCTTTGATGTTCGCATCAACGGCGATGTTCGAAGCTGTACCACCAACGTGGAACGTACGGAGTGTAAGCTGAGTACCAGGTTCACCGATCGACTGCGCCGCGATAACACCTACTGCCTCACCCGCCTGCACCATCTTACCGGTTGACAGGTTTCTGCCGTAGCACTTCGCGCAACCACCGATCTTCGACTCACAAGTCAGAAGCGAACGGATCTCAACTTCTTCGATTGAGGTCTCTTCTATCTTCTTCGCGATCTCGTCCGTGATCTCCTCGTTGGCGTCGACGATGAGGTTGTCATTGATAGGATCGTAAACAGCGTGCACTGTTACACGACCTACGATTCTTTCTGACAATGGCTCAACAATATCCTCATTGTCTTTCAATGCCGTTACCTTCAGACCGCGCATTGTTCCGCAATCTTCTTCAGTAATTACAAGATCGTGCGCTACGTCAACGAGACGACGGGTCAGATAACCAGCATCCGCAGTTTTCAAAGCTGTATCGGCAAGACCTTTACGAGCACCGTGAGTAGAAATAAAGTACTCCAACACGTCGAGACCTTCCTTAAAGTTCGAAAGGATCGGGTTCTCGATAATTGAACCTACCGAACCTGCGAGGTTTTTCTGAGGCTTAGCCATCAGACCACGCATACCACCCAACTGACGGATCTGCTCTCTCGAACCACGGGCACCAGAGTGCATCATCATGTAGATCGAGTTGAATCCCTGGTTGTCCTCTTCCAACTGCTTCATCAGCGTATTGGTAAGAAGCGTATTTGTTCTTGTCCAGATGTCGATCACCTGGTTGTAACGTTCGTTATCGGTGATAAGACCCATCATGTAGTTGTTCCATACAGAATCAACTTCCTCCTGGGCGTTGGCAACAAGCTTCTCTTTCTCAGCAGGAACTTTCACGTCGTTAAGACCCATTGAAAGACCGCCTTTGTACGCCATCTGGAATCCAAGATCCTTGATATCATCGAGGAACTTGGCAGTCTTCGAAAGACCTGCATACTTGAATACATCGGCAATGATGGTCTGAAGCTTCTTCTTGGTCAACAGCTCATCAACGAAGCCAACTTCTTCAGGAACATATTGATTGAAGATCACACGACCGACAACGGTCTCGATCATCTTTTTCGTGATCTCACCAGACTTCTTGTCTTTCACGTTCACGCGTACCTTCACGATAGCATGCTTCGAGAGCTTGTTTTCGTTAAATGCCACGATCACTTCTTCAGCTGAATAGAACTTGCGTCCTTCGCCGTTAACAACGAAATCTTTGGTACTCTTTCTTCCTTTGGTCAAATAATAAAGACCAAGAACCATGTCCTGTGAA
>CBHTUB010000082.1:0-15861 GCA_966095595.1 uncultured Chryseosolibacter sp. | reverse complement strand
TCGTAGCGGCTTTCGTCTGGTTGTAGTCACACGGATTGATCACGGTCATTCCCGTAAAAATTTTCATCATGAAGTTGTCTTCATGGACCTGATGGGTGTAGACATCTTCTCCGAGGGTAAGTCCTGCGTGATATGCGCATATCTTCACGTTCTTTCCGGAATAGGCGATGGACTGTCTGATCTGGTCGTATACCCTCCCCGTTGAAAAATTGGCGAATGTTCCCGTGAAAGGAATTTTGCCGCCAATGGTCAGGCCAGCGGCTATCCCCATCATGTTGGCTTCGGCGATACCGACCTGAAAAAAACGTTCAGGAAACGCCTTGATGAAGTCGTTCATCTTTAAGGAGCCGATGAGGTCTGCGCACAACGCAACCACGTTCGCATTTCTTTTTCCCGCTTCGAGAAGGCCGGCGCCAAACCCGGACCGTGTATCTTTCTTCTCGGTGTAGGTATATGTCTTGTTCTTTTCGATTGCTACGTCCATTTCAATAATCGCTTAGTTTTGATTGAAGTTGCGCGAGTGCTTTTGCAAGCTGCTCATCGTTCGGTGCTACACCGTGCCAATGGTGTGATCCCATCATGAAGTCGACACCGGCTCCCATTTCCGTCCGCATCAATATCATAATGGGCTTGCCTTTTCCGGTGAGCGCTTTCGCCGAATTTAAAACGCGCAGCACATCTTCCATCTGGTTTCCATTCATGTCCAGAACAGACCACCCGAATGCTTCCCATTTACCTTTCAGATTTCCGGATGATAAAACTTTCTCCGTAGGGCCGTCGATCTGCTGACCATTGACGTCGACCACCGAGATCAGGTTGTCGACGCGATTGTGTGACGCATACATTGCGGCTTCCCATATCTGGCCTTCCTGCAGCTCGCCATCGCCGTGAAGGGTAAAGACAAGTGTATCGTCGCCATTCAACTTCTTTGCCTGCGCAGCACCGATCGCAACAGATAGCCCCTGCCCCAGCGAACCCGACGCAATCCGGATACCGGGTAGGTGTTCGTGTGTCGCGGGATGTCCCTGGAGCCGTGAATTCAATTTTCTGAACGTGGCCAATTCGGCAACTTTAAAATAACCGGACCGCGCCAGCACACTGTACCACACCGGCGAGATGTGACCGTTGGAAAGAAAGAACAGATCTTCTCTTTTTCCGTTCATGTCGAACTTCGGATTATGTTTCAGCACGTTGAAATACAACGCGACGAAAAAATCTGTACAACCCAGTGATCCTCCCGGATGACCGGACTGGCATCCATGCACCATTCTCACGATATCGCGACGTACCTGTGTTGCAAGGTCTTGCAATTGATCTATCTCCATACTCATACAACGACAGCCTCCTCCTTCATTTTTTTCGAATCTTCAATGAACTTTGCGAGCCCTGCATCGGTAAGCGGATGTTTGAGCAAATCCAGGATCGCATTCAACGGACTGGTACACACATGCGCGCCAGCTTCCGCGCACTGAACGATGTGGTTCACGTGGCGAATAGAGGCTGCAAGGATCTGCGTCGAATAACCCTGCACGTTATAAATTGCTACGAGCTGACGTATCAGATCGAGGCCATTGAAAGCGATGTCGTCCAGCCTTCCGATGAACGGAGAGACATATGTCGCACCAGCTTTCGCCGCCAGAATTGCCTGGCCAGGTGAAAAGACAAGCGTACAGTTTGTACGGATGCCGTTATCGGTAAAATACTTGATTGCCTTTACGCCATCCTTGATCATGGGTACTTTCACAACGATATTGGAGTGAAGCTTCGCAAGCCTTTTACCCTCTTGTATCATTCCCTCGTAATCCGTGGAAATAACTTCCGCGCTGATGTCACCGTCAACCAGCTCACAGATCTTGCGATAGTGGTCGAGAATATTTTGTTCACCCCTGATTCCCTCCTTCGCCATCAGGGAAGGATTTGTCGTGACGCCGTCAAGAATTCCCAATGTATGTGCTTCCTTTATCTGAGAAAGGTTTGCTGTGTCGATAAAAAATTTCATTAGTGGAAGTTTAGGTGTGTAGTTGTATGATCCTTTGCCGCTGATACTCGACGGTGTTCTTCATTTTATTCATCCTGCCCTTGACGACATTCAGCCGAGTCTGGCTCGAACGCAGGGCGATATTCTTCTCCTTCAACTTATCCTGAAGCTCGCCGATGATCCTGATCAGTGTTTCCTTGTCATAGGCAATGAGGTCTTTTTTGCGGTGCCGCATATCAACTTTCCGTTTATAGCCCAAAAATAAATCTTAAGTGTATTTTTTACAATTATTTAATTTCTTTTATTTTACTACCCCAATCAATCCCCCCCTTGAGATGAAAACCATCTTTTGCTCGCTATTTGCGCTTGTGGCCAGCCTGGTCGCTGCAGCACAGGAAAGACCCATACATGAGGTCCATTCGGCCATGTTGTATAACTTTATCAAGTACATACAGTGGCCGGACCAGGCTGAAGCAGGCAAATTTGTCATTGGAGTAATAGGAGATGAACAGTTGTTCGCCACGCTGAAAAACTGGTACGAAGCAAAACCCAAAGGCGCCAAGCAATTTGAAATACGGCAATTGCAATCATCCGGCGACGCCGCAGATTGTCATGTCGTTTACATTGGAAAGTCCAAATCAAAGGAGTTCGAGAACATTCGATCCAGCATCAATGGAAAATCGGTACTCACCGTTACCAATCAGGATGGCCTTGCAAAAAAAGGCAGTTGTATCAATTTTAAAATGGTCGAAGGAAAACTGAGGTTCGAACTGAATGCGGCGGCTGCCGAGGCCGCGAACCTGAAGGTCTCCACCCAGCTGTCGGCCATGGCAATAGTCATTTAGCATTCATCGCAAGCAAACGCAGCATGTATGTCCTTTATCGGGACATACTACAAAAAAGGCGGCACCTGGTCTGGTGCCGCCTTTCAATGATCACTCCTCGATGATCAGTCGTTGTGTCTTCAAGGTGCCCTGCGGACTGTGCACCTGTATAATATAAAGGCCTTTCTTCGCAAACTCGGGAATTGCAATCTCTGAATTGCTGCGTGCCGTTCCGCTGTGAACAAGCTTTCCGAAGTTGTCGAAGATCCGGTAAGTGAAGTCGCCGGTGATGACCTTTTCCTTATCCAGGATCTCCAGTCTGGAAGTCGCTGATGGCTTTGCCGGGTTCGGATAGAATTGTACAGTGAAGTCTGACGTTGCTTCACGCGCGGCAGTTGTCGATGTGATGAGCCATCGTTGGGTGTTATGGCCATTGTAATCCCACAACGCGAGACCGGTACCTGCGGTAAGCGATGCTCCGGGAACCTCGACTACCCTGCTCGTGTTGGCAGGAGTGAAAACGTGACTGCCGTCCGCTGCACGCTCGACTTCGAACTTCTGACAATTGTTATTCAACCATTGGTAAAGTTGTATCGGTGTACTGTTGACCGAGCCGCAGTTGACAATATCGGCGGACAAACCACCAAGATTGCAGGTGATCCTATAATAGCCGTCTCCCACCGGCGTGAAGGTCCACTTCTGACAGCTGAGACCAGACCAGGTTCCTTGCGCAATACGCTGACCGGAGGCCCCAGTACATCCCCAGGCGTCCCAAACAAGATTACTGTTCTTGTTCTTCACCTGGTATAACCCCGCAGCAATCCAGTCGCGCGTGAGGAATGGCCAGCCTCCCGAGAACCCCATGTTAATGATGTCGAGCTTGGGATTGCCATTGTCTGCACCATCATAGAAATGTATGGAGACAAAGTTCGATCCGTTCTCCCGCAACAAACCGAAATGTCCGGGGCCGATAAAACGACCCGAAGTTCCGAGCACCTGTGTGCCTCCATTACTATTGAGGTTTACACCCGAAGCATCAACAAAAGGTCCCGTTGGACTCGTTGAGCGACCGACCACAATGCGGTATGTGCTGTTTGCGCCCTTGCAACAAAGGCCTCTGTTTACAAAGAGATAATAGTAGCTTCCCTCTCTGATCAGATAGGGAGCTTCCCAATCCGAGCCGCCGCCTCCGGCAACTTTCACAACGCTTGCACCCGAGTAGACCTTACCGGTAGCAGGATCGATGCGGACGACCCCGATGCCATTGGAAAATGACCCATAGGTCATATACACATTTCCATTGGAATCCTTGAACAGTCCCGGGTCAATGGCATTGATCTGCGAAGAAGAGTTCGAAGAAACTACGACACCAAGATCGGTCCACACATAATTAGGCGAGCCCTGATCGAGCGTGGGGCTTGTCGCAACCCCGATAGCGCTGGACGAAGAACCGAAAGTACTGCACGAATAATAGAGATAGTATTTTCCATTCATGTAGATACAATCAGGCGCCCAAAAATTTCCCGCGAAGTTGGGCACGTAGTTATTGATCCATGAGGGCCAGGTCCCGATAGGGAAGACCGTCTTTGGTCCCGATGTCCAGCTGATAAGGTCAGTGGAATAGGCAGCATAGATGCCGTCGCCGGTCGTGAACATCCAATACTTCGATCCGTCCCTGATCAGGGCCGAAGGGTCATGCGAGCCAATGGCGCCTTTCAGCGCAAATCCCTGGATCGAGACCAGGAACAGGGAAATCGCGAAGGCAGCACGAAGAAGCGTACCGGAAGCTATCGTTCGGGCACGGGAGGAGTACAGTTTGTTTTTCATACAGGTTTATTGGTGTAAGTGGTTGGTTTGGGCTATTCCAATATCCCGCAATCGTACCCGCGCGCCATTCATTCGATTGCAGATAATTGTTGAATATACACTTATCGCAATAACAAACGTACTTTTTACACTTTTTTTTATTTCGTGCCGGCTGATCGATTTATCAGCGCTTTACCTTGAATTGATATTGCCCGGAAGAAAGTTCGAATTTCCGCTTATTCCCGGTCGTGCCGTTATAACGAACGTAGCGGGAATCCTTTGCTGCCTTACCGTTTACGAAAATGTTATGATCGGGAGATGACGGAAGGTACAGGGTTGCGGTCGTATTCGCCGGAATAATGAAACTGTAGGTATCGAAATCGTCACTGCGTTGCCAACTGCTTCCGATGCGCCCATACATCGAGTCATAGTGACCTTTTGCAAAGGTAATTTGTCCTGTAGGGTCAGGCTCCGGCTGCAGTATGAAGTGTTTAAAACCCGGCGACACTTCATCACGCCCGATACCGACCGAATAGGCAATCAGCCAGGCACCAACAGCCCCGAAGGAATAATGGTTGAATGAATTCATTCTGTTGTTCCCGCCAAATCCATTTTTATGCGTATAGGAATCCAGACGCTCCCAGATGGTTGTCGCGCCCTGGTTGACGGAATACAACCATGACGGATACGACGTCTGCTGCAACAGTTTATAGGCAACATCGGCACGACCCGCATCCGATAGTGACTTATTCACCCACGCGGTACCAATGAATCCTGTCATCAATGAATATGGCGGACATGCCGTACCGTTATCAGCATATCGGCTACCTTCTATCGACGCGATCATATTTTTGACAAAGCCGTCTTTCCTATCCTGGTCCACCAGGTCAAACGCCAACGGAAGCACGTAGGATGTTTGTGTGTCCATCACGTCTCCAGCCTTCCAGCTCACCATCTTGTGCTGCCTGAACCCCGAGTGAACTGTTTTTTTGGTTTTCGGATCGATATACACCTCGTTGAAAAATTTCCTGCGCTGATCATAAAGGGTTTGAAACTCTCTCCGATCTTCTTCTTTTTGCAATACAGATGCAGCCCTGGTCATGATCTCCAGATCGTAGATAAAATACGCTTCCCATAAAAGTGTGTTGTCGTTTTTTTCCTGCTCGGGTCCCAGCCAATCTCCGAGATTCGCCCACGATTGAGGATGTTCCTGAATGAGAAGCTTCGTTGCAGGATCGATATTCCTTTCAACAATATATTTCACATAGCCCTTCATCGCTTCATAGTGCTCCTCCAGCAACCGCTTGTCTCCGTACTGAAGATAATTTTCCCATGCGACGGTCAGACCGGCACTCCCCCACAACACGCCGCCGAACCCTGCACCCATCGGCGCAACATCGGAGAATCTCCCATCTTCACGTTGAACATCACGCATCGCCTGCATGTGCCTGCGAAGAAATTGTGATACATCCGACATGTAGGTTGCTGTCCCAGAAAACACGGAAATATCGCCACTCCATCCCAATCGCTCATTCCGCTGCGGGCAGTCTGTCGGGATCGAAAGAAAGTTTCCGAGTGTCGACCATTTGATGTTTGACCATAGCTGATTCACTTTCGGATTGGAACACTCGTAGGCCGACGACATTTCCCGGATGGAACTCAGAACAATACCATTGACCGCTTCAACCGGTAACGCACGGTCGATGCCGGTGATCTCAATGTACCGAAAGCCATGAAAGGTAAATCGTGGTTGAATCAACTCCTCTCCTCCCCTGCAGATGTAAATATCCTGTGCCATTGCTGCACGAATATTCTCGAGCATGATCATTCCCGCATTGTCGCCGTATTCAGGCATGTCCGGATATTTTACCTCGGCATAACGCAGGTAAACTTTACTCCCTGGCTGCATTCCCGAAATTTTAATGCTGGGTACGCCAACCATATTTTGTCCCATGTCATAGACAAATACCTGGGGCCTCACTTCTTCCATTGACCTTGCCGTTAATGTGGTAAATGCCCTTACCGGAGGCCCGATCTGACTGACCACTTTTGATTTCGAATAATCGGCAACTTGCGGTACATTGAACTGCCTGTCTGTTTCCTCCCGGCTCACAGTGGACTCCAATGAAACTTCCGCTGCGTGTTTCCAGTTCGAGTCATCATAGGACGTAGTGCTCCAGCCTTCAATGGCTTTCTCCTTCGTTGCATCATAAACTTCGCCCTGAAAAAAGCTTCCGTAGACAACAGGTCCATTATTATAGTATAACCACGTCTCAGGATTTGTCACTACCACTGTTTCAGAACCGTCCTCGTACGAGACGAGTAGTTTCGCGAGCAGCGATTGACGATCACCAAAAAAGTTCCAGAATCGCCCCATGTAGGTTGCTCCTCCGCTCCACCATCCCTCTGCAAGCATAGCACCCATTGCATTCTCTCCTTCAACCAGTTGATCAGTTACATCGTAGGTCTGATAAAAATGTGTCTTCGGATATTGCGATAATCCCGGATTGAAAAAGTCATCACCGACAAGTTTTCCATTCAGATAAACTTTGTAGATCCCCCTGGCCGTCACGTAGAGCCGCGCTTTCACGATCTTCTTTGCCGAAGTTCGAAACTCTGTGCGCAACATAGGTGTACCATTACGACTCGGGTTCGCCATCAGCAGTACCGGAGATCCGCCTGAAGTTACCACATAACGATCTCCTGAAACCGAGATGTTGTCCTTGAAAGAAGAGAAAATACTTTCGTTGAGGTCCGGACGATTTTTTTCATGAAAAAGAGAACTGGAAGGACTCCTGAAATTTCTGACGTACAACGCAGAAAACGTCGCCTTGCCCTGATCGACTGCGAACCCTATATCGCCTACAACGGGAAAGGCAATGAAGTCGCCGCCAACACCAAGCGGATTGAGACTGAGGTCGCCGATGAAATTTTCCTTCCCGGCACCATCTATCCAAAGTTGCGTAAAGCCCAGCTCCGTGCTGATGTGGACAGCATGCGCTTCGAATTTGTTTTCATTGCTCACGATCGATGCCGGGATGGAAAATGATCTTAGTGGTTTATCTGTGCGATCTGCCGGATGATAGCCAACCCTGTAAATATTGAGCTGAGCCAATCCGCCCGTCATCAGAGATGAGATATCGAACTCGATCCTGATATATGATTGATCCTTACCGCTTTCGATTTGATAAAGATTTTTGAACTGCTGCATCAATCTGATATCGTTCGCTCCATATATAAAAGATGCCTTGTTGGTAAACGAAGCCTGATCCAATTGAACTGCAAAATCAATTTTAAAAACAGGCAGGTAGTGGGAATAAAAGACCAGGTCATCATCACCTCCGCCAATCCATTTGGCGCCACCCCATGAACGATGGTCTGCAGCCGCGCTCATCAGGCCTGTTTCAAACCAGGATCGCGCCGCGTGCTTCTTGCGGTTCTGATCCCACACATATACGGTCCACTCATATCGAGTAGACGGATGCAGATCCTCTCCGTGGTATTCTATGTTCAACGATATCTCACTGTTGATCTTTCCGGAGTTCCAAACAATTTTTCCCGAAGGGCCGCTGACTTCCACCTGATACGCGGTTTGCTGCTGACCGATCCTGTGAGTGGAAGATGTCATTTGCCAGCTGAATCTCGGCTTCGCAACGTCCAGCCCAAGGGGCGTCGCCTCATATTCCACCTTCAAATTGACGATCCCGACGTCTTCCGCAAAGCTAAATGATGATACGAGAAGGAGATATGAGCATAGTAGAAACCAAAGCCTTTTCATCGACCTAAGCTACAAAATAAATAATTGTACTTTCAACACTAATAATCATTTGGGATTTTGATATCACTGGCTGATTTTTTCTCCGGCAGATTCGTCGGAAGACTCCGTGATCATAAACAATCGGTTTCCGGTCCTGTGTATCTGCAGAGCCAAGATTCCGGACGACGTGATTTACTCGGTGATCTCGGCCCAGAGACGCCGATGATAAGCTTCATATTCTTCAATCAGCCTTGGATCGTTTTTCAAATCAAGGGCGAAACAGTATCTTTTCATCGGCAAGGACCATTGAAGTGATTGCTAGAAACGTCGGGTGACAAAAATATGGCTTTAGCGTACTTTCTACATTTATATAGAAAACATTTTCACCGATCTGGATCGATGATCATCAGCATCATTTTCCTGTCGGTCATTGCCCTGATCTCCGGCTGCGATGAGCCGGACAACCGCAACAACGATGAGGACGTAAGGACAGCGTTGCTTGAGCAGATCAATGCCCTTCGCCAAAGTGGCTGCAAATGCGGAAGCGAATTTATCGGGCCGGCGAATCCCCTGCAATGGAATCCATTTCTTGAAGATGCCGCGACCCATCATGCGGACGACATGTATACCAATGATTACTTCGATCACATATCATTGACGGGAACCTCTCCGATCGTCCGTGCGCATGATGCAGGCTACGATGGAGAGTATGTTGGAGAAGTAATTGCCCGGGGATATTACCTAACGAAAGATGCTATTGAAGCGTGGAAACAAAGCGAGAGCCACTGCAGGGCACTCATGGACTCCTTATATAATGAAGTTGGCGGAGCGAGGAAGGGCAATTACTGGGTCGTAGACCTGGGCAGGTCGAAATAACGCAGGGACTACCGTTCCGATTCTTTTTTAATCAGTCACACCAGGTTTTTCGTCATTAAATAGAAGTGACAACATCTTAACGAAGAAACATTCAGGCTACTGCCAGAAAACATTCGATGCAGTATAGCGGGTGCAGATATAATCACCGATACACTTTGCTACTCAATCAGAGACAAATTATGACGTTCCAGGAAAACATCCACTTGTACTTTTAAGCAAACTATTTAAACCAATAAACCTATGAGAAAAACGTTTGCATTAATCACACTCGTGGCATGCCTGGCTTCCTGTCAGAATGCAGAAGAAGTCGCTCCGTCGAAAGGCGAAGTAAAAGCCGTCTGGGGCAGTAGCGCCCAATGGGCATCGTGGTCGAATGGTGGGTATACCCTATATAACAATATATGGGGATCGGGAGCGGGACCACAATCCATTTGGGCAAACTCATACAGCAACTGGGGCGTGTGGGCAGACCACCCGAATACCGGAGGCATCAAATCTTATCCAAACTGTACGCGGTACGTAGGAAGAAGACTGAGCTCATTGGGATCCCTAACCAGCAATTTCAATCTCTCCCTTCCAACGGGCGGGGCATGGACAGCAGCGTACGACATTTGGGATACCGGGCACCAGCACGAGATCATGCTTTGGTTGAATTACACCAGTAACTCAGATGGAAGTGGCAATATCAAGCCTATCTCCTACAACTGGAACTCCAGTGGCAATCCGGTACCTACACATTGGAATGTCAACATCGGCGGTCACACCTGGAACGTCTTCCGTGGACACAACGGTGGCAATAATGTGTATTCATTCCTGCGAACGAGCAAGACATCATCGGGATCAGTGGACGTACGTGCCATCATGAACTGGGTAAAGGCCCGCGGATGGTTCGGGGATGTAACCGTCGGAGATGTTCAACTGGGATATGAGATCACTTCGTCCAGCGGCGGAAAAAATTTCATCACAAATAGCTATTCGGTATCCTTTTACTGATCATCGCAAACTATTCTACCAAAGAAAACAAACGGAGGCCATGGCATAGCCTCCGTTTCCTTTATAAATGTCCAAAACACACTCCTAACCACATCAGAAAACAATTTATACCGTCCTTTTAGACAAATTGCTACTGATTGCAAAACTTTTGCATACCCACCAAAAAACCGATTCGCGCTAATTTTCCCACACAATTTTTCGACAATCAGGAAGCAATGGCTTCGTGTTGACTGTCGATCTTAACACCATCGCGCAATGATCTCTTTTAACACTCCGTTCAGCAAACAAGCTTCCTTACGTTTGGGCGCTATCGCACAAACGACACGAGCTATTCTTTGTGGACTATTAATTTTTACAGCACTTTCGGGTTGCGACGACAATGAGGATACTTCTCTTACCATAACACCGGAAGAGGTAAGTCTGGGCGCAGACGGAGGCAGTGCAACCGTTACGATCCATACCAATGCCCCATCCGTAGACATCAGCAATCCGGCAAGTGAATGGATTACCGTTTCTCCGGTGACCGGAAACGCTCCTGACTATACCGTAAAGCTGACGGTCGAATCCCGGACACTGGTGGCAAGATCTGCCGAGCTCATAGTTACCGCGGGAGATGCCACACCACAAGTGATCACCGTAACACAATCCGCAGCCGATCACCTATATGTCATCACCACTGACCTCACTGCGCTTACATTCAAGTCGAAGGGAGAAACAAAAACGCTCAAGGTCGTGACGGACGGTGAGCAATGGAATTTATCTTCGGATGCGGACTGGCTCGAGTTTAACAAAGTGACGGGTAACAAAGGCACGACAACCGTGGAGATCACGGCGCCGGTGAATAGCTCGGACAATGCGCGAACAGCTACGATCAGTCTGACGGGCGACAACGTCGCAACTGTCCAGATCAGCGTTACCCAGGACAAACCATTGTATCCGAATTACAACACATCACCGATCGAGCCCGATGCCACGGGAATGAGCAGCACGGCTGCCGAGCTTGCTGCGAAGATCAACGTAGGATGGAATCTCGGAAACACATTGGAAGCAATCGGTGGAGAAACTGCGTGGGGCAGTCCGATGACCTCACAAGCGCTTATCAATCTCGTTAAGCAAAGTGGCTTCAACGCGGTAAGGCTGCCATGCTCATGGAATCAATACCTGCAGAATACAACGACTGCCGAGCTGAAGCAGGACTGGCTCGACCGGGTGAAGGAAGTTATACAATACTGTGTCAACAACGACATGTATGTTCTGCTCAATATTCATTGGGACGGCGGGTGGCTGGAGAACAATTGTACCCCTGAAAAGAAAGAAGAGAACAACGCGAAACAAAAAGCGTTCTGGGAGCAGATCGCCACACACCTGCGCGACTTCGATGAGCATTTGCTTTTTTGCAGTGCCAATGAACCGAATGTCGAAAACGCTACCCAGATGGCGGTGTTGAGCTCATATCATCAAACCTTCGTCGATGCGGTACGATCCACGGGAGGAAAGAACAGCTATAGGGTACTTGTCGTGCAGGGGCCTTCAACAGACATCGACAAGACCAACGATTTGATGACAACGCTTCCGACAGATCAGGTTGCGGATAGGATGATGGCTGAAGTACATTTCTACACACCCTATCAATTCTGCCTGATGACGGAAGACGCATCGTGGGGCAAAATGTTCTATTACTGGGGCGCAGGATATCACTCCGCTACCGACACAGACCGCAACCCCACATGGGGCGAAGAGGCCGAAGTGGATAGAGTGTTCGGGCTGATGAAAGCAAAATTTGTCGACCATGGCATTCCTGTTGTCCTGGGGGAGTTCGGTGCCATGAGGCGCAGCTCGCTGGAAGGAGATGCCCTGACGCTACACCTGGCATCGCGGGCCTACTTTCTGAAGTATGTTACGAAGCAGGCAAAGGCGAACGGAATACTTCCATTTTATTGGGATGCCGGAGGACTTGGCAATAACACCATGCAGCTTTTCAACCGTCAGGATAAAACCGTGTTCGATCAGCAGGCATTGACGGCCATCATGGAGGGCGCCACGGAATAGCTCGAAAAAAAATACCCTGTGACGTTATGCTATCCGTAACGTCACGGCTAAATTGAACGCATAACTACATTCCGTGTGAAAATCGATAGTCATCAGCACTTCTGGAACTATGACGCCGTTGAAGATCCGTGGATCTCGGAGGAAATGGCAGTCATCAAGAGAAATTTTCTTCCTTCCGATCTTGAGATCATCCTGAAACAATCCGGATTCGACGGATGTGTGGCTGTTCAATCGCGGCAACATGTAGACCACAACGCTTTCCTTCTTGACCTTGCACACCAGCATGCGTTCATCAGGGGAATTGTAGGCTGGATCGATCTGCAAAGCGCCGGACTTACACAGCAACTCGAGCACTACTCAAGATTCGATAAAATGAAAGGCTTTCGGCATGTCGTGCAAGCTGAACCTTCCGGGTTTATGACAAGACAGTCTTTCATCGACGGCGTGAACGTCCTGGCACGGCATAATTTTACCTACGACCTGCTGATCACCAGCGATCAGTTAAAAGAGGCACGTTCATTTGTCAGTCGCGTGGGTGAAACCCGAATTGTCATCGACCATCTTGCGAAGCCGGCAATCAAAAGACATGAACATTCTGAGTGGCGCGAACATATGCGTCACCTGTCCCGTTTTTCAAATGTGTATTGCAAGGTATCGGGAATGGTGACAGAGGCAGATTGGCAGCAGTGGCGCAAGGAAGACTTTCGCCCCTATCTGGATGCAGTGACCGAGTTCTTCACGCCTGACAGAATGCTCTATGGTTCTGACTGGCCCGTGTGCCTGCTGGCAGCATCCTATAAACAACAACTGGAGATCATTCAGGACTACTTTTCAGGTTTTTCCCAGGAAGAGCGCGAACAGGTGTTTGGCCTGACCGCCGTAAAATTTTATAATCTGAAAAACAAATGATTTTACCAATACAATGGCGCCATTCATTTCTCACAATGGTGATGTCTCTTATCTTTATAAAGAACTATGTCATTCACAAATAAAAAAGCAATCGTAACGGGGGCCGGTAGCGGGATCGGGAAAAGCATCGCATTGAAACTTGCTCAGGCCGGAGCTGAAGTGTTTTTGTTCGATCTCAATCCCGCGGCGCTGCAGGAAGTTTCGGATTCAATAAACAAAGATCATGGCAAAGCCAATATCCGCGTAGTGGACGTATCTTCTTCAGCTGACGTCACGACTGCCTTCAAAAGTCTGAACACCACTCGTGTCGATATTCTTATCAACAGCGCGGGCGTTTCACATATCGGAAAATTAGGCACGACCACCGAGGAAGATTTCGACCGATTGTACAACGTCAACGTGAAGGGTGTATTTCATTGCATGAAAGCGGTGATCCCGTTGATGAGCAAAGGTGGTGGTGTCATCATCAATCTCGCGTCGATAGCGGCAACGGTCGGGATACCGGATCGTTTTGCCTACTCCATGACAAAGGGCGCCGTGCTGTCAATGACATTCTCTGTTGCCAGAGATTATATTAACGACAAGATCAGGTGCAACTGCATCTCGCCTGCCCGGATACACACACCGTTCGTAGATAACTTTCTCGCAAAGAACTATCCGGGACGTGAAAAAGAAATGTTCGACACCTTATCAAAGTCCCAGCCTATTGGCAGAATGGGCACGCCGGATGAAGTGGCGGCATTGGCGCTATACCTGAGCTCTGATGAAGCCTCGTTCATCACCGGAAGCGACTATGCGCTGGATGGAGGGTTTATCAGATTGAAATGAGGATTATCGTGCACAGGAACGGAAGCCCTGCGGGGCGAGGTGCCAGATCGAAGCGAGATCGGTTCATTGATTTAAGATTTAAGATTGCTGATTTTAGATTTTCGAAATCAAGGCGGCGCTGCTCTTAAGAGGTTATTTCTAGTATAAAAATAATAGTCGACACTAAATAAAATGAAAATCTTCAGGTACAGGGAAAACAATAGGATTAATCAAGGCATTTTTACCGATAACAGATATTACAATGTCACCGCATTTGGTGAAGATTTTAACGAGGCGTTTTTCGAGAACGATGGATTGAAGAGGCTTGCATTGTGGTTTTCCTTGAATAAAGATAAATGTGCGAAGCTCGATAGGGTCCCCGATTTCGATTCGTGCATTGCGCGGCCAAGCAAGATCGTGTGCGTTGGGTTGAACTATGCACAGCATGCCCGTGAGACAAACGCTCCGCTGCCCGTTGAACCGATCATCTTCTTCAAAAGTACGACGGCATTGTGTGGTCCCAATGACGATGTGGTCATCCCGAAGAATTCTCAAAAGACGGATTGGGAAGTCGAACTGGCGGTGGTGATCGGCAAAAGGGCAAGTTATGTTGCAGAGGGAGACGCAATGAAATATGTCGCAGGTTATGCCCTTCACAACGACTACAGCGAGCGGGAATTTCAACTCGAGCGTAATGGCCAGTGGGTTAAGGGAAAGAGCGCCGATACGTTCGCGCCACTCGGACCTTTTCTCGTATCCTCGGACGAAATAGCGAATCCGCATAATCTGAGATTATGGCTTTCGCTGAATGGAAAGACCTTACAAGATTCCAACACGGACGACATGGTATTCAAGATTCCGCAGCTTGTCAGCTATATCAGCCAGTTCATGACCTTGCTGCCGGGAGATGTGATCTCGACCGGCACACCTGCAGGCGTAGGATTGGGTTTTAAACCTCCCTTCTATCTCAAGGAGGGCGATGTGGTCGAGGTTGGCATCGACGGGTTGGGAACTCAGAAACAAAAAGCAAGAAACTACAGGTGATATAAACAACTCTTACATGGATCTACAGCTTCAGGACAAAATAATCATCGTTACCGGCGGCGCCAAGGGAATCGGCGAAGGCATTACGAAGGCCCTTGTCGGTGAAGGAGCAATCCCTGTAATAGTTGGCCGCAGTACTTCAGACAACGAAGGGCTGATCAAGCTTTTGAAGGGAAAAGCATTGGGTATCACGGCCGAACTTACCAATCCCGACGAATGCCGGAAAGCAGTTGAAGAATCCCTGAAGGAATTCGGACGCATCGATGGTTTGGTGAACAATGCGGGCGTCAATGATGGCGTATCGCTGGAAAACGGTTCGTACCAAAAATTCATGGAATCTCTTCATAAAAATCTTGTTCACTATTATTTGATGGCACATCACGCATTGCCATCATTGATCAAGTCAAAGGGTTCGATCGTCAACATCGGATCCAAGACCGCTGAGACCGGGCAGGGTGGCACGTCTGCCTATGCTGCAGCGAATGGAGGTCGAAATGCTTTAACGAGGGAATGGGCGGTTGAATTGTTGAAGTACGGCATCAGGGTGAATGCGGTGATCGTAGCCGAATCTTACACACCACTCTATGACAAGTGGATAAAAACCTTTCCCGACTCTGAAAAACAGCTCGAGACAATCACTTCACGGATCCCGTTTGAAAAAAGGATGACCACTCCGGAAGAGATCGCGAATATGGTTGCATTCCTGCTCTCGGAAAAATCCAGTCACACGACGGGTCAATTGATCCACGTCGACGGCGGATATGTTCATTTAGACCGAGCCATCACATAATTTCAACAGGCCAATCACGCCAGCTGAG
>CBHTUB010000081.1:0-16043 GCA_966095595.1 uncultured Chryseosolibacter sp. | reverse complement strand
GTTATTGTTTCCAGTATTATCTGCGAGCGTGCTGTTGAAAGTGTAGTGAGCTTTCAATCCCGTTATGTTCGGCGTTGAGATGGTTACCTCATCGCTGTAGCTTACGCCCACACTGTTAACGGCATATGCCCGTGCGTAGTAGGTGGAATTGGCAGTAAGACCCTCGATGCTTCCACTGAAAGCACCTGTGCCGTTGCCTGCAGCAACAACATTGTCGGCTGTGGTGGGATTATGGTTTGCGGACCAACAGATGCCATAGTCCGTTACATCGGTATTGCCATCGAAGGTCACATTGCCGTCGATTGTAACAGACAAGATGGAAAGGTTGGTGACACCGGTCGTGGTAACAACGGGTTGTGCGAGAGTAAGCACTTCAACCTCGGAGCCATATGCGGTGCCCTGGCTATTGGTGGCGTACGCGCGAATATAATAGGTCGTATTTTCGGCAAGTCCGCTCACTGTTTCGGAGAAAGTTCCGGTTCCGGAACCATCGGAGATCTTGGTGTCTGCAATTGTGGGGTTGTGATTGACGGACCATACAAATCCACGATCCGTTACTGTTGTGTTGCCATCGAAGGTGACGTTGCCCTCTATCTGGGCAGAGGTGTTGCTAATGCTGGAAGCAGATCCGGTGGCGACCTGAGGCAGGTCATTTGTCGTGAAAGTAATCTCTTCACCGTAGCTGGTGCCTATCTCGTTGGTGGCGTATGCGCGGGCATGGTACAAAGTGTTTGCAGTCAGTCCGGTAAGTTCACCGGTAAATTCGCCAATACCTGTTCCGTCAGTCGTCTTGTCGTCGTCCGTGGTTGGATTCTCATTGGTCGACCATACGATACCGCGGGCTGTTACCGAGGCATGGCCATCATCGGTAATGCTGGCGTTGATGGTGGCTGAGGTCTTTGTGACGTTTGTGACTGCGCCCTTGCTAACGGTTGGCGCTAGCTTTGTTATTTCGTTTTCTTCCTCGCATGAGGCGATAATAAGCAGTGCGGCAAGGAGCACAATAAGGTAATAATACTTGATAATAAGGTTAGTAATAGGGTTGCTCATGTGGTGGTTCATAAGTGTTGAATTATGCGATAAAACGGCAAATCTATTTCCCGGGTGACGTAGAAACGGCCTTATTGAGTGAACAGCAAGTTTGAATGCGTGATCAACAGGTTTGGTGAGTGTAGTCCCGTCAGGCAAGGCTGGCGTCAAATCCTTACAGATGTAAGCGTGTTGACGGGCCATTTGTCCATCGACCATTTTGAAGGTTTGATGAAAAAGCAGGGATCAACCAGGAGCTCATGATCGCGTAGTTATTCAGCAAGGATAGATTGCGATATGGCTCATCATAGATTACATCATTAAGACAATGAAAGAGAAGTTAAAACTCCGGCGTTGCAGATAACCATCCACATTATTGCCGGTGTAACTTTCCTTGTGGAATCCTGGCGGAGGAGCTGCGACATCGCCCGCCCGACAGGTACTATGGATAAGTAGTTTATAGGCGGCTCATCACAAATGTTACAACTGCATCGCATCTGCTATTGCCGAACTCGAACACTTCCGTATTCAGGCTCAATGTGTACAAGCTTTCCTTTAACATTTTTTTCGCGCGATGTAATCTTACTTTTATGTTGCTCTCGGTGAGGCCCAGTGCTTCTTCAATCTGAGAATATTCCATTCCCTCTACTTCCTTGAGGATGTAGATGAGGCGGTATTTTTCCGGCAGGTTTGCAATAGCCTCTTCAAGTAATTGTTTTGCCTCCTGGCGAATTATAGCTTTTTCCGGATTCATATGTTTGTCGGGAATCTCACGAATGATCTCAGCCTTATCGGCGTGTAAGGTATTTAACGACACAACCCGGCCTTTCTTGATATCCTTTAATCTGAGCAACGCCTCGTTGATCCCGATGCGGATCAGCCACGTGCTGAATGACGAGCTGCCATGAAACTGGAACAATTTGTCAAAGGCCTTCAGATACGCATTTTGCATGGCATCCTGAATTTCATCTTCGTCTTTCAGATAGCTGCGCAATACCCTGTACAATGTTTGATTGTATCTGCGCAAGAGGATCTCGAATAATTCCTTTTCGCCTGCGATCACTCTCCTGACAACTGTATTGTCGTCCAACTGGCTCGACGCGTGATATGCTTTTAGTGCCTCCATTGTCTCAATTTGCCATTAGATTACCATAACATGAATTCGTTACAAATAGTTGAATGAAAATTTTCCACCGGCCATTGCGCAGGATTTACGTGCCTGGGACAAATCATCTCGGCAGACTGTCGGCGAGAATGAAACAGAAGGAAAGCCGAAACGACTTTTATTCCGCGTTTAAATAGAAGGTAGTGTCCGGCTCATAATTTTGGCAGTCCAGCGTAATGTTGAACTCCGGTTTCTTGAAGAAACCTTTGTGATAACCGATCTCGGGATGCCGATATACTTTTGTCATGAATTTGTCCCAGACTGGTAACGCGGATCTTGATCCCGATGCCAGACCCGTTGGTAAATGTATGCTCGGGTCGTCGCCGCCCACCCATACGCCTGTTACGAGATTGTGCGTGACACCGATATACCATGCGTCCGAACCGTCGTCTGTAGTTCCGGTCTTACCGCCTACTTCATTGTCGATCAATAACTCGCGTGAAAGACTGCGTGACGAACCGCCTTCTTCTTCAACACCACCCTTGAGCATGTGCACCATCGTGTATGCGGTTGCTTTGTCCAGCGCAATTTTCTGTGAGGGAACAAATGTCTGAATGACATTGCCATGTTTATCCTCTATTCGTGAGATGTAATATGGCAGCGTGTAGGCGCCGCCGTTGACAAAGCTTGAATAGGCAGCCACCGTTTCATACAGGGAAACGTTGCTCGTGCCGAGGCCGATCGAAGGGACGGGATCCAGTTTACTGGTAATACCCAGGCGCTGGGCAAGCCTTGCTACATTCTCGGGCTTGAGTCTGTCGACCAATTGGGTGGTGATCGAGTTGAGCGATCGCGCCATTGCCTGACGTAATGTATATTGTTCTCCGTCGCCGTATGTACCATCGAAATTTTTTGGGCTGTAAAATCCATTGGCCCATGGGATAGAAGGAGAGATATTGGCGAGCTTATAGCAGGGTGAATATCCATTTTCGATAGCAGTGGCAAATACGAATGGCTTGAACGTTGAGCCTCCCTGGCGTTGTCCCTGCTGTACGTGGTCATATTGAAAATATTTGTAGTTGATCCCACCAACCCATGCCTTTACTTCACCTGTTTCCGGGTTCATGGCCATTAGTCCGGCCTGAAGGAATCGATTATAATAGCGCACGGAGTCCATCGCGCTGAAGGTGGTATCACGTTCACCTTCCCATGTAAAAACCTTTATTTGTCTTTTCTCATTCAGCTTCTCTTTTATCCGTTCTGCGTCGTTGCCATATTTAGAAACGAGGGATCGGTAAACATCGGATCTTTTGATCTTGCGGTCTGCAAAATTCTTGATTTGACGACCGCTACCATCTACCCAGGGGTCTTTGTTGCGCCAGGCTCTGTCGGCGTCCCTTTGTATTTTACTCATGTGCAGAGCGACGGCTTCTTCTGCGTACGTTTGCAGACGGCTGTCGAGTGTTACATGGATCTTTAGTCCTGACTCGAAAAGGTCATAGTTATTTTCACGACACCATTTCAGCATTTCTTTCCTGAGGATGTTGTTGACGAAGTGCCTTGCCAATCCATCATTGTGACTTTGTGGAGTGAAATTCAGCTTGATGGGGATAGCCTTCAATGAATCAAGCTGGCGTTCAGATGTGAGGTAGCCGCGCCGGTAGAGTTTGTCCATCACCTCGTTCCTTTTTCTCAAAGCGCGATCGGGAAAACTTACCGGATTGAATCGATAGGTACCCTGAAGCATTCCTACCAGGAGTGATGACTCCTGAAGGTTCAGGCTGTCCAGCGTCTTATTGAAGTATGTCGCAGCCGCGACCTTTATGCCGAAGGCTTCGTTGTTGAACGGAACGGTGTTGAGGTACATGGCGATGATCTCTTCCTTGGTGAATTTCTCTTCAAGCTCCACCGCTATGATCCACTCCTTTGTTTTGCCGATGAGGAGATCCATCAGCTCACTGCGTTCACCAAGCTCGCCACGAAGCTCGCCACTTCTTGTTCCAAAAAGATTTTTGGCAGTTTGTTGTGTTAATGTACTTCCTCCTCCCTGCGAACTGGATGTAAGGATGCCCTTCATCACCCTGAGATACGACCATAGATCTATTCCGGAATGATCAAAAAAACGGTGGTCTTCCGAAATGATGAGCGTCTTTACCAAATGGTCCGGTAACTCGTCGTAGGATGCGAGGCTGCGATTCTCCCGATAGTAGCGTCCAAGGGAGACACCATCAGCAGATATAATTTCAGAGGACAGGTCGAGTTCTGGGTTCTCGATTGTCCTGAGGCTCGGCATCGGACCGAACAGATTATACAGATTTTGTTTTACGGCATAGATATACAGAGGTACCACGACGAGCATGAAGAATAAAAAAAATAAAATGACCTTGATCGCCCGGGAAAACCATTTGTTCTGTAAAAGAAAGATCGGCGGTATGCTCTTGCTGACGGATGTTCTGCCTACAAGTTTTTTGATGAACATTTGGCAAAGTGTTTTTGTGAAGGTAGGTCGGCACGCAGATGGCATTTCGAATAAGTCATAACTGTCGGTATGCATTTGATAACTGTCGCACCGATCCCAATAACTGTGGAGCCGTTAACGACTGCGGCGCACTGTGCGAGGCTCTCATATTCCCAACTGAAAGAAAGGTTTGATGTCGAGTGAGGCCTTCGCCGGAAGTATAGCTGTTAATTGAAGTTTCGAATCGCTATTTTGCTACCGGTAAACGGACCCAATTGAGAAAGAAGAAAATACCGACCTCCAGAAAAGCAGAGCCTCCGGTTTTTGACCTGCATGCCTTCAGTTCGAAAGCTGCCTGGTCCGATTTCTATATTCAGGATTTGCAAAGTCATGTAAGGGATCATGAATTCGTCGGCAGACCGCATAAGCACGACTTCTACCTGATCATGTTTACTTCGCGGGGGAAAGGTGCTCATATCATCGATTTTGTCGAATATAGAGTCGAGCCAAACAGCGTCTTTCTCATGACGCCCGGTCAGGTGCACACGTGGACCTTATCCCCCGATATCGACGGCTTCATTGTTTTCTTTACGAGGGAGTTTTATCAGGTGCAATTAAGTCGAAACAGCCTTCTTGAGTTTCCCTTTTACCATTCCCTGTCCGCATCGCCGTTGATCAGGCCTCCAAAGACCGATGTCTTTCGATTTGTGCTGGACAGAATGTACGATGAATACCGTAAGGCCGATGCTCCCGACTTGCGAATTCTGCGGGCCTACCTCGATGTCTTTCTTCTGGAGACTGCCAGATATTATGATGCACGGAAAGGCATTCAGGTGAAAGCGACCACTCATGGGAATACGTTCAAGCTTCGAAGGCTGGAGCAGCTGATCGATAAAAACTTTAAAACGTTAAGGCAAGCCGGCGACTACGGAGAGTTGATGAGCCTGGCGCCTGCGTATCTCAACAGCATTTGCAAAAATACCCTGGGCAAAACGTTGACGGATCTGATCCAGGAGCGAATTTTACTTGAAGCGAAGCGTATGTTCGCGTATTCGGACATGGATGTTAATCAGGTTGCCGCCGAACTCAATTTTGCAGACGCATCGTATTTTGTTCGCTGGTTCAGGAAACAGAGTGATCAGACTCCCGAGGAGTTCAGGAAGGCCATCTGACATTTATTGCTGAGCAAGTCCTTTTTTGCATTCCGTCTGCCCGCGGTATCTCACAAAGATGTAGATCCATAGAACGCGTGAAAACCGGAAGGTAACTGGCAACAACCCAAAGACAACAGCAAGCAAGGCAACGATCATTGCCGTCAGCGAGACCTCTTCCATAAAGAGATACATTCCAAGCCATACGGCAATAAAGAAGCCTGCGTTAATTCCGTAGCTGACGAACATCGCTCCAAAATAGTAACCGGGTTCCGGCATGAACGATTGTCCGCAACAGGAGCAGCGCTCGTTCATTTTCATAAAGCTGGTGCTATACAGTGTGTTTTCGGGAAACATTTTTCCCTGACGACACGCCGGACATCTCATGCTAATGATCCCGGATAATGCTGATCTTGTTTTCATATCGGTGGCCCCTGGCGTTAAAATGTTATGCCCCCGTCCCCGGAACAGCAACGCTCCGTCGATGGGCAGCTACAAACCTAACGCAATCCGCGCGCGCGGTATTCAGACAAAACGAAGATTAAACAGGACGAATCAGAGGATTTTTTAGTGATATGGATTGTAGTTGGCGTAACCTTCCGCGGCCCGCGCCTTTGCCCGGTTGACGTAGAACATTCTATCCTCGCGCCATAGGCCCCCTGATGCCGGGCAGCCCATCCGGCAGTTCGATGTGCCATATTATAGTTTTAGGTTTGAAGTTGCAGGAAGGCAAAGTGGATCGTTGATGGACCATTGTATCCTGTTCAGGGGAACGCTTTCAATTACTTCACTTCCCTCTGTGATCCTGATAAATTGATTCGGTCTGATATTTTTAAAATGCTGTACGGTGTTGCTGCCGTGCCACGAGATCTCCAGGTCGTCGATAACATTTGCCTGGCCAATTCCGATCTCCCGGCGTAGCGGTGAGGCACCGAAGCTTCCGCCGGAATTCACATCGCGATATATGTTGCGTGTAACGCCGTTCTCTTTAAAGGTGATCTTGAGACGTGTGCCGATTGCGTCCCTGTTCGTTGCTGTTCCCCTGAGCTCGATGGAGATCCACCTGTTGTCGCCCTGTCCCGGATTTAAAAAGAAAGCATTTTGATAGGCATCGCCGGGGAAAGCGCCGCCCATGTCGATGTAGATGTCCTGATCGCCGTCGTTATCCATATCTGCAAAGGCGAGAAAAGAGTAACCGGCCCCTGTACGAGGAACCTGAATATCCTACTCCTGATATTGGTATAACTCAGGGGTGTCAAGGAACGTAAGCGGAATGAGCATCTCCACCCTGGTTCCGGCTGCGTGGCCGAATTCTTCCTTGTCTATGATCTTCACTTCAACTTTTTCATTGGTGTATTCGCCCACCTTTCTGATCCTGTCTTCCGTTAGCGCGATGCCGACTGATTTATGCCTCACAGGTTTTCTAAGGGCATGCGACGCTTTGCGTCCGATACCATTGTCATCCACAACACAAAGCAACCGCTGGTTCTCGCGTTTGAATTCGATCCGCAGAAAACCCTTTTCGTCCTTGATCCGGAGACCGTGCAGGATAGCATTTTCGACATAGGGCTGCGTAAGCAAATAGGGGATCGTTACTGAATCGGCTTCGAGGTCGTCGGAGATGACGATCTCGTAGTCGAAGCTGAAGTTGAACCGCAGGCGTTCCAATTCGATGTAGTTGCTCAGCATCTCACGCTCTTCCTTTAACGTGATCGAAAGGACCATCGAGCTGTCCAGTATTTTCCGCATCAGTCTCGTAAACTTTTGCAGATAGTCGATGGCCATTTCCTTGTCGCTCCTGACGATATAGTTCTGGATCGACGACAAGGCGTTGAAGAGAAAGTGTGGGTTTACCTGCGCGCGCAATGTTTTCATTTCGAGCACCTGGTTCATACTCTTGATACGGTTGTTCTGCAGGAGGATCTCTTTCGACTGGAGTGACAATCGGGTGATCAGCTCAGATTTGGTTTTGAGGCTTCTGGATTTTACGCGCAGGTTGTAGATCACCAGGATCACGATGATGACCAGCAATGCTATGAGCAGAATCAGAAAGTTTCTGAGGTTAGCTTCGCGCGCAATCTTCAACCTGTGCACTTCGTTCTTTTGTGCGAGCTGTGAGATCTCATTCTGACGTTTTTCAATTTCATAGCTTTTTTGCAGCGTTGCCATGTTTGTGATGTTCTCCATGGTGAAAATGCTGTCCCTGAGCTGAGTGTATTCTTCGAGATACCGATTGGCCTTTTGAAAGTCTCCGGTTGTCGAATAAGCCTGCGAGAGTAAGCGAAGGCTTCCCATCCGCTCTTCGTTGCTGTTGGCTTCCACGCTTAATTTCAATGCATCGCGCCCATAACAGATCGCCTTTTTGTAATCCTTTTTGTCGAAGCACAATCTTGCAAATTCGTTGGCAATGTAAGCCTCCGTGTCCACGACCGAGATGGTGTCTGCAATAGTGAGCGCCGCCTTGAGGTAATATTCCGAAGAGTCGAATTTTGTTTCTTTACGAAACAGGCTGCCGAGGTTGGCGAGCACCAACGCGCAGACCGCATGTTCGCCTTGCTGCCGCGCCAGATCGATCGCTTTCCGATAGGTAATCGCTGCACTATCGTAACTTCCGTGCTCGTCATAGATCTGGGCGATGTTGTTATAGACGGAGGGGCTTGGCCAACGCTCCAGGGACAGCTTGTAATATTTTAATGCTGACAGGTAATCCTTCTGATGGCAATACACCGTGCCGAGGTTATTGTATGTTTTACCGATGCTCTGTGGAAGACGCGCGTTATCGGGGCTCAGTGCTTCGAATACTTTCAGTGCCTGGAGATAGTAGTAGATCGCGGCGTTATAATCAGGGATCCTGTAGTAGACCGAACCGATGTTGTGATATAGGTCGCCCAATACGAGCGAACCGGAGTTTTCGACGTAGCCGATGCCGGTCTTCAGGACTTCGATTGCCTTGTCCAACTCGCCTTTATTCTTGTAGGCTGTGCCCAGCTCTCCGGAGGCGCTTGCTATTTGTTCACGATCGCCCAGCTGTTTGTACATCTCCACGCTCTTCAGCCCATAAGCTATCGCTTCATCAGTGTTGACGTTCAAAAAAGCTGAGGTCAAGCGATTGCAGATGGACGCTCTCGTTGAGTCGTGCAATTGCGATTTTGTCAATTCGTTCCTGAGGCTATCAATGTCGCGGGACTGTGCGCTAAGGCAGACAGGTATCCATGGAAGTGCCAGAAGACCGATGAGCCTTGTTAGTCGTGTCAGATTCATTTGCTTTGGGGGGCTTGATAAATCACCATGAAGGTAGATGATTTTCATTTTATATCGGGTGTGATCATTCATATATTATCAAGTTTCGTTAGGCCTGTAGGTATACCGTTGCGTGTTTATGTTTCTCTTTGTGTGTTACTTTTCACGATACTCAGTCTGAATGCACTTTACTAAGTAATTACTGGCCTCCGATAATTTATGTGAGGTAGTACTGTGCTATGCACTACTTTACAGCGGATTATCCGCTCGTTAGACCCGCGATATTCATTGCGGCTCCGCCCGGGTTCCGATACTATTTAAACCCCACAGTCATGAGCCAGGTTACATGTTGTCTATTACGACTTAATCAGTACAGATTGAATGAGTCTGACGGAGAAGAGCTTTGCATTTATCACGATGGAAAGAAGATATGGCCGAAGGAGCGAAGCCGATACAAAGTTGTCAAAAACCCCGTTACAGAGCTGAACCTTCGGTTTCGCGTCGAAAAAGATCAGAAGGTAGTGTTAGACCTCTTCGAATATGACTGGTTTATTTTCAAAAAACGAATAGGAAGCTTCCTGATCAGAACGGATTCTTTTGGGGGACCGTTCAGCACTGATATTTCGTTGTCGGAGAATCTTCGTTACAATCTCGAATGGCTTGTGTTTTAAAACATCGCTATGGGATTTCTTAAAGACTTTTTCAGCAGATCGGCCCGCGAAGTGATCACCAAAGCGATCATCCAGGGATTTGTTTGGATTTTTATTTTAGTTGCGTTCGTGACATTGCCACTTTATGATTGCCGGCGGATCAGGCAGATCCTGCAGGATAGTGTGAAGTAGAAATGATTTTTCTCACACCCTGACTGAATTTTGGATCAGCCATTGCAATTGAGTTTTCTGAAGTTTAATACAAGCAAAAATCCCCGGATCGCTCCGGGGATTTGCTTTTTAAAAAGGGAAAGGAAACCTTATTTTACAATGACAGCCCGTTTGATGATTTGTTCCCGTGCAGTCGTACCCACATCGATGAGGATCACTCCGGCCGGATACCGATCTACGGCAACCTCATATTGATCTTCACCATTCAGGTTTACGTTCATCAATTTTACTCCGGCAACGTCATAGATCGTCACGTAGCGAAGGCCGGCATTTGAAGATCTGATGATGAGCTTATCCCTGGCGGGAACCGGATACATTTCGATCGCTCTTTCGATGGAGATCTCTGCGTCCATGATCGGGTCTTCCAGTACGTCGAAATCATCCAGAACAGAAACCGCGAGGTAATTTTCGTTACCCGACTGTTCGATTTTAACCGTCACCGTTCCGGATTCGCCGGTGAGTGTGATCAGATCGTTGCCGTAGGTTGCGGGACCCGACACGATGCTGATCGTCAATGGCAATCCCGTAGATGATGAAGCGTCGATCGCAAAAGGATTGTCTGTAGGAAGCTTGTCTTCAATGGCCATGTAGGTAATGGTTTGTGCGGCCTTGTTGATATTTCCGGTGGTTGTATACGACTCCTGTATCGAATAGTTGAACGCGTCCGAACCGGTGAGCATCAGGTTCGAGACCGTCACGGTTTTGTTTTCCCCGGCATTTGCATTCTCAAAGTCGGCAGTAACGTTGCTGGTGTTCAGGGATACATCATCTCCATTGATCGTATTCGAGAGGCTGGGTGCAGATGACAGGCTTGCTGCTGATGAGCCATCATACGCTTTGTCTGTTATGGACAGACCCGATAAAGTAACAGGTCTGGCAGTGATCGCTCCCGTGAGGATTGGCTGGGCCAATGAGTAATTGGTTGCGCCTGTTCCGCTGATGGTGTATCCTGCTCCGGTCACGGCTTTATCAGTGCCTGTATCTTTGGTGGTGAAGTCGAAGATTGGCGTTCCGGTCAACGTTATATTTTGTCCGGCTACAACGCCCTGAAGGGAGGCGGTGCCGGTTACCGTTGCGTCAGTGGAGCCGTCGTATACTTTAGTATTGACAGTAATACCCGTCACCGTAAGTTCACGGGGAAGAATGTTTGCAATGGTGTTAGTGGTAGCGGTTATGGTATAATTGGCGGCTGAAGTCCCTGAGATGCTATAGCCTGCCAGCGTAACGGTTTTATTTGCTCCGACATTCGGAGATGAAAAAGTGGCGATAATGGTACCGTTGAGATTCACAACATCACCCGATACTATCCCGATTAATGATGGAATGCTCGAGTACGTTGCCTGCGTTGTGCCGTCATAGATCTTGTCGTTGATGGCCAGATTCACCGTAAGCGGTTTTTGCGTAATGTTCCCAGTCAGGGTTGGCAATGTCAAAGTATAATTTGTCGGTTGGGTTCCGGCGAGTGTGTAGCCGCTCAGCGTTACCGTTTTCCCATTGCCTGCAAATCTGTCGCTAAACTGTGCGGTAAGAATCCCTGTAAGCACGATGTTGTCGCCAGCGATAACTCCGTTAAGGACAGGGGAGCCGGTTATAGTGGCCACGGTGCTTTCACTATAGACCTTGTCGACGACTGATAGTCCGGTAACAGTAACCTCCTTGCGTGTAATTTCTGCGGTCAACCCTGTAGGCTGGACAATGCCGTACTTGTATGCAGCAGAACCTGTCAATGTATATCCTGAGACGGTCACTGGTTTGTTTGCGGCGACAGAAGCATTGTTGAAGGTGGCCGTGACGTTGCCTGCGTTGAGCGACACGTTACCAGCATCACCGGCCTCGACGCCAATCAGGACAGGTGCGCCACTTAGCGTCGCCGTTGTTGTGCGGTCGTATATTTTATTATTTGCGGTGATCCCGGAGATTGTCAACGGCTTCAGCACAACAAGTTTAGCGAAACGGTTGCGACCAATACCTGCGAATTGCTTGAATGTCCCCCCGATAAAAAAGTCTCCACCTGCGTTTTGAGCGATGGCAAAAATGTCAGGAGAGGCGGTGCCGCTGTTGAATGTAACATCGAGTGTAGCATCGGAGTTTAATCTTGTTAGATAATTCTGTGACGTGGAATTGTAGGTGGTGAAAGTTCCCGCGACCACAATTTTACCGTCTGTCTGGAGCAGCAAATGTCTGATAACGCCATTGAATCCTGTTCCCTTGTTGAAAGTTCCATCAACTGACCCGTCTGTATTGAATCGCGTGAAGACGCCACCTCCTCCTCCGACGATGATCTTCCCATCAGGTTGAACCACTACGGCAAAGGCATTGTTTCCCAGCGCGGTTCCCGGATCAAACGAAGTATCGAGTGTTCCGTTGCTGTTCAACCTTGCCGCAAAATTTCTGGTAGTGCCGGCAAATGAAAAGAAACTTCCCACAATAATAACTTTGTCATCACTTTGACTTGCAACGCCATTTATTGTCGCTCCGCCAACGCCGGCCCCGGGGTCAAATGAAGTGTCGAGCGATCCGTCTGTATTGATGCGGGCGATTTTGTTTCGCGTGACGCCGTTGTAGCTTGTAAAACTTCCAGTAGCTATGATCTTTCCGTCAGATTGTAGTGTGATGTCCTCGACAGATCCTCCCGTGAAACCGGTTCCTGCATTGAACGTAGCATCAGGTGTTCCATCGGTATTCAGCCTCGTGAGGGTACGCTTTGATAAGCCATTGTAAACTGCATAGTATCCTGCGACAATGATCTTTCCGTTGTTGTCAATCTTGATACCTGTGATCTCACCATTGAAACCAGTTCCGGTATTGAAGGTCGCGTCTATTGTACCGTTGGTATTAACCCTGACAAGTCTGATAGCAGGCACTCCGTTGTACCCAGTAAAACTCCCGCCGACGATCACTTTTCCATCTGCCTGAACTGCCATTGATCCAACGTAGTTTTCAAAACCGTAAAGCGTCGGGCTATTAAAAGTCTGGTCTATCGCGCCATGTTCCTGTATCTGGAGTAGCTTGCCAACGTATTTTCCGTTGTAGCTTGTTATGCCGCCGAACACAAGCGTTTTCCAGTTATTGCTATTCACAACGACGGGATTTCGGTCAAGTGCGGTAATGGTTCCCGTTCCCGGATCAAAGCCAGTGTCGAGTAATCCATCCGAATAGAGTCGTGCGATGCGGTTCCGTGATACATTGTTAACGGTAGTGAAGTAGCCGGTGACAATGATCTTTCCGTTTTGAAGTGCCAGTCCCATTCCGCTGGAGTTGAGCGATGTGGTGAAATTGGTATCACGGCTGCCATCGGTGTTTAGCTGGGCGATATTGGAAGATGAAGTTGAATTATAATTATTAAAAGAACCTGCTATGACTATTTTTCCGCTTGGCATGATAAGAACGGAACTAATGTTGTTATCAGTTCCCGTTCCCGGATCAAATGTGCCGTCAAGGGAACCATCTGCGTTGAGTCTGGCAATGTGGCTGCGATTTGTGCCATTGTATTGAGTGAAATTTCCGACGGCTGCTATTTTTCCGTCACTCTGAATCGCAAGCGCGTTGATCGCGTTGTTGAAGCCCGTTCCGGTGTTGAATGTCGCGTCGAGTGATCCGTCTGCGTTGAGTCGGGCAATTCTGTTTTGGATAGTTCCATTGAAAGAGGTGAACCATCCAGCGGTGATGATCTTGCCATTCGACAAGGGAACGATCTCTGTCGGCACGTTGTCCGGTCCGCCGGCTACGTCGAAGGAAGTATCCAGGGTTCCATCGGCATTCAGTCGCGCGATATTTTTCCGTGCTACGCCTTTGTATTGAGTAAAAAAACCTGCTATCAGGATCTTTCCATCGGAAAGGATCTCTACCTCAGTAATTGTTGTATTGGCTCCCACCGATGTGTCAAAAGTTTCATCCAGCGTTCCGTCCGCATTGAGCCTTGCAATCTTCTGACATGCCACACCATTGTAGGTCATGAAGTCTCCCACCACGATAACTTTTCCTGAAGGAAGATATGCGGCATCGAAGACTTCTGCATTGAATCCGAACCCTATCTGCGAACCGGTGTCGCCGTTGTTGAAAGACTGATCCACCACGACCGTTTGGGCAAACGCAATTTGCGTTGTAAATGCGAGTGTAATAATGCAAATATATTTTAACAGTATAACTTTTTTCATAGGTACTTGCTTAGTCGTTTTTGAAGAGGATTTCATAATCGCCGACGAGCGAGTTCGTCCGGCCGGATGCATTTACATGTTCGGCATCCATGTAAAACTTGATACGGAGGGTAGTTTGATCGAGCGTCAGAACGTCGACGGGAAAATCTCCATCCAGCATCAAGGTCGTATTCAGGGTCTCCCAGTACCATGTGCCCGTTGCCGGCAGCAGCTTACCTGCGTTCTGCGTCGTATAGGTACCTGTGCCATAGAACGTGATCGTCATGAGCTGATAATTCGCAGTCCTGTCCTGACCACCTTGCCATACATAGGCGCCGGTGCCCATTATCCAGGTTTTTTGCAGGTCAGCACTCGGAGTCGGTGCATCATTGTCTTTACAGGATTGCATCACGCATGTCAGCGCCATGAGGCAAATCATTGGGAAGAAATAGGGGTGTTTCATGTAGACTTTTTGATTGGTAATGGAACGCAAAGCAACGACGCCGGTGGCACGATTCGCGCGGTTTTAAGTATTTGTCCTGAATCGACTAGCAAATGACGCTTGCATTGAGTGGACGTCCAGGTCTTGTTTGATTTTTTTGTCAGAATTTTTTACCGTTTTCCCGCCGGGAAAAAAACCGGTGGATGACGCATATAATTAGCAAACTGCATCTGTCATGAGCGAATGGAGAGGCTTGTGATGAGGCTGGCCAGATCTGTGAGTAAACTGCATATGGTCTTATTGGTTATCACTGTCATTTTTCCGTACTTCAAGGTTAGACCATGCTCATTCGACAGATTAATCCGTCAGGAATATTTTATGGTGCCTATGCTGCCGTGATAGTATTCCTTGTAACGCTATCCCTTGTCCTGTTACAAGGTCGGGTGACGTTTGCTCAGACGGGGGCTGCGACGATCGATATGAACAATCTGGAGTTCTTGTCGCAGCGTAACGGGTTGTCGTCGAATCTGGTGACGGACATGGTGGAAGACAGACAGGGATATTTATGGATCGGTACACAGGATGGCCTGAATCGATACGATGGCTATTCCTTCAGGGTTTTCAAAAAGAAGGCGAACGATAGCACCTCGATCCAGTTCAATACGATCTTCCGGCTGGCCGTCGATCGCAAGGGCAATGTATGGGCAGGGTCTACAGATGGCCTTATCAGCTACTTTGATCCATCCACACAAAGCTTTGTCAACTTCGATTGGTCGACCGCCGGTCTGCCCGGCGACGGGGTTTCGAAGATATTTTTCGATAGACATGACAATGTTTGGGTAACCGTGAACAAGCATGGGCTCTTCAGACTTGACAAGGCGCAAAAGCGATTCGATCACATTGCCGATCTGCCCTACATCCACGATATCTTTAAAAATGGTGAACACTACGCTCCGGCCTATAACACGATCTACGACATTCATGAAGATGAGTTTGGAATGTTCTGGATGGCTACACACGACGGGTTGTACATGTATAATCCATTGAGTAGGAAGTTTACCGTGATGCGGGAGAAGCCGATCGAGCCGTTCAAGTGGCGCAATGACTGTTTCCTTAGAATTTTACCTGCACCCGATGGATTCTGGTTGAGTGCGTACGGTGGGGGCTTGAGTTTTTTCAACTTCAAGACAAAGGTGTGGAAAACATTCAAGTACGATCTTGAGCATCCCGAAAGTCCCACTTCGAACATTATCAGCGATCTGGGCTGGCGGGGTGATGAGGAGCTGTGGCTGTGTACCCTTGACAGGGGCTGGGGCGTTTTTAATATCAAGGCCGGCACCTTTTACTTTCCCCAGATATTTTATCCTACAAGCACGAACGTGGCGATCTCCGATATGGTGATCCAGCCTTCAGGTGTCGTGTGGTTTTCGAGCCGCCTCAAAGGTATCTTCAAGTATGCTCCCAAGCGCAATAGTCCGGATTTTTACCCGGTAAAAGTGAAGCATTCAGATAATGGCGAGTCGTTTTATACGAGGGGTTTCTACCATGATATAGGTCAGCGCAAGCTTTACGATGGGACTTTGGTTGCCGATGGTGTGCAT
>CBHTUB010000080.1:0-16071 GCA_966095595.1 uncultured Chryseosolibacter sp. | reverse complement strand
ATTCGGCTGTTTCAAACGGGGTCGAGCCAGTTTGTGCGGCCGTCGATGGGGTCGTGGATTACGTATGGGTTGGGGACGGAGAACCGGAACCTGCCGGCGTATATGGTGATCAGCCCGATGTTGTAATACAAGTCCTTGAGCGTTGTAACGGTATTTCCCGAAATATTCTTTTTCATTCGGATGATCTCGTCGATGAGGATCTCCCGGCCTGAGGGCCATTGATCTGTTATTGCCTTGATCTCGCCCATCCTGTAACCCAGGGTAGCAGGGGCAGGTGAGTCTTTACCCATCGTATAGTTAACGATGACGATGTTCAGCAACTTGCGAAATTGACTGCGAAGCGTCGATGCCTTTCGTTCGCGGGATGACTTGACCAGCCGGCTGATGAAGATTGCGCATATCGCCAGGGTTGCAGTAAAGAGGAAAAAAAAGGACAACCCCAAAATGAATAGTTCGCCAGCTGTCATCGACGTACCAGAAAACCAGTATGTGGAAAGCGGCGGCATGGATTTACTTTTTCAATATGCGTCGAACCCTAACGGCAAGCTCGGCGGGACTGAATGGCTTGGTAATAAAATCGTTTGCACCGATCTCGAATGCCTGCAGCACTGTATTCTCCAGTCCCTCAGCGGATAAAACAATAATAGGGGTTGATTTATTTAGCTCTTTCCGGATGTATTCGGTGATCTCGAGACCGGAATGAAAAGGCATGTGGATGTCGGTGATCACAAGATCAAAGTCTTCCTGCTTCAACAGCGACTTGGCTTCCCTGCCATCCATAGCTTTGGTAATGTCGCCTAGATTTTCACGTGTAAGCTTGAACCGTATCATGCTTACGAGCGCTTCATCGTCGTCGCAAACGAGGATCTTCATAAGAGTTGGCCGTATAAAGTATCTAAATATAAAAATTTACCGGAAAGATTATGTTAATTTTATTATAAACCGATTCCAAAACCGAATACAAGAACTAATGATCCCCTTTGTTCCCGGTCTGACGTCGTTCCGAAAACAATACGTGATATTCCTGGCAACGATCATACTGACGATAGTCACTAGCCAGGTCGTTATACAATATGACCTTGCGAAGCAGAATGAAGATGCCAGGCATATCAACCTTGCCGGGCGGCAGAGGGTAATCGGACAGAGGATCGCGAAACTGGCGCTTTATATCGATCATGAATTCGACAAGTATGGCATGATGATGCCTGCCCGCCGTGATACGATGAGAATGCTGCTCGATGACTGGGAAAAAGTACACAACGGTCTCAGGCAAGCGGATACAGAACTCGGAATATCGAACAAGCGGAGCAAGGCCGTCGATTCCCTGCTCGCCGTTACAACGGCACATCTGAACCCCATAGTAGCAACTTTAAGGAACCTTCTTGCCAATCCTACGCGGGAAGCATCTGAAGAAGCCATAAAGGTCATTTCACTTCATGAGTTGCCGTTTTTGCAAGTCATGGAGCATACCGTTAACACGTATCAGGCAGAAGCCGAGGACAAGCTACGCAAGATGAAATATGTGGAGATCGCCCTGGCAGTTTCGGCCATCATCATTTTAATGATGGAGTTCTTCTTTTTGTTCAAACCCATGGTCAAGAATATTGAAAACGCCAATAATGAACTGACCACACTCAATACCGAACTTGCAGCCACAAACGAAGAGCTCAGAGCTTCAGAGGAGGAATTGAGAACGAATCTCGATTTCATTACCACGCTCCAGAGAGACGTCGCTGCGCGGGAAAAGCAGTATCGCGAAGTGATCGACACTGCAACGGACATGATATACGAACTCGATGACACCGGGACCTTTGTCTTCACCAATCCCGTGATGGAAAAAATTACCAACTATTCGAGCAGCGAACTGCGATCAAAAAAATACTGGGAGATCATCGTACCGTCCGCAGTTGAAGAAGTCATGTTGTTCTACAAAAAGCAAAGAAATGCCCATGAGGACCAGACCTATCTCGAAGTGCCCATCTACAGCAAACAGGGACAGCTGATCTGGGTGGGACAGAATGTAAAAATGTTCTACGAAGGAAAGAGGGTGACCAGGGTTAGCGTCATTGCGCGTGATATTACAGTCCAGAAACAGGCGGAAGCCGCGCTTCACGATGCCAAGGAAAAAGCAGAAGAGGCTACCAATGCAAAAAGTCACTTTCTTTCCATGATCAGTCATGAAATCCGGACTCCGATGAACGCTGTCATCGGGCTTACCCATTTGCTCCTGCAGGACCAGCCGCGACCTGACCAGCTGGACAGCCTCAAGCTCCTGAAGTTCTCGGGAGAAAACCTGCTAACGATCATCAACGATATCCTGGACTTCAATAAGATCGAGGCCGGCAAGATCAACCTCGAGTCCGTCGACATTGATCTGGAAGTGTTACTAACAAGCACGATCCAGATACTCAGACAGCGTGCCGAAGACAAGGAGATCAAACTGGACTTTACATACGATCCTGCACTGCCGAAAACGATCAAGGGCGACCCCGTGCGCATCAGTCAGATCGTTACCAATCTCGTCGGAAATGGCATCAAGTTCACGGAAAGAGGCTCGGTACAGCTTGCCATTACACTTGCCGGAAAGGTCGGGGACAATTATAAAATTCGTTTCGTTGTCAAAGATACCGGCATCGGAATACCGGCAGACAAGATCGACACGATCTTTGAACGATTTTCACAGGCAAACGAGGATACAACGCGAAAGTTCGGCGGCACGGGACTCGGGCTGGCAATAACACGCAGGTTGTTGCAATTGATGAACAGCACCGTGATGGTGCAGAGCACGCCCGGTGTCGGTTCGGAATTTAGCTTCGAACTCGCACTTCCGGCAGGCCAGCAGCAGAAAGTAAAAGTCGTCACCACGGCAGAACATGGGTTTGAGCTGCTCAACATCAAGATCTTGCTCGTCGAAGATAACCGTGTGAACCAGGTAGTTGCCAGCAACTTCCTCAAGCGGTGGGGTGTAGAACTTGTAATCGCCAATAACGGCAGGGAAGCCTTGCAACTGATAACATCCAAAGACTATGCACTTGTGCTTATGGATCTCCAAATGCCGGAGTTGGATGGCTATGAAACATCACGGAGGATCCGAAACATGGATGGTGCGTTTTATGCGAATATTCCCATCATTGCGTTGACTGCCTCAGCCATGACCGACGTCAAAGGAAAAGTGATCGCAGCCGGTATGAACGACTTCATCTCGAAACCATTCCAGCCCTTTGACCTGTATCAAAAGATCTCTACCTATATCAAAAAGGAGCCGGCAGATGAGTTGCCTAAACAACTCAGCAACAACCTCGACCTCTACAGCGAAGGAGATGCTGATTTCAAACGTGAGCTTGCCGGTCACCTGATCAAGAACATCGAGGAGCTGATCCAGGCGTTTCACGAATCGCGCCAGAAGAATGATGCTTCACTCTTTTCAAAAACACATCATAAGGTAAAACCCACTATCGCCATGCTTGGTGATGATACTTTCGTACGGATGGTAGAGGAATTGAAAGCCAGTCTGATGCAACACCCTCCGGCAGTTGAAACTGCCAAAATAAAAGCATTCGAGAATCTTGCCGATCGGATTGTAAACGGGTTGAAAGAAGAGATCAATCCCACCGAAGTCTAGAGCCGTTCGACACCGAGCCCGGCTTTGTCGGAACACGACATGATACCGTCCTTCAAAATAAATCCGCCACGCACTTCGTCACGGCCGAGGTCCAGACTTCCATCGAGGTCGATATAACGCGTGTTCCGGCAGGCGAATGCAGCATGCAACCCTGCCGTGATACTTACAATACTCTCATCGTTGCAACCCCAAAACAGATCGACATTCGAAAGCGCTGCGATGTCGGCAATCCGCAACGCCTCACCTATACCGCCGCACTTCATCAGTTTTATGTTGAAAATCCTTGAAGCATACGGAGCCTGAATAAGCCGCAACGCATCTGCCGGAGAGATCAGCGATTCATCCGCAGCAATTACCTCCTTGATCTCATCGGGAAGTCTTTTCATCTCATCCACGGCATTTGCAGGCAACGGTTGCTCGATCAGTTCTATGTTCAGCGATCTTGTGCGGTTAAAGAATTCTATCGTTTGATCAAAAGTATAACCCTGGTTGGCGTCTATCCGGATCACGATCTCCGTTCCGAATTGTTCACGAAGCTTCACAAGGCGCTCGATGTCTTCCGTGAGGTTACGTCCGAGTTTTACTTTTAATATTTTGAAACCGCGGTCAATGTAATCGCGCGCTTCTTTCAACGTCTCTTCAACATTTTTTATTCCAATTGTATTGGAGGTGGGCAAGCTGTGAAATTTCTGACCCAGGTACTTCACCAGCGGAATGTTCAGGTGTTTTGTTAAGGCATCATGAAGCGCGATGTCCAGGGCCGCGCGTGCCGATGGATTTCGCGGAAATTTCTGCAAGACGTCAAACAACAATTGACGCAGCTCGAGTATATCGCGACCGATCAGAAATTCCAGATTGTTTTCGTTCAACGCATCGAGACATTGAGCGAGATTCTCACCGACAACATACTCACTGGGGTTGCCGGAACCCATGCCTGTTATACCATTATCCAGTTTGATCCCGACAAACGCATTGCGGACCTGATCAACGGTCTTAAACGCAATCGTGTAGGGCTTCGTGTTGCCCAGGTCCGCACTCCAGACTTCAATGTTCCTGATCTTTGGCACTTTTATATCTTTTGAATGAGCTTTTCAAACACGGGCACGAGTTGATCAACCCCCTCTTCCAGTGGAAGCACTACGGGTATATTCAGTTTTTCCCTGTAGCGTTTCGCATATTCTTCAGCCTCTTCACGAGTCATCTTCGTCGTGTTTATGGTTAGCGCAACGGTTGGCGCGCCATAGATCCGGATCAGATTGATCTCATCTTCAGGATCCGGAATGTATGCGGGATAATACTCCATGTCCTTGTACTGTTTTCTTGGAGGATTATGCTGCAGAACGACAGCATTTGCATCTGCTGACACGATCCATTCGGCGCCGGCCGGCCCGCTGGGGTTTCGAAGTGAGGATTGACCTTCGATAAAGATGATGTCGGGTTTTGCCTCCATGTAACAGCTATGCACGGCATGTTCCATCTCGCCTGAAATAAAATCATTCAACGTAGAGTCGAATACAAAACCATACTTCGCTCCCTGCATCCAACCAGTCTGCCCCGTGTAGATCATCTCTGCCTTGTAACCGGCCCTGCGCATAGCCTCTACGAGAAAACGCGTTGTTGTACGCTTCCCGAGCGCGCAATCCGTTCCCAGGACTGCAACTTTCGGACATTTCACCTCCCTGATCTTTCCACTCCAGAAATGAAGGTCCCTGATCTTTTTTGGCTTCCGGACATCAATGATCTCCAAACCCTTGCTGTTGGCCAGATCGGCCAGCTCCGGAATATCCGAAACATATTCGTGCAAGCCGTTGACGATCGAGTAGCCATGCTGAAGCGCACTTGTGAGAAGAGATCGCAACGACGGGGGTATCACACCACCTTTTGTGGCAACGCCAACAATACAATAATCGGCCTTCAGCGAAGAAGCTGCAAAATCTTCAATACCCGAGAACACCGGAATGTCACGCTTCTTCCCGTCCAGGATCTCACCCGCATCCCTGCCCGCATGTTTTGAATCGATCACACCCACGATCGTGAACCGGTCCGTTCCGCGGATAAGGCCATGGGCAGTTTTGGCGCTGATCGTATCCAGCAGTCCACCCGTGATGATGATCGCATTTTTTTTTGTCATGTTCTTCAGATTACGGTCTCGAGTCGTGTTGAAGTTTGAATCCCTGAGGTGATCCAAATCTCCCTGGTATTTGACTTCGTAATTATAAATAACATTGCTGAGATTTTTTCTTCCTCCCCCAACTGCACTTCAAAAAGGAGAGAACTCATCAAAAAAAGGATAACGTTCCTTCTCACGCTGGCCTGCTTTTTGATTAACTTTAGTGTGCCGTCAGGACGTTGGCTTTGATCGGGCACCTTTCGCAAAACGTACCTTATGAAAATCATTACCACAGCGAGTTTATTGGCATTCTTTGCCCTGTGTGCTATGCCGAATCAGTCCCGGGCACAGTCCATCCTGGGCACCTGGCAAATGACGAAACAAACCACATGTCTGACCAGCGAGATCAAAATGACCAGTGGTCAGGATTCGCTCCTGACGGAGATGCAATCACGCTCCGGGGCCTCCGCACAGATCGTCAAATTCAAGGAGAAAGGTGCGGGTGAAGAAAGCGTCAGAATACTGAATAAATCGAAGTACGCAGATGGCAGGAATTTCCTGTACCGTTTCGATGGCCAATCCCTCCATATCCTCGATAAAAAGTCGCGTACCCTCGTAGAATCCTACACGGTCGACAAGATCGCTGCAGATTCGCTCATTCTATCGAATGCAAGCAGACCGTGCGAAACGAAAATATTTATCAAAATACGCGACCGCAAATAGACATTTCGAGGGGATTCTTTGTCCTTCCTGCAAAGTTTAGCGATTCATGCTAAATTTGCATTTTATGGTAGAAGCGACAATTAGCAAGCGGGACATCCGGAAATTAAAACTTGAAGAGCTTAAGGATTTCTTCGTTCAAAACGGCGAAAAGCCCTTTCGCGCACAGCAGGTTTATGAGTGGCTCTGGAAAAAGGCTGCGAAAGATTTCGACCAGATGACCAACCTGTCGGTCGCTACGCGCGAACTGCTGAAAGCTCATTTTACGATCAACTTCATCAAGGTCGACAAGATGCAAAGGAGCGCTGACGGCACCATCAAGAATGCCGTTATGCTGCACGACGGACTTATTGTTGAATCGGTTTTGATACCTACGGACAAAAGGATCACTGCATGCGTATCGTCACAGGTAGGTTGCAGCCTTGCCTGTAAATTCTGTGCAACCGCCCGCCTCAAGCGCATGAGGAATCTGAATGCAGACGAGATCTATGACCAGGTTGTCGCTATCCAGCAGCAGTGCGAGATGTTCTTCGGACGGCCATTGACCAACATAGTTTTTATGGGAATGGGCGAGCCCCTGCTGAACTACAGTAACGTAATGACGGCCATTGAAAAGATCACCTCTCCAAAAGGCCTGAACATGGCGTCGAAGCGCCTGACAGTATCCACCGTCGGACTTGCAAAAATGATCATCAAGATGGCTGACGACGGCGTTAAGTTCAACCTTGCCGTTTCATTGCACTCGGCACTGAATCATGTTCGCTCGTCCATCATGCCCATCAACGATACAAACTCACTGGAAGAACTTGCCGAAGCGTTGAAGTACTGGTATCAGAAGACTAAACGCAAGGTAACGTACGAGTACGTAGTGTGGCGCGGCATAAACGACACGATAGAGCACGCCGAGGCACTTCTCAAATTTGCCAAAATAGTACCCTGCAAGGTAAACCTCATTGAATATAACCCGATCGACGACGGAGAATTCCAGCAAGCCTCCGAGGAATCCCTGCAAATGTACATGGACCTGCTCGAAAGGCACGGTATCACTACGCGGATCCGCAAGAGTCGTGGCAAGGATATCGATGCAGCCTGCGGACAGCTCGCGAATAAAGGTTAGGCATTCGGGTTTCGCGTTCAGCGTTCCACGGTTCGGCGTTTCCGGGTTTTTATTAAAAACTTTCGGGTTGTTGTTTAAAGCTTCCAACTCGCGCTTAACTTACGGCCCCGGAGCTTATATCTCTACAGCTAATCAATGAAAGAAGAACATTTTCAGTCGTCCGAAAAAGTACGCGACTTTGTTATCGGCATGAGTGACGGTCTTACTGTCCCGTTCGCCCTTGCTGCTGGCTTGAGCGGTGCAGTGGACTCTACCGATATCGTGATCACTGCAGGGCTTGCAGAGATCGCCGCAGGTTCCATAGCCATGGGACTTGGCGGATACCTGGCCGGACGTACGGAGATCGAGCACTATGATTCGGAAGAACGCAGGGAATATGATGAGATCAAACGCTTCCACGATGTGGAGATAAAGGAAACGAAGGACATCTTTGCCGAATATGGCTTGAGCGAGGAGCTTCAGGATCGTATCGCACATGAGATGTCGAAGGATCACAAAAAGTGGGTCGATTTCATGATGCGTTTTGAGCTCGGCCTCGAAAGACCGGATAAGAACCGGGCACACCAGAGCGCATTGATCATAGGTATGTCGTACGTGGTTGGGGGATTGATCCCTCTGAGTACTTACTTTTTTACGTCGTCAGCCACTCAGGGACTGATATATTCTTGCATCGTCACGATGATCTGTCTTATTGTGTTCGGGCTTATCAAGAGCCGGCTTACGGGGCAGCCTTTGTTCAAGGGTGCACTGCGGGTTGCGATCGTCGGTGCCATTGCTGCTGCTGCGGCATTTGGGATAGCAAAGCTGATCGCCTGAGTTTGGGATAAATGCGTAAATTTGCGCCTCAGTTCTCTGATGTTTATAAATGCAAAACGATCTTATCAATGGCTTGCTCGAGGCGTTGAAGCTCTCTCCCGACAATCTGCCACTCCGACTTACCCTTGCTGAAGCGTTGTTCTCTGAAAAAAGATATTCCGACGCAGAAACGCAATTCAAGCTTATAACGGACAAAGATCCGCAGAACTTTTCTGCAAAGTTGGGATTGGCTAAAACCTATCTCGAGCTCGGCAAAAATTCTACCGCGATCGTTATCCTCGAAGAGCTCATCGAGAGCCGGCCCAATGATGTTTCTCTTCTGGTCAATCTTTCGAAAGCGCTGCTGAGGAACAACGAAGCGGCGAAGGCGATCGAACACTATAAATCGATCCTCGCGTTGAATCCGTCGTTCACTGATGGTGAGCTCGATCAGCTTCGCAACACCAGCGCAGGCCCGAACAAGGCGAATGATATCATTCAGGCGATTGAAGATGAATTGAATGAAGTTGAAAAGCCAAAGATCAACTTCGACGATGTGGGTGGCATGACCAAGGCGAAAGAGGAGATCAAGATCAAGATCATTCAACCCCTGCTGCATCCTGAGCTTTACAAGGCTTATGGCAAGAAAACAGGCGGAGGAATATTGCTATATGGGCCTCCGGGTTGTGGCAAGACTTACCTTGCGCGCGCAACAGCCGGACAGATCCAGGCGAGCTTCATCAGCATCGGTATTCACGATGTGCTCGACATGTGGATGGGCAACAGCGAAAAAAAATTGCACGACATCTTTGACCTGGCAAGGCGGCAAACACCATGTGTGTTATTCTTCGACGAGATCGATGCGCTGGGTGCAAGCCGCTCCGACATGCGAAATTCATCGGCAAAGATGCTGATCAACCAGTTTCTGACAGAATTGGATGGCGTTCAGTCGTCCAACGACGGCGTGCTGATCCTGGGAGCGACAAACGCTCCATGGCATCTGGATGCTGCGTTCAGAAGACCGGGCAGATTCGATCGTATAATTTTTATTCAGCCACCTGATGTAAGCGCACGCGAATCTATACTCAACATTCTGCTCAAGGACAAGCCTGTAAAAAATGTCGACACAAAGGCGATCGCGAAGAAGACTGATGACTTCTCAGGCGCGGACCTGAAAGGGCTTGTGGACTTTTTTGTAGAAGAAAAGCTTCGCGAATCTTTCGAACGCGGCGCATTGACACCAATTGAAAACAACGACCTGCTGAAAGGTCTGAAAGACATCAAGCCCTCCACGCGCGAGTGGTTCACGACAGCAAGGAACTATGCTTTGTATTCCAACGAATCAGGTATCTACGACGAGATTTTGAATTATTTAAAGATCAGGAAATGATTGAAGCACAACTGGAGCGGGCACAGCAGCTGATTGCCACGAATCGTTACAACGAAGCAGAGAAAGAGTTAAAAAATATTTTGGCGCAGGACCCCGAGCGTGCAGATGCCCAGGCGCTTTTCTCGGTATGCCTCGCGCAGCAGAACAAGGTGGATGAAGCTATGGAGGTACTCAAAAGCGCCATCAGGCAACAACCCGACAATGATTACTTCCTGTACCTTCAATCGTTCTTTTATGTCAAGCTTCGCAATCCAACGGAGGCGCGCAAAAGCATTAACAACGCCATCGCCTTTAATCCACGGAACGCCGAATATTTCGGACTGCTTGCCGGCATAGAGTTGAATCAGAAAAACTGGCAACAGGCACTCAATGCAGCGAACGCGGGCCTGGAAGTAAATCCGGAAAGTCTGCAATGCCTCAATGCGAGGTCGACCGCTCTTTTCAAGCTCGACAACAAAGCATCGGCATATGATACCATCCGGGAGGCTTTGAACAATGATCCCGAAAGTGTACTCACGCATACGAACATAGGCTGGAGTTTATTGGAACAGGGCGATCATCGTAAAGCGCTGGAACATTTCCGCGAAGCCTTGCGCATCGATCCCACACATGAGTATGCAAAGGCGGGAATGGTTGAAGCCCTGAAAGCGCGCTACTGGTTCTATCGGATCTTTCTCAAGTATGCGTTTTGGGTAAGCAACATGAAAGCAAAGGGTCAATGGATGCTTATCATCGGTTTGTATATCGGTGTAAGAATACTGAATGGGCTCGCGGCGTCAGACCAGGCCCTCGCACCATACATTACGCCAGTGATTTACCTTTACATGGCTTTTGCCATCTCAACCTGGCTCATCGATCCGTTGTCGAATTTGTTTTTGCGTTTGAATGTGTACGGGCGGTACGCGCTGACGCGCCATGAAGTCACTTCTTCGAACTTTGTCGGCATTTCATTATTGGTCGGTATCGCCGGAGGTATTCTTTACCTGATGTATGATGACATGCTTTACGTAACGGTGATGATCTTCGGATTGGCGATGATGATCCCGCTTGCTTCCATGTTCAATCCCCCAAGGGAAAGGAACCGAAAGATCATGATCGCCTACACCGTCGTGCTTGCAATTTTTGGTGTGCTCGCAATCATCTCTCACGCCACCATCGGAAAGCCTGGCTTATCGGAGCCGATCTTTATCTTTGGGATAATCGCCTATCAATGGGTGCTGAATGCGATGATCATTCGTTGATGGAGGGAATCGGGCATTTGGCTTTAAAACTGCCAACACCCAATGGCCAAATGCCAACATCCGGAAAACGTGAGCAGTCGAATCCGAAAACCCACAACCGATTTAATTCTTCTTGCTGGCGTTGAAGAGTTTTTCCTTCTCCTCTTTTGTTAGGCTTTCGTAACCTGCAGCCGAGATCTTGTCGAGGATTGCATCGATCTCTTCCTGGGTATAATTCGGCGACTTTCCCCCCTGACGCGGCGCAGCCGGACGATCTTTTCGATAGGAAACTTTGACTTTGGGCTTCTCCTTGAAAAGGCCTTTGATCCAGTCTAAGGTGGCAGTTACCCACATACCCCAGTTGGATCCCGCCTGCAGCTGTTTGATATACACAAAACCGATCAATGCGCCACCGAGATGCGCAATGTTTCCACCGGCATTTTCGCCTGCCATACCGAGGAATGATAAGAACACGGTTATTGCCGCGATATATTTAATTCGAACGGGGCCGAAGAAAAGAAGAAAGAACGTGTAATTGGGCAACAATGTAGCGGTGGCTACTACGATCGCGTCGACGGCTGCCGATGCTCCCACCATGCCAATGTTGAATGTCTGGGCCTGCGCAACAAAGTATGGAACAGTGTTATATGCCAACAAATAAAGCGAGCCACCTGCAAGGCCACCCAGTACATACAATGAAATCAACTTGTCGGATCCAAGATATTCCACGAACAAACGACCGAACCAATACAGCACGAGCATGTTGAACAGAATGTGAAGGATTCCGCCCAGGTCGTGGGTAAACATGTAGGTGATGATCGTCCACGGTTTTGTAATGAATTCGCTAAATAGCGCGGGAATTCTGAATTGCTCGTGAACGGCGTCGAAGACGCCCTCAAATCCGAGTATTTTTGAGAATACAAGAAAGATCGCCAGTGCTACATAGATCGCCACGTTAATGATGATCAATTGCACAGGTGCATTATTATACCGGTTAAAAGCGCTTTTGAATTCGTCTAACATAACTTCACTCTTCAATAGCGACTACGCGCGTTCCAAAACTGTAAGAAAATAATAGCAACAACTATTCCGCCCAGGTGTGCAAAGTGTGCGATATTGTCTCCGGGCTGCGCCCGAAACCCATTAAATATCGCTAGACTTCCCAAAACCATCACCATATATTTAGCTTTAAACGATATGGGAAGAAAAAGTAATCGCAACTCCATATTGGGAAATATCACGCCAAAGGCAGTCATAACCCCGTAAACCGCACCGGACGCGCCAATCATCTGGTCAAACGTTCCAAAACCGGCGTACGTCGACATTAATATGTTAAAACCAGCCGCGCCAATACCGCAAATCGTGTAAAAAATGACGAATCGGGCTTCACCCCAGAACTCTTCAAGAATGGGCCCGAAAAAGATCAGCAACAGCATATTAAAGAAGATATGCATAAAGTCTGCATGGCAGAACATGTAGGTAAATAACTGATATGGCCTGAAAAGCTCCGTGTGAATATTCCAAAGGGCCAGCCAGTTGGTAACGGGCAAAAGTTTCTGAAGTATATAAATTACTCCATTGATGATGAGTAGATTCTTGACAACCGGTGTAAGTCTGATCATTGCTGGTTCTAAACCTTTGTTTTAAAGACGGCTAAAATAGCCTTCAATTTTACTTAACTCAAAAATAAAATATGTTGGTATGCCTTCCGGAGAATAATTCGGCGTTTTGCAACCGAAAACCTGATCGATCAACGACTGCATTTCCTCACGGCCCAGCTTCTGACCGGCCTTGATACTGGCTTTTTTCGCCAACGACCGCGCCAGATTCTCCTGCAGGGGTATAGCAAGCTCCGATTGGTTGATCTTGAACTGCTCCAGCAACCCCTCGAACAACTCCTTCTCCCTGCCCGATGACACGCCCGAAGGTATGCCATCCACCACGATGGCATTTTTCCCGAAAGCTTCGAAGCGAAACCCGAGCGCCCTGATCTCCCGCTCCATCTCCATGATCATGGCAAAATCGGCAGGAGACAAATTGACTGTCTGCGGGAACAGGCTCTGCTGGCTTTCGCCGGATTGGTTTTTCAGTTGATACAGGAATTTTTCGAAAAGAATACGTTCATGGGCAGCCTGTTGATTGACAATCATCATGCCCGACCGAACTTCCCTCACGATATACCGGTCATGAAGCTGAAACAGAACTTTGGATTCCGGGTGCGATCCCTCTGAGCTCTTATTGATCGCGCTTTCGAAACGAATGGTGTGATTACCGCTGGCTTCCGATGACTGTGATACCAATCTCGAAGACAGGTTTCCCTCGAACAATTTCTCCCAGTTTTCACTGTTGGAGCGATGAAGCGAAGAGGAAAATCTCTCCTCGAAATAGACCTCGTTGCTTTTCGGTCCCTGATTGAGCTTGCTGATGATATTCACATCTGCGTTGAAGTCGAGTCCCGGCGTTAGATTATGCGATCCGATGGCCTGCCTCACCGCAGACCGAACGACAGCGTACACCGAGCGTTCGTCATCGAACTTGATTTCTGTCTTCGTTGGATGCACGTTCACGTCGATGTGCTTCGGGTCGATCTCCATGAAGACAACATAAAACGGAAAAGTATTCTCCGGCAGCAACCCTTCAAACGCAGACATCACCGCGTGGTTGAGATAGTTACTCCTGATAAATCTGCTGTTGACAAACAGAAATTGTTCACCCCGCGTCTTTCTTGCAAAGTCCGGTTTTCCGACATATCCCGTAACTTTTACAAGGGCAGTTTCCTCCTGACACGCTGCGAGCTGCTCCTGATAATTTTTACCGAAAAGGTTTACGATGCGCTGACTGAGCTTCGCGGCAGGCAGATCGTAAACCAGCTCGTCGCCCTGGATCAGCGAAAATGTGATTTCGGGATGCGCCAGCGCCAGCCGCTGAAACTCGTCGATGATGTGCTTCAGCTCGACCGGGTTCGACTTGAGGAAGTTTCTGCGGGCGGGAATGTTGTAGAAGAGATTTTTCACGCTGATGCTTGTGCCCTGCTCGCATGCCACCGGCTCCTGTTTTTTAACCTCCGAAGCCTCCACCACCAGGCACGTTCCCAATTCCCGATCCGCCTTTCTTGTACGCATCTCGAGCTGAGACACGGCTGCGATCGATGCCAACGCCTCCCCCCGGAAACCCATGGTGCGGATCGTAAACAGATCATCGGCCTTGCGGATCTTGGAGGTGGCATGACGCTCGAGGCTCATGCGCGCGTCGGTTTCCGACATCCCCGATCCATCGTCGATTACCTGGAGCAGCGCCTTGCCGGCATCCTTGATGATCAGTTTAATGGCCGTGGCGCCCGCATCTATGGAATTCTCCATCAGCTCTTTAACTGCCGAAGCAGGGCGCTGAACAACCTCACCGGCCGCTATCTGGTTGGCTATCGAGTCCGGAAGAAGTTGAATGATATCGGGCATGAAAATAATAGGGTATGAAACACCTGCTGCAAATTAATCATTTCAAAAGCACACGAGCAAAGCGAAAAATGGTTGCCAATCATAACGGAATTTCTCGTCTTTCAAGAAATGAACTTTCAGTTCACAATGTGATTTTTATACCTTCACGCATCACTATTTTCAACGTGGTACGTTATAACTGCAAGAACCTGCGAATGATACGGAGATCTCTTCTTTTCACATTCTGTCTTCTAACTTCAGCATTGACAGTTTGTGCCCAGTCTCCAAAACAGCTTTGGGTAGACAGCGTCTTTCAAACACTGAATGCAGAAGAAAAGATCCGGCAGATGTTTGTCAGCACCATCTCATCGCATTGGGATAAGCCACATCTGAATGACCTTGAAAAAGAGCTGACGTCGGGCCTGGGCGGAATTCTCTTTACCGCGGGGCATCCCGAAAAACAATTTTCACTGACACGGCAATACCAGGATCATGCAAAAGTGCCCCTGTTTATCACTGCCGATATTACACGAGGTCTGGGACCTGTGCTCGACAGCACGTTAAGCTATCCCCGGCCACTCGCGCTGAGTGCGATGGATAACGACTCACTCGTGTTTCAACTCGGCAAAACAATAGGTCTCGAGCTCAAAACACTGGGTGTGAACCTGAACGTTGGTATACCTGCCAATATCGCGGACGTTAATGGCCAATTCGGTTTTGACTCACAATTCGGAAATACCACACCCAGGATAAACAGGAACACACTCGCCCTCACGCGCGGCCTGCAGTCGGCGGGCATCCTCGCTGGCGCAAAGCATTTCCCGATACACGGCCTCACTTTTAAAGACGTCCTGAAAAAGGAAATTCCCGTAGTGGAAACTTTTGCCGACACGGCACACACCGCTCCGTTCCGATATCTTTTTGCAAACGGACTCGATGCCGTCGTTACCGCTTCCAGCGATCTGCCAGTCTTTATCGAACGAAAAAAGATAGCGAGAAAAAGAAGGCTCCCGGGCAGCGTCTTGTCTTCGGCCTATGCAGGCAACTGGATCCGGAATAAAACAAACTTCGAAGGTCTGGTCATCGCCGACTTCCGTTTCATCGACCGCACAGACAAAAAGATCAAAAATGGCGACGCCGAGCTTATTGCCTTCCTCGCCGGAAATGACATGATCATTACCCAGAGAAATGTTGCCCCGGCCGTAAGAAGAATAAGACGGTTCCTGAAAAAAAACAGTAATTACAATGGGCAACTGGATAATACGGTTCGCAGAATACTTTCCGCAAAATATGATGCAGGGCTCAACAAAAAGCAGGAGCTGAACCCGGACAACCTGGTCCTGAGACTAAATGATCCTGACTCAAAAATATTACAACGCAAGCTGACGAACGAGTCGATCACCGTGCTGCGCAACAGGGATAACACCCTCCCGATCATTTCTCTGGAAAACAAAAAATTTGCGACGATATTCCTCGGAGACACCACAAGCTCCTCTGTCTTTCAGAGCACCGTGTCCATGTACGTTCCGGCGAAGCACGCAGTGATAAAACAGGAAAGCGAATACGGGAAGGCGCGGTCAGTCGTAGCGAATCACGACGTCGTGATCTTTGCCGTTACCGGTCGAACACCCGCTGCACTGCTCGACTCGATGTCCCGCGACAT
>CBHTUB010000079.1:0-16172 GCA_966095595.1 uncultured Chryseosolibacter sp. | reverse complement strand
TCTGCGATCATATCCCGGAAGGTCCGGTCGGCTTTGCTGAGATCTCCTGACCGAACGTAAACCAGACCGACGTCCAGCCGGTACTGCATATTCTCAGGATCCCGCCGTAAGATCTTCCTCAGGTATCCGTGCGCTTCCTCATAGGAACCGACATCGAGCAGCACGTTTAGATAGTTGTTGTGGATCAGGGGAATGTTAACATCATTTTTTGCGAGATCCCGGTAAAGCTCTATTGCTTTTTTCTTATCGCCTTTAAGCAAGTATTCATTTGCCAACTGAATCTCTGAATGATTTTGAGCATACAACACAAAAGGAGAGGCCAGAAGAGTTATCCATAAACCACACGGTATTATTATTCTTATTATATATATATATATGTAATTATTATTAGTCATGTTGATTTGTTGATAACCTCTCCCCTTTAACGTCTGTTGATATTTTGTTTGTCTAAGTTACTTCTTAATTCTTTAATTCAGAGATACTTGTATTGTTATCCACATGATTGGGGTATGTGGAAGAACTGCCTGTTGGTATCTTTCGATGTTATGGGATGTTGGTAAAATCCATTCCTTCCACAAGTCCGGTGTAACCAGGTCTTATTCCGTTACTTTTCATCACTTGAGCGGCATTTCAGGATTTTGTCCACACGTGTGTCAATAAGTTATCAACAGAGGACCGATCTCGAAGTTGGACTTTAACCTGATAGGGCGCTCGTGTTTTTCGGTTTCGTAGTAAATAATGGGCTCGGGTTCTTCCCTCTTGAGATAGTTTCCGGGGTCCCATTGTCCGTTTTGGTTAAGGTCCACGATGATTCTCAAAAGATAATCTGACGGCTCCAGATCAGAGAAGGTTGCCCGGTTTCCACGAACGGATTGGACAACTTCCATTTTTTGGTTGACGAGCTGGATGATAACGTTGTTGCTTCCGGCTTTAGCTTCTGCCAGAATTATGCCGAGGTCAGATTCCCACTTTTCATTAAAGGCCTGGTTAATGGTCTGAGAGGAGTCGTTTTCGATGCTGATGAATGCGCCTTTTCCGATGTGGAGATTGTTGAGATTTTTCTTTCTCGTTTGTGACTGTGCGTTGCGGTCTTCTGCATCTGGTGGTTTTGTATACAGTCCCGGACGGAGTGTTTTATTTACCTTCAGCAAGCGTGTCGGTTCGTCGTAGGTGATGTCGTTGGGTTCGATCTTAAGTGAGTTGAGCGAGTCGACCTGGAAGATGAGACTGTCGAAGTTGATCTCTTTTACGGGTTTGCTGAACGTAATCTCGAATTGGAGTTTTTTTGCGTGAGGAATCAGACGGTCATTTTGAAGAACGGACGTAAATTTTTCCGGGGGTGTTCCTGTCCTGAATTTTACGTACATGGAGCTATCGGTGGTGTTCTGTGCACTGTCGGTAGCAATGATCTTGACGAGCAAACTGTCGCCTGAAGGAAGGTTGTTGTAGACCAGGATGTTTTGCCTGTCAGCACCAAACGTGTGAAAGATCTCGGTCTGTCCATCCACGGGAGTTATTGAATAGGTATCAATATTTTTTGTCGCCTTGATATTAAAGTAAGTGCTGTAGGGTCTTCCGCTGGTGATCTTTAGAGGTCGCAGGTCTTGTTTGACAAGCTTGATGTCTGCCGCTTTTTTGTTTTCGTCGAGGAGAATCGAGTCTTTTATAAATCCGTAGATCTCGCTTTTTGTATCTGCAATAAGATTTCTATTGGCGTCGCGGATTGCAAAAACAGAGTACAATCCGGGTTTTAGATTCTCGACTTTATATTTTCCGTCTTTATCGGTCTTTATGAAATACGTAGGGTTGTGTTTCAGAATTGAAAAGGTGTCGAGATATGGCTGTACTCCGACGGTGATTTCCTGAGCGGCTTTTTGATCGAGCACTGTAGTGACTCTGCCTTCTATGCTTAAGGAGTCGATGTACGGTCCTGTGCTTATGGCAAGGCGAAGGTTTTTCGAGGGATTTCTCTCGGTGATGTCGGTTACTGCTTCGCGGAAATTTATGGTGTAGGTGGTGCTATCCTTGAGGGAAGATGGACTTGTGAGGATCACCTTGTTTTTCTTTGCTACGATTTCATAGTCCTTGCCGATCGACGGGTTTATGATGATTTCCTCCCGGGGGTTCTTCAGTTGTACAAATTCATCGAACTCGAGCTCGAAAGTCTTGCCTTTGTATTGGATGCTTTTGTTTGCCGGAATTACATTGATGACTGAAGGGGGAATGGTGTCCTTGGGTCCGCCTGTGGGTGAACTTTGTTTCGCGCACGAGACCAGGAAGATGAAGAGGATATAGAGGAGTGCGTAGCTGCAATGCTTCACTTTCATTTTTTACGGGCGATATATATGAGACTTGAGTATTGAAAAGATTTACTTGAGTTAATATTTGACTTGAGTCCTTCCCACCCACCCCTGATCATGTCCAGGACCCCGAGTTTTTTGCTCCTATATTTTTCGCTGAGCATGCTCACGTAAAAAGAATCGAGTTTCATTGGGATGATGTCTACGAGTTCGAGTCCATTTTTTTCGAACAGCTTTTTCATGGATGTTTTACTGAAATGCCAGAGGTGTCTTGGTACGTCGTAGGCTGCCCACTTTTCCTGGTAGTGATCTGCATCGTGACTGTTGTGATTCGGTACCGCTATTAGAAGATGTCCGCCGTGATTCAACTTTTCCCTGAGCAAGGTCAGTTTGGGTTGGAGGTCCGGAATATGTTCGAGCACATGCCATAATGTAATGAGGTCAAACGTCCCGGTTGTGTCTTCAAGCGCTGCAGAAATTTTTATTCCTGTGTTCCGTTCTGCGATCGCGCGTGCGATTGGCGATGGTTCCACTCCCGCGATGCCTACTCCGCTGGCACTGCAAGCGGAGAGAAATATTCCCGTTCCGCAGCCCACGTCCAGTACACTTGCGTGGGGCGTAAGGCGCTTTACTATCCGTACTTTCCAGGATGTTGTTAGTTTCCTGACATTAGCATATATGCTGCCAAAGAGCGATGTGCTTTTATCGGAGTGTGAGTGGTAATCTTCGCTTTGATAATATTTTTCAAGACTGTCTGGTCGTGGAGTTGTTATGAGCAAGTCACAGGAATCACACCTCTTCAGGACAAAGTCCTCTCCTGATACCGTGTAATCTTTGCAGATAATGTGTGAACGCAGGTCCGCACCAGCGCAGATCGGGCACTGATTGATCTCGATCATTTTCCCATGTAGATTGTAAGGACTGAGATATCAGAGGGTGACACGCCACTGATACGGGAAGCCTGTCCTATCGTTTCAGGCTTTATACGCTTCAGTTTTTCCCGTGCTTCTGATGACAATGCTTTTACCCGGTCGTAGTCGAAATCGGTCTTGATCTTGAAGTCTTCCAACGAGCCTATCTTTTCCACAAGTTTCTGTTCGCGCTCGATGTACGTTTCATATTTGACATGGATCTCTGCCTGTTCGAGAACTTCCTGGTTGAATTGATTGAGAAGCTGGTCGATTCTGCTGTCGATCTTTTTCAGGTCGTTGATTCCAAGTTGTGGTCTCCGTAACAGATTGATAGCAGGAATTTTTTCCCGGATAGATGCCGTGTTGAACTCAGCGAGCTCCTCATTGATTAGTTCGGGTTCCACTTTAGTTTTTGAGAGCATGGAGAGTACGTGGTCTATATCGGCTTTCTTCTGTTTAACGGCTTTTAGTCGTTCGTCTGTTGCCAGGCCAATCCCATGACTTTTTTCGGTGAGCCTGAGATCTGCGTTGTCCTGCCTGAGCAGGATCCTGTATTCAGCCCTTGAGGTAAACATTCGGTAGGGTTCCTGCGTGCCTTTAGTGATCAGATCGTCAATGAGCACGCCGATGTAGGCCTCAGATCTTTTCAGTATAAATGGATCTTTTCCGTGTGCTTTGTTATGCGCGTTGATGCCCGCCATCAGGCCCTGGCAGGCTGCCTCCTCGTATCCCGTTGTTCCATTGATCTGGCCTGCAAAGAACAGGTTTTCTATGAGCTGGGTTTCGAGATTCATTTTCAGCTGTGTCGGCGGAAAGAAATCATATTCGATCGCATATCCGGGCCGGAACATTTTGGCGTTCTCAAACCCCGGAATTTTGGTTAAAGCCCTGTATTGAACATCTTCCGGAAGAGACGTTGAGAACCCGTTGACATAGATCTCTACCGTACTCCAACCCTCCGGCTCCACGAATATCTGGTGGCGTTCCCGCTCAGCAAACCGGTTTATTTTATCTTCTACCGAAGGACAATACCGGGGACCAAGGCCTTTTATTCTACCCTGAAACATCGGTGACCTGTCGAAACCCTTTCTCAGCTCCTCATGCACGTCCTCATTTGTATAGGTGATCCAACACGATACTTGCCTTTCTAACGGCTTGGTGTTCGTATACGAAAACTTTCCGGGGACGTCGTCGCCCTTCTGTTCCTCCATTTTTGAATAGTCGAGACTTCTGCCGTCTATTCTAGGAGGGGTTCCTGTTTTCATCCGGCCTGATTCGAATCCCAGGCTTACCAATTGTTCAGTCAGGCCGGTAGCTGATTTTTCCGCGGTCCTTCCTCCACCAAATTGTTTTTCGCCGATATGGATCTTTCCGTTTAGGAAAGTGCCATTGGTCAGGACGACTGATTTTGCTTTGATCTCGATTCCAAGCGCCGTCTTTACTCCCGCAACCCGATTTCCATCCACCAATAGCTGGCTAACCATTTCCTGCCAGAAATCAACGTTAGGAGTTGCCTCTAACGCAAGCCGCCATTCTTCCGCAAACCTCATTCGGTCATTTTGAGTCCTGGGACTCCACATCGCCGGTCCTTTCGACCGGTTGAGCATGCGGAATTGGATCATGGAACGATCCGAGATTATCCCCGACAGTCCTCCAAGCGCATCTATCTCACGAACGATTTGTCCTTTTGCTACTCCGCCCATTGCGGGATTGCACGACATCTGGGCAATTGTACCCATGTTCATGGTCACCAGCAGAACTTGCGATCCCATAGAGGCCGCAGCCGCAGCCGCCTCGCAACCAGCATGGCCGGCACCCACCACAATTACATCATAATCCTTAAACATATTGTGAAATTGGTTCCACGTGGAACATAAAGCCGCTTTGCGTACAGCCGTTCCACGTGGAACATCAGTTATTTTCGCAAAGATAAATAAGCATCCTCTTTCTGTCTCATCCGGATTTTTTCAGCCTTGGTTTTATCCCCATAGCCCAATAAATGCAACACTCCATGAACAATCACCCGGTGGAGCTCATCCTTAAATTGCTGCCCGAACTTTTCAGCATTCTCGCGAACCCTTTCAATAGAAATGAAAATATCGCCTTCAATAGTTCCTTGCTGGTCGCTCCCTGAGAAAGTAATTATATCTGTGAGCGTTTTGTGATTGAGATACTCAATATTCATCTGTCTCAGGTACTCGTCTGAACAGAAGATGTAATTGAGATTTTTCAGTTTATGTTTTTCGGTCCTTATGACTTTTTGAATCCAACGGGAAACCGAAACGGGATTGGCTAGCTTAAAGGAGATGTCTTCGACGAAAAAATTGACCTTGGCCATTTAGGAATTCATGTAGAAGCTCAACTCTACAATCCGGCCCCTGTCTTTAAACTCAACCTCATCTGAAAGGTGCTTCATGAGGAAGATTCCACGACCTCCCGGCTTCTCGAGGTTTTCCGGGGCGGTAGGGTCAGGAAGGTTCTGATAGTTGAATCCTGGTCCTTCATCCTTCACAATGAACTTGATCATGCTTTCTTCCAAAGCCAGGCTGATATGAACATTCTTGGCTTTGTCATTGGCGTTGCCGTGCTTGATGGCGTTGTTAACAGCTTCCGTTACTGCAATCATGATGTTTCCATAGATATCATCATCCAGATGAAAACGATCCTTGGCATTATCGATAAAGCTTTCGATCATGCGGATGTTCTCACTGATTGATGGTACCTGGATACTAATCGTATTCATGATGATCAATTATTTATTACCCAATCGTTTAAAGTACTCACTGACTTCCTTCTTGTAATAAGGATAAAGCTTCGGTGGAACTGTCTTCAGCAATTCTACTTCTTTTTCTTTGAGTCGCAAATAATCTTCAAAAGCCTTGGGGATTTCTTTTTCATAATCCTTTGCAGTCTCGCCTTTTCTCTCCTCATCCATATCCTGCTCGCGCATCGACTTCTCCGTCTCCAGTAGTCGGGTCATGATCTCTTTCTGGCGTTTGATCAATTGTTCCGTCAGTTGTTTGTTGACCAAATCCATCTCAGTTTGTTCCATCTTTCCGGGCAAATCTCCTCCCGGAGTCACTCCCTGATTCTTCATCTTCTCCTGCATCTCCTGAAGTGCGCGTCTGATGCGTTCCTGTTCCGCAGCCATCTTAGCCAGTTCCTCGGAATACTCACGCCCCCCTTTTCCACTGTTCTTGAGTTGTTGAATTCTCTCATTGAGTTGTTGCTGCATCTGACTCAGACTTGGCTTCTGGCCCTGTTTCTTTTGACCTTTCTTTCCCGCCGAAGGCTGCGCGTTCGCCATCATCTGCATCATCATGTCGAAGTGGTCGTCAAGCATCAGCGCCAGGTTGTTGATCGAAGTCATGCTCATTTGCATCTCGCTCAAAGCCTGTGGACGGCGACGCTCACGGTTTGCCTCAATCGCCCTGTCCAAATGATTATTCAATTCGCCGATCTCCTTCGTAATGAAGGAACCCATCATCGGATCTTTCTTGCCGAGCGCAGTCAGGGAATCCTCCAATACTTTTGCGTCATCCTTAAGTTTCAATTGTTTCTGGGCAAGTGCATTGAATCTCGGATCGCTCTGTTGCAACTCATTAAAATCTTTCATAAGGCTCTCCTGGTCGAAGGATAACTTTACAAGGCCGTGAATGATCTGTCTCAGTGATTCGATATTCTCCATATCCATCTCCATCATCATCGAATTTTGCATACCCTCCATTTGTTGTTGCATCTGCTGCATTTTCTGAAGGGCTTTCTTTTGGGAAGGAGTCGCCTTTGAAGGACTGTTCTGCTTTAACATGTCCTTGCTCTGCTGTTGCTCATTTTGAATTTCCTGTTGTTGCTGTTCCGAAGGCATTTGTTCTTCCTTGTCCAACTCCTGTCCAAGTTTCTCCAGCTCATCCATTTTCTGCTTCGTCTGCTCAAATTCTTTCATCAGCTCTTCCTGATCTTTAGCCAACTCGTTCGATTCGCTGTTTTGGTTTTCGGATTGCTGTCCGTTTTGATTCTCCTTGTTCTGATTTTCCTTGTTGTTCTTAGACTCATTGCCTTTCGAATCCTTTTGTTCTTTTTGAAGTGATTCGGTCTTATTCAACAACTCTTGCTGTTCACCGATCTGATTCTTTAGCTCCTGGATCGTTTGATCAAGCTTGAATTCATATTGCAGCTCCTTGAACAGTTCCAATGTGCGCTCCAACTCTTTCTCGAGATTGTTGGCGTTTTGATTCAACTTGTCGAGTAACTTCTGGATCTGTGAAACATCCGGATTCTCCTCCATCAGCTTTTGAAGTTCTTCGAATAACTTTTTTGTCTCCTCGTCAAGAAGCTCGTTCATCAGCTTCTGGAGCTGCTCCGCCTTCTCCTTGATCCGTTCGTTCTGTTCAGTAAAGGCATCTTTCTTCTCATCAAGCAACTCGTTCTGCTGTTTCAATTCATTGACAGCCTGATCGAGGTTCTTTTTCTGCTGGAGAATGTCATCCAACATTTTCTTATCCTGCCAGTCAAGGGATTGTTTTCCCTTTAGCTTCTGATTGGCCTGTTCGATCTGATCCTGAAGTTTCGTGGCCTTGTTGACACTTTGGTCGATGCTCTTTTCCGTTTCATTCTGCGATTTGGAAATCTGGGCTACGAGATCTTTCTGCGTTGGAATGGCAAATGTGTAGCTCCCGCTTTTTGTTGACTTTCGGCCATTTACGCCGTCGTTGTCCCACACCTGTAAATAATACTCGATCACCTGGCCCGGTGCGAGCTGCAGGGAATCGAGGGACCAGTTGAAAAAGAAGTTTTGCTGAAGCTGGTTTTTACTGATCGGGATCCTGATATTCTTCTTAGTCATCTCAGACTGATCCTCATTCAGGATGCGGTAGTGAAGCTGGAGATCTGTTACACCATAATCATCTCCGACATTGCCTCCAAGCACAACTCTCTGATACAGAACCGAATCGCGATAATTGCTCACGGCGATCTGCGGGAACTGGTCCTTAATAACGGCAATATCATACGTGATCCGGTCCCGGTTTTTGCTTTTCTCGTTTTCAAGGATGATCTCGTACTGCTCTGGGTCCTTAAACGATCTTGAGTATTTAAACGACTGATTATCAACCACTTGAAACGGATCAGGTTCATTGCTGCCGGAAAATTGCATCGTTGCCTTATCCGCATGGGCGGTGCGCATACGCCAGGTTACCGTTGTTCCTTCAGGGATCTCCAGATTACCGGCGTTGGACAGCTTTTCATTTTTTCGCTGGATGTATCGGGGAAATTCCAAATCAACACCAAAACTTGTCAGCTCCGGCCGGTTGATAAGTTCAAGCTCAAACGCAGGCGAGAAGAATCCAGCCGCTTCAATCTGAAACGACATTGGTTGCTGAAGCCGCTGAAAAGTGTAGGCAAATTGTCCCGGGCCATTGGGCTCCAGTTTGATTCTCTGATTGTTGGATACCAGGTAAGCATTTTCCGGGACGGCAGATCCTTCAATCGACAGCTTCAGTGTAAAATCCTCATTATAATATCCCTGAAGGTTTTCGTTCAGCACCTTGAATTCAAAGGGCGCTTGCGGCGAATACTCTCTATTAAAATGAACGATACGGTCAGTGCTTTGTGTGATAATGCCGCTGTTGAGAATAAGGATAGCGACCATGATGATCAGGGGCACTGCCAGATATTTGAGGTATCGCCTGTTTTCCCGGAGATCGATAACAGTTTCAAACGACAGTGGCTCGAACTCCCGTGCTTTCTGACGGACACTTGCTGCAGCGAGCGAAGAACCGGATTGATATCCGGCAAGCTGGATCAAATTCAGGAGGCGGTCCTTCACTGTGGGAATTGATTCGCCGATCAGTTTTGCTGTCTGCTCTTCGGTTAATCCCTGATTGGCCACCCACCATTTTAGTGGTGCCATGAGGAAGCGGTAGACACAAAAGCCCGCAATACCAAAGAACGTTATGAAAATCAGTAGTCGCATCCACTGACTCAGCCACAAGGTATGTTCTACAATAGATGCAAGGATAAAATAGCCGCCAAGAGTGGAAAGCGTGAGGATCGCGCCGCGAATAAACACGTTCAGGTAATACTTACGCTGGAATGATCTGATTTTTCCATGAATACTTTCTACGCCGTCGCCCATACCGTTTATTGTTAGTCTTTAAGAACGAAACCTGATTATTTGAAGTTTGAACGAAGTTACATAGCCAAGACATCCATGTAAATACCGACTATGATACCCCCCTGTCCAGCAGCGGCCAGTGGTATTCTTTTTCAAAATATTCCATGACATGCATTTTCAGTAGTTTTTCCTGTTCGAGAAGATCGAAATGGGGAAGCTTGCTGATAAGTTTCCAATGCGGCCATCCGTCTTTGTCGTGGCCGACCAGTTCATAATAGCCGGCGAGACTCAGCACTTTGCAGATGCCGATATGCATCAGGTCCTGTTTCTCTTCTTTGGAGAACACCTGCTTGCCCCTGCCCAATTCCTGAACGCCGATGAGAAAAAGAACTCCATTGAGGTCTTTCGGCTTTTTACCGATCAATGATTTCAGTTGCTCGAGCAACGCATTCCATTTTCTGTCGAGATCGAGATCACGTTTAAACATTCTGCAATTCCTCCCAGTATTCGAACGCCCGTCTTAAATGAGGGATAACTATTGTACCACCGACCAGCGTGGCTACTCCCATCGCTTCATGAACCTCTTCGGTCTTAAAACCCACCTCTTTACATTTCCCAAGGTGATAACGCACACAGTCGTCACACCGGAGAACGAGCGAGCATGTGAGACCGATCAGCTCCTTTGATTTAACGTCGAGGTGACCCTCCGTGTATGCATTTGTGTCAAGATTGAATATTCTTTTTATGATCAAGCTGTCTGAAGCCATGATCTTGTCGTTCATTTTGCTCCGATAGCTGTTGAAATCCTCTACCAAACCCATAATGTTTTACTTAACTTGTTTACGATTAATTTAGTTTGAACAAAGATATTGAATTCGTGAATTCCGCTGCCGGCAGCATTTTTTCTGACTTCGTCTCTCTCTTCTTTCCGCGGGACTGCTCCGGATGCCATGAAAGCCTTGTAAAGGGCGAAGATCTGATCTGCACGAAATGTATTCTTGAGATGCCCAGATCGAATTTCCATTTATATCAGGAAAACCCATTCTTTCTCAAATTCCGCGGACGGATTCCCGTGAAACACGTGATGTCCTTCCTTAAATTCAGCAAATCCGGCTCGGTTCAACAGGTGCTGCATGCCCTGAAATACCGGAACAAGCCGGAGTTGGGCGAAATGCTGGGCCGGATCTATGGCCGGGAGCTCAGAATGTCGGGGTTTCAGGATTCGTTTGATCTGATCATCCCGGTGCCATTGCATGCCTATAAGAAGAAACGAAGGGGATACAACCAAAGCGAGGAGTTTGGCAAAGGGCTGAGTTCCGAGCTCGGCGTGAGGTGCACAGAAGAATTTCTCGTTCGCTCTGCCATGACATCGACCCAAACAAAGAAGACGAAATTGAAAAGATGGGAGAATGTCAGGGAAGTGTTCGAAATCCGGAATCAGGAGGGAATCTCCGGGAAAAGAATCTTGCTGGTGGACGACGTGGTTACGACGGGCGCGACATTGGAAGCGGCGGGGGCTCAGCTTTTGAAGGCGGGGGCTTCGGAGTTAAGTATCGGGTGTATTGCAGCCACCTACTAAAGGTTGTCTCTCCACGCAAAGGGTTAAAAAAAAGCCCATCCGGAAGGACAGGCTTCATAAATATTGTAGAGAGCGGCAGGCTTACACCACCAGGCTTCTTTCCATCATGAACTCAGCGATTTGAACAGCGTTGGTGGCAGCACCTTTCCGGAGGTTATCAGCCACGATCCACATGTTAAGTGTGTTGGGCTGTGACTCATCGCGTCTGATCCTTCCCACAAAAACTTCATCGCGGCCTTTCGAGTTGATCGGCATCGGATAAACGTTGTTCTTCGGATCATCCTGTACTATCACACCAGGGGTGCTTGAGAGTATGGCGCGAACTTCGCTGATATTGAAGTCTTCATAGAACTCAACGTTAACCGCTTCGGAGTGTCCGCCGATTGACGGAATGCGTACCGTGGTAGAGGTTACTCCTATCGAATTATCGCCGAGGATCTTTCTGGTTTCATTTACCATTTTCATTTCTTCCTTGGTATAACCGTTATCCAGGAAAGAGTCGATATGCGGCAATGCGTTCATGTCGATCGGATGAGGATATACTTTCGGGCCCTTGATTCCCTGACGCTCATCCATCATTTGTTGAACGGCATCTTTACCAGTTCCGGTGACAGATTGATAAGTTGAAACAACGATTCTCTTGAGGCGATATTTCACGTGTAGCGGAGCAAGAGCCATTACCATCTGAATGGTAGAGCAATTGGGGTTCGCTATGATGCGGTCGTCGATCGTAATCACATGTCCGTTGATTTCAGGGACAATCAGTTTTTTTGTCGGATCCATTCTCCAGGCAGAAGAATTGTCGATGACAATGGTCCCCTGCTCAGCAAATTTTGGAGCCCATTCAAGGGATGTGCCGCCGCCGGCTGAAAAGATAGCAACGTCCGGAGCAAGCTTGCAGGTTTCTTCGATGCCCTTGATCTTATATTCCTTGCCCTTAAAAGTGATTGATTGACCTACCGATTTGGCGGAGGCTACCAAATACAGTTCATCAAACGTAAAGCTTCTTTCCTCCAGCACTTTTAAGATTTCCTGGCCAACCAGACCGGTGGCACCGACTACTGCAAGTTTCATTTTTTTGTTTAATTTAAGACCGCAAAAATAACTAAAGCGCCTCTCTATGTACACATCCGAAGGGACATCCTTTGATTCTTTTCAAAGTTTTTTTTGGAAATCGTTTACGATCCTCATCCTTGTCAACACTTTCTTAACCCAACAAATGTTCGGTCAGTTCACCGACTCCTTCAGTGACGGAGAGTTTTTGAGCAATCCGTCGTGGTCAGGGAGCACAGCAAAGTTCACGGTTTCCGGCGGTGAGCTGCAGCTGTCGGCACCGGCTGTAAGTGATCATGCCTACCTGTTTGCCACAAGCGAAGCCATCAATGACGCAACGTGGGAGTTCACGATCAGGATGGGCTTCAATCCTTCCTCTACCAATTTCGCGCGCACCTATCTCACAAGTGATGCAGCCGACGTAACGGGGAGTGTAAATGGATACTTCGTAATGATCGGCAACACGACTGACGAGATCTCGCTGTACAGGCAAGATGGTATCACACGCACAAGGATCATCGACGGGACGGACGGAAAACTTAATCTAACCGCGGTGAACGCAAGGATAAAGGTCACCCGTAGCGCCGCCGGCGACTGGCAATTGTTTTCCGACGTGGGAGTTACAGGTTCGTATGTATCCGAGGGGGTGGTTACGGATCAGACCCATCAAAGTTCTTCGTTCTTTGCCTTGTACTGTGAATACACCTCCACGCGTTCTGACAAGTTTTATTTTGACAACTTCTCGGTAAGCGGGACCGGTTTTGTTGATCAGACGGCTCCGGAGATCACCAATGTGGAAGTTGTTTCGGACCACTCGATACTCGTCTCATTTTCCGAGGAGATTGCATCGACCTCTCAACTCGCGGCTAACTATTCCGTTGACGGGATGGGAAATCCAATCTCGGTTACCGTCACCAGTCAAACGCAGGCAAGCCTCGAGTTCGGCGTAGCATTTCCAAACGGAGTGGAGTCTGCTCTTGCGGTCGGGAACATCGAAGACTTGTCCGGCAATAAAATTCAACCCGTCACGAAAAAATTTCTGTACTTCCAGCCAGGTCCGGTCCTTTTCAAGGACATTGTGATCACGGAGATCTATGCAGACTTTTCACCGGTTATCGGACTCCCGGAAGGTGAATTCGTGGAGTTGTTCAACCGCAGCACCAATCCCATTGACCTGGGTGGATGGCAAATCACCGATGGTACCTCGACAGGTTTGCTGACGTCTGAAATTCTTTTGCCTGGCGAATATCTCATACTCACTGCCAATGCCAACGTTTCTTCATTCCAGGTGTTCGGTCAGACAATGGGTGTTACATCCTTTCCAACGCTCAACAATGGTGGGGATAAATTGAAATTGAAAAATGGGTCGGGCGAGGCAATCGATTCAGCAAATTATACACTCGAATGGTATCATGATGAAAACAAGGAAACGGGAGGGTGGAGTATCGAGCTGATCGATCCGGACAATTTTTGTCTTGAAGATGCAAACTGGAGCGCGAGCACGGATGCGAACGGAGGAACTCCGGGTCAGGTGAACACGGTTGACAATGATCTGATAGATTCAACGGGACCGATGTTCCTCGAGGCTACCCTTCGTGATTCCATTTCCATCGTTTTATCGTTTGACGAAAGACTGAACACGTCACCACCGTCATCATCGTCCGTCTTGATCGAGCCATCGATAGCGATCGAATCGGTTGATGTTGAGAATGGTGCTTCGATAGTAATCACCACTGAAGAAAATATTTCTCCTTCGCGCGCGTATAAAATTTCGCTTACCGGAATTTATGACTGTGCCGGAAATGAGATCCAGCCTGATCATTCATCTGCTTATCTCAACCGGGATGATATGCCTCCGACCATTATGTCTCTCGACGTGCTTTCCGACGTAAGCTTACGGATCATCTTTTCCGAGGAAATGGATATTGCCTTGCTGGAAGATGAGACTCGGTTCGCCGTTGTCGAAACTCAGGCGAATCCGGTAACCGCGATCGTGAATGATCCACGATCGGTGACGATCACTTTTGACGAGTCGTTCTCCAACGGAACTTCCTACAGCCTTTCCATGTCTGGATTAAAAGATGTGAATGGAAACAGCATCGATGTCACGGTCCCTTTCATGTTTTTCGAGGCCGCGCCCGTATTTGCAAAAGATATTGTGATAAATGAGATCTTCCCCGATCCATCGCCAACCATCGGTCTGCCTGAGGCGGAGTTCGTAGAGCTTTATAACCGAAGTCCCAATCCGATTCGACTAACTGGCTGGACGATTTCAGATGGTGCTACAATCGCCATACTTTCAAACTTCATTATTCTTCCGGATAGTTATTTAGTCCTCTCAAATTCTGCAGCCGTAGCGGGTTACGAGTCTTACGGCAAGACGATGGGCCTCGCAAAACCCCCGTCTTTGAATAACGATGGTGATGTTCTGATCCTCAGAAATGAGTTGGGGCTTGTTGTAGATTCGATATCCTACAACAAATCGTGGTACGGTGACGTGGAGTTTTCTGAAGGCGGAAGGACGCTGGAGAGGATCGACCCTGACAATCTGTGCGCAGAAGAATCGAATTGGCGCGTGTCGGAGGCTGACGAAGGAGGAACACCGGGCAGGATAAACTCGATCTATGCAGAGAAACCAGATCTTTCTCCTCCGTCAATCCTCCGCGTCGTCCCGGAAAATCAAACGTTGATCAGACTGGACTTCTCTGAAAAACTATCGGCGGTTACGCCGGAACGAGATGCCTTTAGCATCAGCGAAGATATGGCGGTGACTGACGTTGCGTTTGTCGATGGCTCTCTCCGGTCCCTGCACCTTTCACTGTCTTCTCCGCTCAGGAACAGGATTCTCTATTCAATCAACGTCTTCTCAATCACGGATTGTGCCGGGAATATCCTTGACAATGCCACTCTGGAATTTGCGTTGCCTGAAGATCCGGTTGCGGGAGATCTCGTGATCAATGAAGTATTGTTCAATCCACCTCCGGCAGGCGTGGACTTCATAGAGATCTATAACAAGAGTGACAAATACATTCCTTTCCGAAAACTACAACTGGCGACTATGTATGACAGCGCGGTGACAAACATCAATGTTGTGACCGAAAGCGACTTTCTCATTTTTCCAGGTCAATATGTTGCGTTCACCACCGACAAGTCTGCGCTCGCCAACCAATATCCGTTGGCTAACCCGGACAATTTTTTTGAAGTAGACGATCTCCCTTCCATGCCCGACGACCAGGGAGCGTTCGCAGTGATCGACCATCACAACTCGATACTGGATGGCTTTGCCTATTCCAAATCCATGCATTCCATTTTCATAAAGGATGAAGAGGGAGTATCCCTTGAAAGAATTTCGACCGATGCGGAAACATCGAACTCCGACAACTGGAAGTCAGCCAGCAGCGCCAGTGGGTACGGCACACCGGGTTATGCTAACTCCAATTCGGTTACATTCCCGGAGCTTTCACAGCATGTTCTTGTTTCGCCACGCGTATTTCAACCGGGCATGGCTGGCCAGGGGTTTGCACTGATACACTACAATTTTCCAAAGGGTGGGTGGGTCGCCAACGTGAAGGTGTTTGATCCCCAGGGACGGGTGGTCAAGACCATTACTGAAAATGAATTGCTGGGAACCCAGGGTTTTATGCGGTGGGACGGTGATGATGACAATGGTCAAAAAGCGCGTATCGGTTACTACATGGTATTGTTCGAAGTATTCGACGAGCGGGGAAATCTTGATGTCTTCAGGAAAGGTGTGGTTATCGCCGGGCGTTTTTAGCCCTGGACACATCTTTCCAGTTCCACCACTTGAGCTTTTCGGGATGCTGTTTGCTTTTTGGGGTCGACGCGTAGTAAACCGCACAACGGAAGGTGTAGAGCAGACACGGATCCTGGACTACACCCGCAAAACGGTTCGATAGATCATAGAGTTCCTGGGGATCGCGACCCCTGAGATCGGAGACGGAACGGATCCCGATGTTCCACAGGTCGCGCGCGATGGATTTTCCCACGCCCGGGATCTGCTGCAGGTCTTTTAGCGAATCCTGTTTGTTAGGTCCTAATTTTTCTTTTGCTGGCATTCTTCAAGTGCTTGTTCGTACATCACTAATTTTGCTTCCTGCAGGGACGCAGCCATGTCCGCCCGTGTCTTCTGGATGAAGGCGTAAACAAATGTTGCCAACACGGTCACACACAGAATCGGAATGACTACAAGCAAAAGT
>CBHTUB010000078.1:0-16260 GCA_966095595.1 uncultured Chryseosolibacter sp. | reverse complement strand
GTTAGATGCGCTGTTACTGGGAGCACAATAGATCTTTTTATAAACAATAGATCTTTTTATAAACAATAGATCTTTTATAAATGGAGGTCATACGTCATGACCTCCATTTCATTTTTTCTCACTACAGTATTTTTTCAGGCGAAAATCTGAACTGTATGACAGACCCTATCAAAGGGTACGTCTTTCGGCTATTTATTCGGTGATCAGGTCTATTTCAGAGTATCCGATATTATCGCTGCCATCTGTATTCTTCAATGCACGCAGCTTGATGAGGCGAGCCTTGACGGGTGCGAACTTCCTGATCTGCCACACCGGATTGTTCCTGATATTCGCGAATTCTCCTTTGTCAATCAGCTTCCATTTTTTGCCGTCAGCCGAAATATAAAACTCGTAGTCTGTAATAATGCCGGGATCCCACATGTTCTGGTCGGGATGATATTTGAAACCCGCCAGCGTTAGCTCGCTTCCCAAATTGATGATCAGATCGACGGGCATTCCCTTTCCCGTCCGCTGATGCCATGTCGTTGACGTGTTTCCGTCGAGAATCGCATAAGATTCCTCGTTGGATGCATCAATGATTCTCCAATCTTTTCGGCAAACATCAAATTGTTCTTGTGCTACGGGGCTGCTCTTGTCGGTAGCAGGATCATAGGCGATGGCTTTGACATTAACTTTCCCGTTTGTCGGAACAGGCCCTGTGTATTTTTTCGATTGCCGGGTTGGCTCACTGCCGTCCAGCGTGTAATAGAAATAAGGCCCGATATCATTTGTCGTGATCGTTATCTCTCCAAATTGATTTCTCACGATAGATGGAGCATTCAGGAACAACGGGGCATTATAAACTCCGATATTGGAAATAACAGGACATCCCTTTGAGCCGGTGACATTGAAACGCAGCCGGGTCGCTTCTACCGCTGAAAAACGAAGGATGCGTTTGTATCCGATCGTTGTTCCCTGAGCCAACTGTTTCCAGTTTCCATCGGTGAACGCCTCGATAGTGAACGACTTGACGCGCTGTCCCAAACGAATATACTCTTGAACGAGAAAACGATTGAACAGCAACGGTTTCTCGAAATCCAAAGTCAAGGAAGCGGTGCTTACAGTGTCGTCGGTTGCCCAGTACGTTGCCTGATCCTCATCAATTACATTCTCCGCTTCAAATCTCTTCGTATTTCCGCGAAAGCTTGAAGCGCTTGCCTTCGCTTTCGCCGCAAGATTTTCAGAAAAGGAAGACTTCACAGTCGCAGCAAAGTCCAGTACTGCTTTTTCGTCGTTCTCATGAATCAATCCGTTGGGCATGATCGGAAAGTTGAGCAGCAAAGTCGCATTACGGCCGATGGAATTGTAATACGTTTCCATGAGGTGAGGTACCGTCTTCACTTTACTATCCTCGATCGGATGATAAAACCACTCAGGTCGGATGGACGTGTTGACCTCGGCCGGCACCCATGAATCGCCATCCTCCAAACCAAAGTGCAACATCGGCCATGTTACCTCGCCTGTACCATTCAATAAGCTCCAGTTTGTCTCACCGACATAGCCCGCTTCAGTTCCAACCCAACGAAGGTCAGCCCTGTCACCTCCATCATTCCATATGACGATCTCCGGCTGCAATTCCCGAATCATCCTGTACGTATTTTTCCAATCGTAATATGTGGTTCGATCTATCTTCCGGTTTTCATCCGCGCCACCATAGTAGCCAGTTCCTCCATTGGCTCCATCAAACCATATTTCAAAGATCGGCCCATAGTTAGTCAGTAGTTCCCTGATCTGATTTCTGAAATAGGTGATGTATTCAGGCTTTCCATAATCAGGATGATTGCGATCCCAGGGTGACACGTAGATGCCTAATTTCAAACCGTATTCCTTGCAGGCATCTGCCATTTCACGAACGACATCCCCCTCTCCATTTTTCCACGGCGCATTTTTTACGGAATATTCCGTGTATTGTGAAGGCCAGAGGCAAAATCCCGAGTGGTGCTTTGCTGTCAGTATTATTCCTTTCATGCCGGCATCTTTGCAGATCCGGACCCATTGACGACAATCAAGTTTTTCAGGATTGAACAGCTTAATATCTTCGTTGCCATATCCCCAGGACTGATCGGTATAGGTGTTCAGTGAGAAATGAACAAAAGCATAATACTCCATCTCCTGCCATCTCATTTGATTTTTCGATGGCACAGGGCCAAGAGGCGCCGGAGCTTCAGCGTTATCGCAACGAGTGAAGACGGAAAGAACGATCGCACAAAGAAAGCATCCGATCATATATTTTATGTTTTTCATAGTGCTCTGTCCTTATTGTAAAATTAAAACTCTGCTTTTTTTCAAGTCCTGTATGCTGGAGCTGTTTCCATAAAACACCTCATACTCTCCGGGCGTTACCATCATTTTGCGCTGGCTCCAGTCGAAAAATTCAAAAGAAGAAGGGATCAGGTCTATGGAAACCTCCTGCATTTTACCAGCAGGGATTTCCACTCGTTTATATCCCCGCAAGGTTTTTAAGGGTCCATCCGTATCATTCGCTTTCCGGATATAAACCTGCACTACCTCCGCGCCGTCGCGTTTGCCGGTATTTGTAACGGGCACCGTCAATTGAATGGTTTCATTGGCTTTAAATGACGTTTTGCTCAACTGGGCATTGCCTATCTTAAACGACGTATAACTTAAGCCGAAACCAAAAGGGAAAAGCGCATCGTCTGTAAACCTGTAGGTTCTTCCCTTCATTGAATAGTCTTCGATATCCCCAAGCTTTTCAGAGTTCCTGTAGAAAGTGACAGGCAATTTCCCCGATGGATTGTAATCACCGAACAGAACATCAGCCACCGCCTGTCCACCTGATTGTCCGCCATACCACGCCTGAAGAATGGCTTCGCAATTTTGGGTTTCAGGAGTTAATGCCAGGGCTGCCCCCGAGCAATTTACAAACACGATCTTTTTACCTGCTTCCTTCAACGCCTGTAAACATTTGCGCTGTGGAGCAGGCAGTTCAATATGGGTTCGATCACCACCTTTAAAACCGTGGAACTCTACTGGCATTTCCTCTCCTTCCAATTTTGGCGAAATCCCTCCAACAAAAATCACTTTGTCTATTCCTCTCAGCTTGCTTATCAACTCCGCATAATTGACCGGGTACTCCCTGCCGATATTCAACTTAAGGCTTGCATCTATCCAGTCATAAATCGCAGAATATCTAACCTCGATCTTGTAATCCTTCCCTTCTTCAACCTTGTATGGTAGCCTGATGGGTGCCAACTGCCATAATTCTTTTTTGAACAACGTATCGTTGTTCACGATCACCTCGGCTCCCCCCCCGAATTCCAATCTGAAAACAATTTCCTCCGATTTGCCGGCATGGTAAACTGTTTCATATTTTCCTGAAAAACCCTTAAGGTTTACACCACGACCAAACTCGTTTTGACCCGCGGTAGTCAACTGTATGGGAGTGGAAATCTGCTCGCTTACCACGGCATTCAACTCTTTGTTGTTCCAATACGTAGCCCTCACCCCTGCTTTTCCCTCAAAGGAGCAGTCTCCGAAAAGGCTTTGCGTAATCCTGTCTTCGATCAGATCGCAACCTTTATCGTAAAATATTTTATCAGCGGGAAGCTTGGTTTGAATGCCTTCCAAAATAGTAGTGATGCCGGATGGAAAACCGTTGTAATTCCCCAACAACATAGGTTCATCATCGGCGTTCGGACCAATTACCGCTACCTTTCCTGCGGATTTTGACAATGGTAGGATGTTGTCTTTGTTTTGAAGCAGCGTCATCGACTCCTGCGCCATCTTCAGGGCCAATTCACGATGCCCCTTTGAATCAACAACAGACATCGGGATCTTCGACCACGACACCAATGAATCATTGTCCATTTCACCCAAATCGAAACGTCCAACCAAAACCCTCAACAAACGCTCATCAATTTCGTCTTCATCAATCAATCCCTTATTAACGGCCTGAGGCAATTTATTGTACGCATAACCCCAGCCGCACTCAACATCGGTACCTGACAGAACTGCCTTCGCGGCCGCATGCATGTCGTCCGAGGAAACTTTATGACTGGTATAAAAATCCGTAATTGCGCCGCAGTCAGAAACAACAAGATATTTGAAACCCCAGTCATCGCGAAGGATCTTTTGCAACAAGCGCGTACTGCCGCAACAGGGCTCGTCATTCAAACGCTGATACGCGCACATAACTTCCCGGACATCAGCTTGCTGGACCAATGCCTTGAATGCAGGCAAATAAGTTTCCCACAAATCGCGCAGGTTTACGTTGTTCAGATTCAGCGAATGCCTGCTCCATTCAGGACCAGAGTGCACTGCAAAATGTTTCGCACATGCCAGTAGCTTTTTGTACCTGGAATCAGCCGGACCCTGTAGTCCGTTTACTACAGATATTCCTATACGGGAGGTCAGATATGGGTCCTCACCATAGGTCTCCTGTCCACGCCCCCAACGTGGATCCCGGAATATATTGATGTTGGGAGTCCAAACAGACAGGCTCACAAATTGGCTGTTACCCTGTCCAGTCCTTTGAGCCTCATGATATTTTGCACGAAATTCATCGGAGACGGCATTGAAAACATTATACACCAGCTTGTCGTCAAACGATGCAGCCATGCCAATGGATTGGGGGAAAACAGAAACATTCTGGCCATACCTGATGCCGTGCAAGGCTTCGCTCCACCAATTGAATTTCTTAATGCCCAGCCGGGGAATAGGCTCGGATACATCACACATTAATTTCGCCTTTTCTTCAAGCGTCAACCGCTGGATCAAGTCCCTGGCTCGCTGTTCTGAACTCAGATGAAAATTTTGAAACGGCAGCTGCTGCCCCCATAAGCTCAGCGATGCCATGAAGCCCGCTACTACAAAAAGTAATTTCCTCATTATATATTTTTGATAAATCCCGGCCCTCAATTTTTCTCTGGCCGACAAAATTGAACTAGCTGATCGCTCACCACGGGTACTGTCATAACCGATTGCCAGCGCTGTTATTTTGAATTCTTAAGATTCCTCATAACTGTAAATTTGGCGTTGAACACGCATTCCAATCGGATCACTTTAATTCAATAAACTCAGGCTCATAGGGCGCCAGCATGAACTTACCGGTGTAATTCCTGTCAAAAAGAATACTTCTCGACTTCTTCTTTATCGGGATCTCTTTCGGGTCACCGCTGATGTTCAGATACAAGTAATGATCCTTGTCGATCCGACGAGCCATCACCCCCGCAGGAACTTCCGGACCTTTCTCTATTTTCAAGTCGTTGATAAGTTCATCCAGCAGCGGGTTGAGCACATCGCCACTCGCGGGAAGACCAACATAAATTGCCCTGCCCTTTCCAAATCTATTTGATGTCATGATAGGATAGTCCTTGTCCAGGCTGGTGAGCGTACCGATTATATCAGCACCCTTTGTTTCCATCACGTCGAACCGTGCAGATTCTGCATCTATGGCTTTACCTCTATAATTGAATTCGACCTTTTTGCCTTTATAACCTTTTCGCGATATCTCATTGAGGGTTTCCGTCTCTTCGTAAGCCGACACCCGTATACCAAACACATCGCTCAACATTCCCGGGAGAGTCGAGGAAAAGACCTGGCCCGTCGAGTCCACAACGGCCGAGTTACTCGTCATGACGACTGTTCCTCCATTTTTTACAAACTCTTTAATTTTTAAAGCTGTCTTCTCATCCATGACTGCGAGTCCGGGAAGCATGAGCAATTTGTAGTCGAGCGGACTCTGTGTGATCTCGAGAACTCTTGCATCCATGTTCCGATAAAAGAACAGATCGAAGCAAGTTTGCAACTGCTGATCATGTTGTACCGGAAAATAACGGCTGGCTATCTGGCCTGGAAATGAAAAAGCCAGCCCTACTTCCGCCCCGAGCCTGTAGGGAAAGTATTTTTCTATTTTTTTGAACTCGGCCGCGATCTTTTTATACTCCTCATACTTTCGATTTGGAGTTCCGTCCCAATCGACTATGCCTTCGAGGTATTGCTCCTCGCCTGCATGCATGCTTTGCCATGTCCAGCCACAAACCATTTGGTTGCCATACATCAGCGTAGCATAGGCAGACTTTCGAATCGAGTTTGGGACAGCTGTCATTGTGGTAAACTCGCTGCACCAAAACGGATCTGTGCTTTCGAATTGAATACGTGAGATCCCGAACAAGGCATTCATCAATCCCCAGTTCGTTGTCAGGGAATTTCCCGGATAGAAGCCGCAGCCTTGTCGCGTCATTTTTCCGGAATAGGCAATTTGTGTGTAGTCAAAATATTTTGTCTGACTATAGTACCATGCATTGGTATTGGTCAGGGCTTTGGGTGCATTGCTATTTACGACATGCAGTACACCAAAAAGCAATTGGTTCACTTCATCAGAAACAAAACGCCTGAAGTCGAGTATCCTTTCAGGTGCACCATTGATGAAGCCCGACACCGGCAAACCGACTTCATTGAAATCATTGATTCGTCGTGACCAACGTTGGCCAGCCCAGGCTTTATTCAAATTTTCAGCGGTGGTATATTTCTTCTTCAACCAGACAATGAACCTTTGTCGGGCTGTCTCAGAATATGAAATCTGGCCATCACCTGACTCGTTGTCGATCCCAAACGCGAGAAGCGCGGGATGATCGGCGTAACGACGGCTGATAGCGTCAGCGTAGCGCAATGCGTATTTCTGATAATTCGGATCGCCGACATCTTCCATATACCGGTGGTTTGGATATTGGCGATCACCATTTGCATCAATGATGTCGATGGAAGGAAATTTTTTGTGAAGCCACAAGGGAGCAGGCCGAATTGCAATATCGACAATGACTTTGATTCCGGCAGCGTGCATCATATCCATGACCGCGTCGAACCACTTAAAATCGAAATTTCCTTCCGTCGGCTCATAGCTATCCCAGGCCAGGTGCCCCATACGGACAACATTCATTCCGGCAGCTTTCATCAACTGTATGTCCGTTCTTATTTTCTCAGGATCCTTATTGTCGTGGGGATGGTAATTAGCCCCGACATAAAGCATTTGACCATTTGAACCAATACTGAGGAAGATCGCAATCAGGCATAGCATCAGCCTTTTGTTTTTTTTCATCCACTTGTAAAGTTTTAGTGCTTGCCGTAGCGTGATGTAACCTTGCATTTTAATACCCGATTTGATCGTTGAACATCCGGACCAGCCGATCCAGAATGAAGACCATTACTGCGGTAAAAATTGCAGACAGCTCAGGGAGTCCAGCGAGCTACGGGTTAAGGTTGAGATAGAGTAGCGTCATTAACGCCAAAAAAAATAGGCTCAAAAGTAAAAACTCGGCAACCGCCATTCTGGTCAATCGTCTTTTTTTATTTTTATGCTCCATAGATAACGGTTCCTCGCTGCAATGATCAGATCCCATAATCAAGGATCGGGCAGGACAACTGTCCCCCGCAGAAGAAAGCTATGCTCTGAAATAGACCGTCTTCCTGCAGGAGCGCAGTTGTCATATAGCCACCACACGATGCGTTTGAAATGTGCATGTGATTGCTGGGAGTTAACTACTAATTACATCCCAACGTAATGGACTACTTTCTACCACTTACCCAATCCTTCATTCTACGCTTTTTAGCAGCGTGAATGCAAAGCTTTAAAGTACCCTGCGGTGACCGTATCACCGCAGGGTTCCTGGTTATAAAGTCACTACTTGATCTTTACAACTCTGATATTATCGATGGCGATAGTGAAACCAGCGGTCGGTGACTTGGCATCATTGATCGTGTAGATATGAACAGATCCACTTCCCGACGATCCCAACAAGGCAGTCAAGCTTGCCACTGACGCCCCTTTTCCATCCTGTGTGCGGAAATTTGTAAAGGGAATGGTCACCGTGCGCCAACCGTTTGTTATGACAGGAGTGCTCACTTTCCATGGCTCATAGCGCGCCACGTACGTCCATGTATAATCTTTTAAAATATACAGGGCCGTGCCGGTCCATTCGTCAGGGACGTTGATCTCAAACTTCATGGCATATTCGTCTACCGGAACCTCGAGGCTGTCTACAGGAACCCACTGAACTCCGTTGGTATTAATACCTCTTTGCCAACTCCACCAATCGTAACTCTCCGCACCCAGGCCGGTATTCTGTAAGACTGCATAGTAACCTTTGTTACCTGGAAAGTTGTCGCTGTTGTTTTCCGTACCGGTTCCCCAGCTCATAGTATTTACATCATCGAAGTTACAGAGCATACCTGTTTGATCATTTACGGTGTAGCCCGTGGTATATGAACCTGTTTCATTCTCCACAGTAACGGTGCCACTACCGCTGAGCTCGGGTAAAATAAAACCTACATAGGTGCCTGTAGAGGCTGATGAATATTCCGTGATCTCGACTCCGGCATATACAATTTTAGTAAGCAAAAATAAGTTAGTGCCGTAGATGTAGACAGAGTCACCAGGATTCGCGTTCTCGTTTGAGATCGACGTAATGACCGGTGCCGGGGCAGCGATGTTAAAAGAGAAAATTGTCGAACCTTGCTGAGTGATATACTCGATAGTATTCAGTTTCTCAGTGGGTATAATAGGGAACGGAATGATCTCAGGAACCTGTACAGCTGCGTAAGTATCCGAATACATGGCGCTATTGATGCTGGCCACAGGTATACCGTTGAAAAGGACCTGTACAGGGCTGGATAAATTCTGTCCTTTCAACACTACCCACTGCCCTGGTTGAAGGCTTTGTAAAACGGTATCGTCGGGACTGGGAGCGTAATTTATCACGCCGGTAATGACAGGCGCATTCATCTCGTCATCCTCGCACGCCGTCAGGAACAACATCACAAGCACACAGCAAAGCTGCAAAATTCGGTTTTCTATTATCTTTTTCATTTGTTATTCTGATTTAAATGAGTAAGGAACCGGCGCATCTGCCAATTTTGGATTTGCGGTCACTTCTGATGCAGGCAGAGGGAATCTAAAAGTACCTTCAGATGCCGGCGTGATCTCCGTATAGGCATTTCCGGGCGTTGCGATAGTGCCATCATAATCGAATGGAATACGCTCCTGGTTATCGAGAAACTCTTTCGCTTTCGGGAAGTTATAATACGAGAGTCTCACGACGTCGAACCAGAAATGACTTTCTGCGGCAAGCTCTATCCTTCTCTCCTTGAACAACGCACTGAAGAAAAGCGTATCCTGTGCAGGATCAAGCTCGTCCATGCCGGCTCTTTCACGTACCAAATTGAAGAACTTGATCGCCTCGCCGTCTCTCGTCATCGTATCGTTGGCCATAATGGCAGCGGCCTAAAGCAGGTAAACATCCGCAAGCCTCAACAGGGAATTGTGTTCCGGAGAGGAGGTGAGCGTCATCGTTGCAGAACCGTTGTCTGCCCTTGTACCAACAATGTGTTTCTTCAAGCCTGAGCTACCGTCAAATGTAAAACCACCTGCCACACTATTCAGTTCATCATAGTGATCGCCCTTGAGCATGAAAGTTGCCTTACGCCTGATGACGTCGTCGTTAGAGTATTGCTTGAACATGTTGGAAGTCGGAGTGATCCCGAACCAACCCGGATCGTTATTCGCTGCGATGGTCTTTCCACCTGGCGAATAGATCTGCAACATATTTCCAGTCAACCACGACGAAGAACTCGGATGCCATTGAAGGGCAAACAGTGATTCTTCATTGTCGTTAAATTGTGTCTTGAAAAGATCCTCATAATTGGGCAACAGCTCCAGTCCACTGTTGTTGCACACAGCGCCTGCATATTGTCTGGCGAGCGCAAGAAGCTCAGCATCGCGCTGGCCGAGCGCCGGCGACTTCAACGCAGCCCACGACAGATAAACTTTGGCCAGCATACCTTGTGCAGCCCAGGTAGTCACCCTACCCTTGTCTTCGGTTGGAAGATGTTGCGCGGCAAAAGTGAGATCGTTGACGATAAACTGGTAGACATCGTTGACGTTATTCCTGTTCACCAAAGGCGCGTTGATCAGCAAGGTGTTGTCTTCAATGATCGGAACGTCTTTCCATAGCATGGCAAGGTCGTAATACGCAAATGCGCGAATAAACTTTGCTTCAGCGATGGCGGCGTTCTTAAGCTGATCAGGAATGCTGGCAGGCGCTTTTTGCTCGATTCCGTTGATGGTCGCATTACAATGCGCAATCACCTTATACATCGATCTCCAATTGGCCATCAGCCCTTCGTTCGTCTCGGTCAGGCTGAATCCATTGAATTGAATGGCATCGGCGTTGTAACCCAGCACCATGTTTCCGCTCATCACTTCACCGATCGGCAGATAGCAGACATAATTCCACTCGCCCCAGGGCCCCCCTGCGTATAAAGCAGCGGTAGCCAACCTTAATTCTTCCGGAGTTTGATAAAAGTTATCAGTACTCACTTCTGATAACGGAGGACGGTCGAGAAAATCGTCGCTGCATCCTGTCATCAACAGGATAATAAACAACGAAGAGACTAATATTCTATTTAATGACTTCATGTTGTACAAAATTTTTATTTCATGGTTGATGTACTGTGTGCTTCTCATTTGCTGCCCAGTTGGAGACTTGCACCCACGGTGAAGACACGAGGCTGAGGGTAATAACCGTTGTCGTAACCTGCTGACAGCGGATTCCATGACCCGATTTCGGGATCCATACCTTTATACTTCGTTATGAGAAATGCATTGGATACGTTGGCATATACACGAAGGGAGCTGATGTGTGCCTTTTGCAACAGATTTTCCGGGAGCGTATAGCCCAATGTGATGGCTTTACAACGCACGAACGATCCATCTTCCACATACAGATCCGATCTTCTGTCATTCCCGTTGGTATTGTCATTCCGCAATCCGGGTATCTTGGTGTCAGCATTGATGACGTATACATTGTTGACGTCGGTGGCCGATCCGTTCGGATCGATAAGTCCAAGCCTGGCGTAATTGTTCAGATCTTTGAAATAACCATAGCTGGTGCCGGGCAACTCGCCCACCATACGCAATTGATTGTATACCTTGTTCCCGACGTTAGCCGTGAAAAATATATTGAAATCAAAATTTCTATAGGTGAATGAATTGTTCAAACCAAACTGAGCTTTCGGAATTGGAGACCCGAGGAACGTCTGGTCGGCCGTGGTAATCACACCGTCATTGTTCAGATCCTTAAACTTCAGATCGCCATACCAGATACTTCCTGTTGACGTGCCAACCGGATACTCTACACCCTGACTGTCAACAGGCCTGGGGTAATGCTTTATGCCGTTCTCCGGGTCGTCGAGGAAATCAATGGGTGATGCATAGACACCCACCACCTGATATCCATAAAATTCGCCAATGGATCTTCCTTCAACGGTCTTGCTATACGGCCAGCCTTCCAGAGAAGCATCATCAGTGTTGAGCTTTACAACCTTGTTAATGTTCCGCGATACGGTGAAGTCTGTTTTCCACAAAAACTTACCATTGTCAATGTTGGTAGAACTGATCCTGACATCAAATCCCTTGTTGTTCATCGAACCGACGTTTGCCCAGGGGGCATCTATCGCGCCTGGAGACCATGCGGTATTCGTTCCTGTGTAAGCCGGTAAAGGAAGCTTCATGAGCAGGTCATCCGTACGGCGGTTATAAAAATCCACCGAGAAGTCGAGTCGCCAGTTCAAAAGCGTTCCATCAAGACCGATGTTGGCATATTTTGTTTTTTCCCATTCCACAAACGGGTTGCCCATGGCTTTCGTGAGCTGGGCGATACCTGTCAAGCCGGTCGGCACCGTAATCATTGTCGATGTATAGGCGTAGTCATTGATATTTTGGTTATTGGTCAAACCGTATCCGACACGTAATTTCAATTCGTTGACTTGTCTGACATCCTGCAGGAATTCATTCTTGACCTTCCATGCAAGACCTCCCGAGTAGGTTGTTACCCACTGGCGCCCTGCTGCAAATTTTGACGAGCCATCTGCCCGCACGTTGACCGTAAGCAGATACTTATCGTCAAATCCAAAATTCACCCGGCCAAAGTATGACTCGATGGCACTGTGACCTTTAGCGCCACCGTTTGTAGCAGTGCTCGGATCACCACTGCTGATCACCTGAACGTTGTTGGATGGAAAAGTTCCACGGCCGGCATTCACGCTCTCTGATTTACTTAACTGAGCTTCATGCCCCACCATGATGTTCGTATTGAACCGCTCGTTGAACGTGCGGGCATAGGTGAGGTAGTTTCGCAGCGTTGTATAAGCACTTTGACTAAAATCGTAAGAAGAACTGTTGTTGGGCTGTTCGGCAAGACCCATTGTAAATTTTGGATAAAACCTGTCTTCCGTCGCCATGGAAAAAGTTCCGTTTGCTTCATTTCGCAGTGTCAATCCCGGTAAGAACGTGATCTCTGCATACACGTTAGCAAACATCTGATTTCTCTTGATCTGGTCTTTGTTCATCAGCGCAACTGCAAGAGGATTAACGGTAGGGTTGACCCAACCATTCTCATTGTAGTTACCACCCCAGCTACCGTCAGGATTCTTCACGGCGATGTCCGGTGTTTGGTTGAGTGACGCCCTTACTACGTTGCCTGTGGTCGTGTTTACGTTTTCGCGGAGATTTGCCAACTGAAGGCTGGTCCCGATCTTCAACCAATCGGTCGTCTTGTTGTCCAGATTAAGTCGTACGGAAAGCCTTCTGAAGTCAGATCCCTCTGCAATTCCATCCTGCTTAAAATATGATCCTGAAAACAGGTATTGTGTTCTGGTATCGCCGCCACTCACGGTAAGCGTGTGATTCGTCATAGGAGCGTTTTTAAAGAGCTCATCCTGCCAGTCAGTACCCTTGCCTAAATATTGTGGATTGGCAAATTCAGGTCTTGTGTCGAAACCCCAGCCAATACCCGTATTTCTCTCGTTGATGAAAGTGGCAAATTCCCGCAGGTTCATGACAGGAAGTCGCTGCTGAATTTGTTGAAAACCTGTACTAAAGTCGTATGATATTTTTGGTGGTGCTACCCTCCCTCTTTTTGTGGTGATGATAATAACACCATTGGTAGCTTGTGATCCATAGATCGCAGTAGCAGAGGCATCCTTCAACACATCGACAGACTCGATGTCGGATGGATTAATACCAGCCAATGGGTTAATGCCCTGGCCATAGTTTACATTGGCTGTTCCGCCGATGATAGCCCCATCGATCACATACATCGGGGTACCACCTTGAAAGGAAGATACGCCACGGATCTGAAGAGAAACTCCGCCCCCTGGCTGTCCTGATACCTGCTGCACGACCAGACCGGGTACTTTTCCCTGCAACGCCTGTTCGAATGTTACCGAGCTTCCCCTGCGAAGCTCCTCTCCCGTAATGGAAGATATTGACCCGGTAACATCAGTTCTTTTAACCTGACCGTAGCCGATCGATACTTCCACTTCTTTAAGGGTCAGCACATCTTCCTCAAGGGTGACGTCGATGTTCGTTTGTTGTCCGACAACGATCTCCTGTTGCTTGTAGCCAATGAACGAGAACACGATTACATCGTTGGGGCTCGCATTGATCGAGAAATGTCCATCTGAATCCGTTACGGTTCCGGTTGTCGTGCCTTTCAGAAGAACATTAACGCCTGGAAGAGCAGACCCCGAACTTTCTTTTACCGTTCCGGTGACCGCCATTTGCTGCGCGGAAACATCGTGGCATGCGACCACGACGAATGCAGCAATGATTAACCATCTGTAGAGCTTTTTCATCATAGGGTATAGTTTGGTAAGTTTTTAAAAACTCGACTTTACATGTCGGCGGTGTGCCATGTTGCAAACCAATTGATATGGTTCGCAAACGATCCAATTCGCCAACATCTGTAATCGTTTGCAAACAAAAATGCATTCATTGCGACTGTCGTGAGTCTAATAGAGCGGTATCAGAAGTCTAATACCGATGGGATAGACTTTCCAGGAGCACTTTTTAGACATTTTTCGTGGCTTGTCAAATCGATTGCGAAGAACCGCAATAAGTTGCGGAAAATAGAAAAACTAAAGGCGTACAAAAGGATTGTTATCGCAACAGAAGCACCAGATCACTCTATGATATATATACAGATTTACAATCTGAAGGATTAAACATTAGCTGGAAGCATCCTTTTTTGACGCCGCGTAGTCAGATGGAAGGATATTATATTGTTCCTTGAAATACTTTGTAAAGTACTTCGGATTATTGAAACCAACCTTGTAGGCGACCTCCCTGACCGAAAGCTGGCTTTTTTCCAGGAGCTGCGCGGCATGTTGCAGGCGGATCGTGCGTATGAATTCAAGCGGCGTTTTTCCGGTTAAGGCAAGTATCTTCTTGAACACATAGGCACGACTGATGCCCAACTCCATTCCAAGGTCTTCTACGGAAAAGTCAGGCGACGAGACATGCGCCTCCACAACCTTGACGGCCTTCTCGATAAACTTGACGTCAAGTGGCGTGATCTGGAGCTCACTCGATTTGACTTCAAGGGTCTTGCGGAACGTCCTCTGAAATTTTTCACGCTGCTCCAGCAAATTGTTGATTCTCGCCTCGAGCACTTCGAAGTTGAATGGTTTCGTGATATAATCGTCCGCTCCGGTCCTGATCCCCTCGACACGCTGCTCAGGGCTGCTTCGCGCGGTCAACAGAATGACCGGAATATGGGAGACACGCTCATCCGACTTGATCCTTGTGCATAGTTCTATGCCATTGATCTCCGGCATCATGATGTCACTGACAATGAGGTCCGGCTGGGCCGACAAAACAAGATTCCATCCCTCGGCGCCGTTGCTCGCTTCATATATCGTATAATGGAACTTCAAATTGTCGCGCAGATAAAACCGGAAGTCATCGTTGTCGTCGATGAGCAGCAATGATTTCTTTTTTGTCATGCCCTCTGGTTTGCCATTTGCGGCGGCAACCACCGTCGAACTTTCCATGGAGGCTTCCTCGACTTCCTCAACTTCCTCTTCGGCTGGAATGCTGACCTCTTCCAACAAACCGAGCGCTTCCTCCGATGGAATGTCTCGCAACGGAAGTATCACCTTGAAGGAGCTTCCACGTCCCACTTCGCTGTTGACCTCTATCCGGCCCCCGTGGATCTTTACAAATTCCTTCGTGATGGCGAGTCCTATCCCGCTGCCCTGGTTCACAATGTTCTTTGGAATATCGGTTTGGAAAAAAGGCTCGAAGATCTTGTCGAGCTTGCTTTTTGGAATTCCGATCCCCGTATCGCTCACGTCGATTTCCAGAAGTCGCTCACTGCCGTCCTGCACTTCCTCCACCTTTACAGTCACCTGACCATTTTCAAGCGTGAACTTGAACGCATTGCCCAGGAGATTGAACAGGATCTTCTCGAGTTTGTCATGGTCGAAGGCAGCCTCGCGATGCGCTATACTACTCGCAAATGACAGTTTAATATTTTTCTTTTCGGAAAGATCTGAAAATGAGAGCACGGTGTCCTTGATAAAGGCGATGATGTCTCCTTTCGTCGGATTGAATTTTACCTCATAAACCTCCAGCTTCTTGAAATCGAGCAATTGATTGACGAGGTTCATTAAACGCCGTCCATTGCGATGCACCAGCTGAAATTGAGCAAGTTGTTCCGGGTCAGTAGCTTTTTTGATCAACCTCTCGATCGGTGTGAGTATCAGGGTAAGGGGGGTCCTGAATTCATGGCTGACATTTGTGAAGAACTTCACTTTCATCATATCAAGCTCATGGACGCGTTGCATTTCCCGCCGTTCCTGCTCGATGGCATACTTCAATTTTTCACGCTGCTGAATTATTTTTCTTGCGACAAGCAGGATCGCCATGAGTAAAATCACGTAGATGACAAATGCCGTCCTTGTCTTCCAAAAAGGCGGCAGCATCACGATGGAAAGCACCGCCTCCTTGTCGCTCCATACGCCATCGCTGTTTGCAGCCCGCAACCGCAAAACATAACGCCCCGGATTCAGGCTGTTGAATATGATCTCATGATTCCTCGCATCAACAGGCAACCAACCTGTATTCAAGCCCTCGAGCATGTATACATATTTGTCGCGCTCCGGATTAAAGTAGTTTAGCGCCGAAAACTTCAGCGAGAAGAAGTTCTTATTGGGTGGAAGCACGATCTTGTTCGTTTCGGATATGGACCTGTCAAGTACAACGGTACCATCGATCTGCTCGCCAATCCGGACCGGATTTTCATAAAGCTCGAGCTCTGAGAACACGATCTTATTGATAACAAAATCATCTTTGTGATCAGCGCCGTTCGAGATATTAAAACCTGTAGGACCACCGAAGACAAGCTCTCCTTTCCGCGTTCTGAA